>NZ_QUJZ01000003.1:5538-270839 GCF_003480845.1 Blautia sp. TM10-2 | reverse complement strand
TTCATTCACAAAATCTTCATTTTAGACTTGACTTTTAATAGTTAGTCTTTCTTTAATTAAATCAGCTGAATAATGCATCCACGATCCCCGGAACGATATACCCGAATTGCATCTGCAGAGAATTTTCGAACAAAATGATCATCATCATAGATGCGCATCCATGTGTTGAATTCGCAGATGAGTTCATAGTGATCTGGAATGTGTGTTTGTCCATTGACAATATAAGCTGAATAAGTTCCATCTTCCCCGAAAAAAAGTTTTTTTAACTGAAATCCTTTTCCACGTTCAAAACCGGAAAGAATTAAGATGCCGATATCACTGCTGCCAATGTGTTCTGTGTTCTTTTGATAATCCATTTTAAAAAATCTCCTTACATATAATCAAAAATAGAAAGTTGTCCCACGGGAAGTGTTTCCTTGCTTTCAAAAAAAGGTTTCTGCGTCTCATTCGGTGCTGTTATGACCGCCTTTTCACGGCTGGAGCAGCGACCTGTAACGGTAATGGTCTTCTCTATCTTATCCGTAACAGGATGCTGTTTTAGAATTGGGAAATACTCATTTCTGCGCAGAATATTACGCAATGCAACCAGTTCTCTTGATCCCGAGTTAAAAGAAACTTTTAAAGCACAGAGTTCCTTTTCAAGTGCGCTTTTTACATCGGGATCGTTCTCATTCCCAGCAGCATCTGTAAGGGTAAGGTAAAGATTCTGGGCATCTTGCATAATTTCACCTTTTTTTGCCATGTAATCATCTGGGACCACTGGCGGAAGCTCTTTATGATACGCTTCCGGATAGTCTTTTGGCTCTAAAACTTCTTCACACTGTTCTCTATAGTACAAAATATGATTTCGTACCAAGTTCAGGTTAGTCCCGTCACACCAGAAGGGATCACTGCCGCCATTCTTATACAGCAAATCCCAGCGTTCATAAGCTTTTTCGAGATTTTCGGCCAATAACTGCCGAACATCTTTAAATTCTTTTTTCCTGGCCATAAATAATACCTCCATTGACATATTGTTTTTCAGACATTTCCTTATTTAGTTCTCCTTTCGTATGAATTTGCCTGATATGATAAGTATTGTGAATGGGCAGGAAAACAATCGGATCAGAAAAAGCAGAAAATCAGAACATGTGTGCGGCGGACACAGAAAGAGCAGAAGCAAAAGAATATTCTCCTGCCTCTGCTATCCAATATTTCCTTTAGTTTTGTTGTAACCGCGTGTATATCCAGAATATTTGGCTATATTATCGCGCTCGAGAGCATTCAGGGAACGATACCCACTCCCTTTAAATGGAATCGTATGAATGTAGAATTTATCTCCATTCTTATAATCTCTATATACATCTCGGCAGCCATGTCCGGTTAAATGATCATTTACCCGTTTCATCACCCGCTGGCTCTGTCCTACATAGTTTTTCTTGTTTTTGCAATTATGTAAAACATATACACCCGAAAAGTCTGTGCAGTGAACCCGCCGCCGTTCGAATTTCTTCACGGTCATAATCGAACTTATTGGCAAGAACGGAATTTTGAATGTAATCTTAGGCTTTTGAGACGCTTTATCGAATTTATGCCGTGCCTTATGTTTTGAGTGAAGAAAATGCAGGAGCAATATCAGGCCAAGGCAAAAAGCACAGCCGACAAAGAATGAAAATAAATCTTTAGGCCAAGCTTCTCCTGTTCTATTCCATATAAAGGCGTTCCATCGGGGATATATGTAATCTATAATTTTGATAACACATGTTGAAAAATCATGAAAAAATGTTTCAAACAGCTTTGATAAAAAGTTCCATAATTTCCCAAATTCCTGATAAATATCTATTTTAGAAGTTTCGAAATTGACTCAAAATGATGTACCTCCTTGTTCACTATTTACATGCAGCCGGATACTTACCATAAAATTCCAGGGTTTTTAAAAAACGATTATAGTTATCAGATAATGCATCAACGGTAAGGACTTTCTTGTCATCCATGTCATATAAGGTAACGTCCTGCTTTTCCCCTATTCTTACATTCTTTATATCAAAAACAGATACCGATTGGGTTCTATGAAATAATTTATGAATTTTTAATTCAGTCTTGTTTACCTCCAATTTCCAACTGGAGGTCCAGATTACAACAAACAATCCGATCCCGGCAAAAATAAGCGCAAATCGAAAATGTCCTGCTGTGATATTGGAATTTGAAGTTACTTTAAAAAAAGGAACACACCAAACAGTATGATTTCCAAAGCGAATATGGTCATATATACATATTTAACAGATGCCGGACAACTTACAACATAGCTTTCAGAGTTTTGAGTGGTTGTTGGGCTTGATGACTTTTTTCTGTTGTTCAGATAATGGACAAGATAGTCTACCACCATACAAGAAATATATAGGGTAATTGCTAACACGATTCTCTTCATAGGTTGCCTCCCAGCTTTGGATATTTTTTTCTCATATATAGTATTGTAAAAAAAAATAAAATTGGGCAAAAAAAAGAGATCCTTTCGGACCTCTTTGGGTATATCAATTATCATGGATGACAGGCGCAACCTGGTATAAAAGCTGAACGGTATCCTCCTGAATGTTATCATTCATGGCATTAAACATGGAAAATCCCTGTAAACGATACTCTAATTTGGGATCTTTCTGCCCATAACTAACCATATGAATACCTTGCCGGAGCTGATCCATATCATCGATCTGCTGCTGCCAGTATTTATCAACCGTTTTGAGCAACATCGTTCGTTCGATTTCCCTCATCATATGCTCATTCGGGTATGCCTGCTCCATCAAAGCTTCTTTTTTCTGATATAATACTTTGGCACTCGTATGCAGACTTTTAACAAAATCATCTTCCTTGGTATCAGCATCGCCGATTGTCGGCAGCGGAATGATTGGTAATAAGTTGTCATTGAGCAATTTTGCCGAGATTTCATTTCCTTCATAGGATTCGATTACTTTTCGATCAATAATGGAATCGATCATATACAAAATATCGGAATGGATATCCTCGCCATTTAAGACTTTCAGGCGTTCTCTGTATATAATCTCCCGCTGATCATTGTTGACCTGATCGTACTCAAGAAGACTTTTTCGAGAAGCAAAATGGTTCTCCTCTACCTTTTTCTGCGCTTTTTCGACGGAACGGGACAGCATACGGTGTTCGATCGGCATGCCATCCTTAATTCCAAGGTTCTCAAAGATGGAAATATATTTTTCGGAACCAAATAAACGCAGCAGGTCATCTTCCAGAGAAATAAAAAATTTTGAAACACCCGGATCTCCCTGTCGTCCAGAACGGCCTCTTAGCTGATTATCTACTCTTCGGCTCTCAGAGCGTTCTGTGCCAATCACATACAGGCCGCCGGCTTCTTTGGATCTGCTGTCCAGCTTTATGTCAGTACCGCGGCCAGCCATATTGGTAGCAATCGTTACTGCCCCAAATTGTCCCGCTTTTGCCACGATTGCAGCTTCCATTTCTGGATTTTTCGCATTCAGCACATTATGAGCAATGCCTTTTTTCAGGAGCATCTCAGACAAAATCTCGGAAACTTCAATTGTTTCGGTTCCAACTAAGATCGGCTGGCCTTTTTTGTGGATTTTTCGTACTCTTTTTACGATAGCAGCATATTTTTCCGCCTTGGTTTTGTATACAGAATCATTAAGATCTTTTCGGATGATTGGGCGGTTGGTAGGAATATGGATAACATCCATTCCATAAATATCACGGAATTCCTGCTCTTCTGTCTGTCCGGTTCCTGTCATTCCGCATTTTCTCTCATATTTATTGAAAAAGTTCTGGAAACTGATCGTTGCCAGCGTCTTATTTTCCGGTCGGATGGATACCCCTTCCTTGGCTTCCAACGCCTGATGCAGACCGTCTGAAAAGCGGCGGCCGGGCATAATACGTCCGGTGAAGGTATCAACCAATAAGACTTCATCATCACGCACTACGTAATCTTTGTCTTTATGCATTAATGCATTGGCACGCAGCGCATTCACCATTCCGTGCTGGATGCTGAGATTTTCTGGGTCCGAAAGATTCCCAATATGGAACATTTCTTCAATTTTGGCAACTCCGGCTTCTGTCAGGAACAAATTGTTATCTTTCTCATCTGCTACATAATCTCCGGAATCTGTTCCCATTTCTCCGGAAATATAATCAATTTTATTTAATTCCGTTGTCTCGCCACGCTCAAGCATCTTTGCAAAACGATCAAATGCAAGATATTTGCCTTTGGAGCAGAATTTTGTACCGGAAATGATCAGCGGAGTACGTGCCTCATCAATCAGAACCGAATCCACCTCATCAATAATACAAAAATGCAGTCCGCGCTGAACCATCTGAGATTTGCGTACAGCCATATTATCCCGTAAATAGTCAAAGCCCAGCTCATTATTTGTGATATAGGTAATATCTTTGGCATACTGAACCTTTCGATCAGGAGCTTCCATATCCTGCGTAATACAGCCACAGGACAGTCCCATCCATTCATACACCTGTCCCATCTGATCGGAATCTCGTTTTGCCAGATAATCATTGACCGTCACGACATGCACACCTTTTCCGGTTAATGCGTTCAAATAAGCAGGAAGAGTGCATACAAGTGTCTTACCTTCGCCAGTACACATTTCGGCTACTCGTCCTTGGGACATAATAATTCCGCCCATGATCTGAACAGGAAATGGTTCCATCCCCAGAACCCGCTTATCCGCTTCCCGGATAGCTGCGTAGGCTTCAGGCAGAAGATCATTCAGAGATTCTTCTTTCAGACGTTGTTTAAATTCTTCTGTTTTAGATTTTAACTGTTCATCCGACAACTGTGCGTATTCTGGCTGCAGCTCCAGAATCTGCTTTACGGTCTTTTTAATTCTTTTTAATTCATGATCGCTGTGGGTTTTAAAAAATTTCATATATATATTCTCCATTCAATGTTTTTTATTTTAGCTTCTACTTGAAGTATTGTAAAGATTTTATTGAATGGATTTTGACGTACAAGAATTTTTAGACAAAAAAGGAGCCGGAGAGATAAGGGAATCTCTCCGGAAGGTATGAAAAAGAAAATGTTTGTTTTTCTTGTGGACAACTATAACTATACATAATAGTTGTGTCCAATATGTGGTCGAAACATGAAGAAAGCATAAAAAACCGATAATCGCAATGCGAAAACCGGATTCTCCTTCTAAACGTGTTAGAGGAGTTATTATTATGATATTCGTTGCAAAGGAAAAAGTCAATGTAAAAATATGTCCGTGTTATTGAGTGTTTTGCCAAACGTCAGGAACCTTCATATCTTTTCAGTCTAACTCAAACGTCAACTGTTCTGCTTGCGGCGGAATATAGTTTGTCCATATGACCTCTGTCCGCCGTGCATGACTCTGTGTTCTGCCTTCCAACTCGATACGATGCCAATCTTTTAGCATATTGCGGTATAAATCCGAATCATACCCGGAAAGAACTACAGGTCCCGGATGATCTAATATAACTTCCAACAACTTCTCATGGTCTGCATCTGACATTTCTTTGGCATATTGCAGACCACCAGCACGGGAGGAAAGAACATAAGGCGGGTCCAGATAAAGAAGGACATCTTTATATCTGTATTTTTGAATCAGCTCCAGTGCCGGCATACATTCGATTTGTACGCCGCGTAAACGGGCTGCCGCCTCTTCAAGTCTGGACGGCAACGATGCCCAATTCTTGGCTGCATAGGCTCTTTCGCGTCCATGTATATCAGACTTCCAGCCGGATACGGGGCCGCCTGTGCGGAATCCATGCCCCATATTAAGCATAATACAATAATTCACAGCCTGTTCCAAAGAATTTTGAGCCTTATTTTGTACTGCATTGTTATAAACAGAATGTGAATAAGGAATATACCACAGCTCATGAGCAAGCTTTTCTGGGTCATTTTTTAACCATTGAAAGAAATTTACCACATTTTCATCCAGATCGTTGATAGTTTCTATGTCGGATCTGCTTTTATTAAACAAAACAGCTCCACTTCCGAAATAAGGCTCCAAATATGTATGGTGCGGCGGTAAAAGAGAAACAATCTGTTTTGCAATCCGCCATTTACTTCCCGGATACTGAAGAATAGATTTCATCGTTTTATTTTGACCTCCTGCTGCTTTTTTTGTTACTCTCTTCTACTGCTTCTGCAGCCAAACGCAGAATTTCCGTATCATGATATACATCCACCAAGACAAAACTTGTTTTTCCTGACTGACGTTCGCCAAGAAGCAGCCCGACCCCTCGCAGTTCCATGTCTTTTTCTGCAATAACAAACCCGTCATTTGTGCTTTTCATGATGTCAAGGCGTTCGCAAGGATCATTGTTTCCATTCACAAAAATGCAATAGCTTTGCCATTTTCCGCGGCCTACCCGACCGCGAAGCTGATGGAGCTGTGCCATACCGAAACGATCTGCATCTTCAATCATGATCACGGAAGCGTTTGGAACATTAACGCCTACCTCAACAACGGTAGTTGCTATCAACAACTGGATTTCATTCTTCTGGAATTTTTCCATAATGGAAGCTTTTTCCTTAGCAGAAAGCTTTCCGTGTAAGATGCCGATCTGAATATCTGGAGGATATTCCTTCCGAAGAAATTCGGCGTAACTCTGGACATCAGCAACTGGAAACAGCGGGTTCTGCTCTACCATTGGACATATAATATATGCCTGCCTTCCTTGCTGGATCTGGCGGTAAATCATCCGCCATGCCTTGGAACGATCACTCCGTGAGATTACACAATTTTTTAAAGGCAGTCGATTAGCCGGTCGCTCGTTAATGATAGAAATATCCATATCTCCGTATAAAATAAGTCCAAGAGAACGGGGAATTGGAGTTGCACTCATTGTAACAACGTGCGGCCTCTTCCCCTTATTCTGTAAAGATGTCCTCTGTGAAACACCAAATCGGTGCTGTTCATCAATAATAACAATTCCCAGCTTTTGATATGCGACTGACTCTGAAATTACAGCATGGGTTCCGATAATCAGATTAGCTGTGCCATCCGCAATTCTTCGATAAATCGCTTTTTTCTGTTTCGTTGTTCCTGTAACTAAGACACATGCATAAGGCAGATTATAATTTTTCAGGAAACCCATCATATCTTCATAATGCTGTTCTGCCAAAACCTCTGTTGGAGCCATTAAAACAGCCTGATAGCCATTATCAACTGCTAATAACATAGCTAAAAAGCCAACAATGGTCTTACCAGCGCCAACATCTCCCTGAATCAGCTGGTTTACCCGATATTTTCCGCACAGCTCTGTTTCCAGCTTTTTCCATGCCTGTTGCTGCGCATTCGTCAATGTGTAGGGCAGTCCCTTTATGACAACGTTATTAAGCAGGCTTGATTTTTTCATCGGACATGCGTTTGGCTCTTCTGCAGCATAGTTTTCCGCCAACTCTTTCTTGAACTGATAAAATTCTTCAAATTTCAAACGGTATACAGCTTGCTTTTGCGTAAATTCGTTTTTTGGAAAATGGATTTCTCTTAAAGCATCTGCTCTGGAATATAAGTTGTATTTTTGAAGCACTGTTTCAGGCAATGTCTCTGAAATCTCCATTTCAAGGGCTTCCCGGACGCAGCTTCGAAGTAATCTCTGCGAAATACCAGATGTAGACGGATATACAGGAAGCATTTTTCCTAATAATTCCTTATATTCTTCCGGTGAATATAAAGAAGGCTGGAACATACAGGGTTTATCACGAAAAAAAGAAATTGGACCGCGTAATACAGCCTTACTCCCTCTTTTTAACTGACGAACGGTATAAGGCGGATGAAACCAAGAGATATTGATGTCTCCGCTGGAATCTTCCCCCCAGATACGGGTAACTTTGCCGGAACGCATCACATTGACCTTTAGCTGTACCCAAATGCTCACAACGGTACCTTCTTCCAAATGGGCAAGATCCTTAATATAGGTAAGATAAGGAAAGTATTCATAATGGTTCGGATAATATTGTAAAAAATCTTCTGCTTTTAAAATTCCTATCTTTTTTAATTTTCGTTCTGTTTTTTCACCAACACCGGATAAATTCACCAACTTCTGCTCCTTTCCCGGAAATTTAGCCTATTTTATAGAAGGCTATATAGATAGTATTAAGAAAAATAGTGAGAAACAGATTCACGTAGGAAAAAAACACACAAAAAAAGAATATCCTACAAACTGTATTGAAGACATTCTTTTTGGCTTTTTTAGTTTATTTATATGATTATTTTATATAAACAAATATCCATTTTCCAAACGATAAATTTTATCGAATCCATCCAGTTCTTCATAATGATGAGTGATTAATAATACGGTTTTTTCTTTCATCTGGCTTGTTATCATCTCATGCAAGTATGTACGTGATTCAGTGTCAAAACCAGTTGTTGCTTCATCCAGAATTACAATAGGAGCATTCTTTAATAATGCTCGTGCAATAGCTATCTTTTGCTTTTCTCCACCAGAAAGTGTTGCTCCATCGTTTCCTACTTTGGTATGTTCTTTTTCAGAAAAATGCTCTAAATATTCGGCCACTTTACTTTGAACCAAGGTATCTTTTAATTTATTTTGTTCTGCATTTCCGGTTAAATCAATATTTTCTATAATCGTTCCAATAAATAAGAAAGGTTTTCGAGAAACTACAGAAAAAAGGTCACGATATTCAGAGAGGTTCAAATCATGAATGTTTTTATCATTGCATAAAATGGCCCCGTCATTAGGTTCATAGAATCTGAGTAACAGTTCGATGATTGTGGATTTGCCACTTCCATTTTCGCCTATAATTCCAATTTTTTCGCCAGGACTCATTTGAAAAGAAATATTTTTTAATAATTCTCTTTCCTTACTATATTGGAATTTGACATTTTGAAAAATTATTGTTGGCGTATCTGCGCAATTAATCGATTCTCGTCCCGTTCTTTCTTCAAATATTTCTAAAAATTTCTAAAATCCTTATTTCACACTTGTAGTCTAAGAGAAAATATCCTATAATAAAACTGAAGTTATTAGAGTTCACTAGAAGACTCCAAGTATCTTCACTTGAACCGAGAAAAACGTGGAAATAAGGGGCTGTAACAGAGCAAATATTTGCCGATGTTGCAACCCCTTATTTCATTATTCTGGATAATTACGTTGTTTTACGAAGTATTCCGCCCCATATTCTTCCGCATCAGCCCTGTTATACACGGTCTGTACGGTATATTCAGGAATATTGTATCCGTTTTCTGCCTGCCACGATTCAAACAAATCTGTGGCTTCTTTTTTTGTGTAGCTGCAAAACTGAATAGTACCAAATCCATCAACGCTACTGCTGTAATTAAACTGATAGGTATACATTATATCCTCCATTTCATTCTTCTGTTTTTATACCAGTTCGATATAGTCAATGCAATCCCTTTCAAGATTATTTTTGTCACAGAAATCATTCCATAATTGTTCAAGATCCCGAGAACCAAACGCAACGAACTGTCGTTCGTCTCCATCGTAAAATCCAATATCGTAAACATGTCCACCAGGAATGACAACATCTCGGCTTGCTTCTTTATAGGTCATTTTCTAATTAATCCTCCAATCACCACAATAGTTAGTCCGTTTTGAATTTCTTCTTCCGGCATAGTCCATTCTTCAGACTCAATTACTTCTTCATTAAGTTCGTAAATATCCCCATCCAAAGGAATGATTTCCCCGTTTTTAGCTGAAAAATAGCCGGCAAAAGTACCATGTTCCTCATCGCATCCGGGATAGGCAATCCTATACGAAATACAATCATAATCTTTGCCCTTAATTAAGTCTCCGATTGTAGGATAGGGTTTGTCATAAGTTGTATAATTGGACGTTTCCATATATTCTGGCTCCTTTTATAATTTTTTTGAAAGACAAAATGAATTTCAGATCCTTTTTTGCTCCTCCCTTCCTGATTATTTGATCTGATATTGTTAGTATAAGAAAATATTCCCCCAAACAAAATAAGGGACCATATAAGGCCCCTTATCTGTATACACGTTAAAATCGTTAGATACTATTGCTCAGACGGACGATTCGTATAAAATCTTCTGGATTTTAATACAGCATGCTCTCTTCGCTCCTCAGTATCCCAACTGGGCGGAAAAATAATATTGCCGCCGGGAATGTAGTACCCGTTTGAATCGCATTCTACCCGTATATGTTCATAATAATTACTCGTGATAATAAATGTCACATACAGCTTTCCATCACGATAGTCAACACCAAGAACTTTTCCTGCTCCACGTAGCGGATATCCCTTTTCTTTAATAAGACCATCAGAAAGAAGATCATCTGGTATTTCCATAGAAAAAGGCTGCTGTTCCTGACGGGTTTCATAAAAAGTGTAGGGATGCCATTGATCCCCTGTTTCAAAAAAATATGTATATTGTCTTCCGGACATCCAGTCAAACCAATGAACGCCACAAAGAGGTAACAATTTTCCGTCGCAATCAGATAACTCACCAAATTTGCAGGGTAATGGTATTTTCATTTCGTTGCCTCCTCATATTTTTCCGAAGCAATATGCTTATTAAAGATATTCAATGCATCACGCAGGCCTTTATTATAAGCCTGCTTGATTTTGTACTCTTCTGTTTCTTTAATTCCTGCGATAGTCGTATCGCTGAATTTCATAGAACAAAAAATTTCCTTTTTGATTTCGTCGATCATCGCCATGCGTTTTCCTCTTTTCTTATATTGTACCTTACAGGATATCCTTCTTTGAAGATTTTTTTTGAATTTTTGGTAATCATTATCACCCAGGCAAAATAAAGGGCAGCTATTGTCCTCCAATTTTACAAAAATAGGATAATCATCTCCTCATATAATCAAGTGTTTTTTATTGAAAATTCAAGGTTTTTCAACCTTTCATATCTCAGTGAATAAGCCACAGCTATGAGCATTTCGATGTATCAGGTACTGAAATAGCGGTTGAATGGTATACGAAATAAAACGTCATTGATTTTCGCTTTACTGGCCTTGTGTATACCCTTCCCTCTATGGCAGCTAACCTCCTATATCCACCAGGATCATCTCTGTCTCCAGAGGTCCTAACTTCCTTCGTCCTGCCTGTCCATAACCAGGGTGTCAGCTATGCTCCTATACGGGGTCTCGCCCCATGGAAAATATTCCTGCCGACTACTGGCTCATTCTTTGTATTATTGATTACTGACTCGCTTCCTGTTCCAGCACTGTGATCAGTGTACGTTATCTGTTACATTCTGCTTAATTCAGTGGCTATCCACTTGACAGCCTCCATTACAGTTACTTGTCTTTCTTACGCAGCCTGTAGATAAACGGCCGGTCTCTTGATGTCACTGACCATCTTTTTCGGATCATAATCCACACCTTTTGTCAGCATGGCATAAAAGACACGTATCAACTTGGCTGCAATCGCCATAAGTGACTGCATTTTCTTCAACGGATTCAGCCTTCTGGTTGTGTAATAATTATGGAGTTCCCTGAACTCCTGGTTCTTCAACACAAGTGACATTGCAACCTCAAAGAGCAGATATCTGAGTCTCTTTCGACCTCGTCTGCTTATTGTTGTCTCGCCCTTGTGCTTTCCCGAACTATTTTCAACCAATGCCAATCCTGCAAGCTTCTGCAGTTCCTTCGGATTGTTGAAGCGGCTGATATCACCTACTTCTGCAAGGAACCCTGACACTGTCCTGATTCCCACACCTTTGATCTCTAACAGCTTTTCAGCCATCGGAATCTTTCTTACCAGTTCTTCAATTAGAACCATAACTTCCTGTAGACGCGTATTTCTGGATTCATAGTCCTCCAGAAGCATTCGGATTTCCATTCTTGCAGACACCGCACCTTCTTTGCTTCCAACGCTGTGCTCTGCAGCTTCTATCAGGGTCTTCGCCCTCGCTTTTCCAACTCCAATATCAAGAAACACAAAGCAATTCAATATATAACATGAAATCGTCATTTCTTCTGCTCGTCAATTAAATCCAATACCTCACACAAAGTTTTATATCTACCTTCTTCCATATCATTCATATTGCGATTTACCGTTTCATTTTCTAAATCCTCAATAAGCTGCTCAATTTTAATTCTTAATTCGTCCACTGTTATACCTTCCAATCTCTTTCCAATCTCTTCGTTACTTGGATACTTCTGTAATTGATTTATTGAAACATGTCGCTGTTCAATATAACCATCTTCCATTTCAAAATCAACATCTGCCTCCTCATTTGGGTTTTCCCATGCATAATCTACAAATATTCCAAACAATTTTAAATTTTTGTGAAATACTTTATCACCTTTCTTAAATTTCATTTGTTTCACCTCATCTAACAAATCAAATATATCTCTATATCCATCATATTTTCCTTGCTCTAAATCATTCATATTACGATTTCCAATACTATTTTCTATCAGGATCTTCGCCCTCGCCTTTCCAACTGCTCTTAACTTCGCATCACGCCAGATTTGGTTCACTCCATCGATACCTAACGTCAGGATATCTTCAGGGAGTGGTGCTGCTTTAAGAATTAGCATTCCGCTCTTGGCATCCGGCTTTCCGTATACCGTCTTATATTCAGGAAAATATATATTGAACTTCGACGTTATGCTTCTGGGCTTCTTTCTTCAAAGCCTTGGTGATATCTTCTTCGGATAAATTTACGGAAAAGGCACCTTCAATTTTGCAAATGATGTCTACTCGCAGTGAAATTGTGTTTGGATTAGTTGGAATCGCTCTGATCAAATTTAAAAGAGCCTCCTTGTTGATGTATGCCCCTTCGAAAATCCATTCATTCCTCAGCTTAACAAAAAGAATCCTCCCTGATGTTAATTCAATACAATTTCTGCTGGTCCTAAGATCTTTTCCGAACGCACGGAAATCAAAATACTTTTTGTTATTGTCATCTACATATCCGCCCACCTCAGCAAGCGCTTTTACAGCAGTTTCAAAATCCCAATACACAAAAATGATTTCTTCGATTTTACACGCATGCTGCTGAAGGATTTCTGAGCAATCACTGTCACTTAGACTAGGAAATGTCTCTTGGAGCTTATCAATATATACGCTTTCCGAGATCTATCCACGTATCATTGGAAACACGGAAATCGTTCCATGTTTTATCCTATCGTATATTACTTCAAACATAAAAATTCCTTCCTTTCAGTGTTTAAAAATCATTACCTGTAAGCGCGAGGTCATCTGCTTGCGGTGGAAAAATCCATACATCGCCTTTAGATACACCCGAATTCTTATCTAAGCTGTCCAATAGCTGCATTACTTCTTCTTTTGTCTCAAGTCTATCCCACCTGTCCTGGGAATTTTCAGTCCACATTATGGTCCACATAATTATATCGCTCCTTTTGAAAATTTTTATCCAAATAGTTCCTTTCCATACTCTTCCAGCAGGCTCACATATCGTCCATCGCCAATAATAAGATGGTCCACTAACGGAATCCCTATTGTCCTTCCAGCGTTTACGATATTCTTCGTACTATCGACATCATATTTTGATGGTTGCAAGTGTCCGCTTGGATGATTGTGGCAAATAAGAAAATGGGTTGCTCCAACGATAAGCATTCGAATCAAAATTTCTCTGGCTGAAAGCAAGCTTGCAGCAACAGTACCTCTGCTAATCTCAAAAACACCAATAATACTACTTCTCGTGTTTAGAGCAATAGCATATACATGTTCTTCTGGCAAATTGCTCATTTGAAAACATTTCTCCATGATTTCTGCGACGTTTTCCGGCGAATTACAATTGCTTTCACATAAATACGATTTTTTCTTTTCTAAGTATGGAATTTTTGATGCATTAAGCAGCATCTGATATTCTTGTATTCGTTTCATCCGCTATTTCTCCAATATCTGATTTTC
The DNA here is from genome assembly GCF_003480845.1 of Blautia sp. TM10-2. Taxonomy (NCBI): domain Bacteria; kingdom Bacillati; phylum Bacillota; class Clostridia; order Lachnospirales; family Lachnospiraceae; genus Blautia; species Blautia sp. TM10-2. The sequence continues at coordinate 256,996 of NZ_QUJZ01000003.1, read as the reverse complement.
TCGTGCTGTTGCCAGCACGAGAATTTATAAATTGATTTTGCTTGATTACGCACAGCGTCTGCTATTACCACTCATATGTAGGAAGCTCACTTGTTTCACACGCATCGGAATCCAAAAGGATCAACTCGATATCATGTTCGTACGCGTACTTCAGCACAATTTGCAGATCATTTGGGAGGGCTTGGAAAAAATCCGCGAACTCCTCTTCGCTGCTTCTATCTGGAACGATAATAAAAACGCCATAGGGGTATTGATAACTATACGGAGGCTGGACTGTATTTAAACTATTCACAGTTTCTTCCGTAAGATGGCTTGTGCATAACTCCAAATATTTTTTGATCATATAATTGTCCTCTTCTGCTGAAAATTTTGAGTTACTTGAATGGCTGCCGAAAATTTGTAATTAAGGTAAATATCACCAACGGCAATATTTTTTCGTTGTGTCGTTCGTTCGGCTCGCAGCCATGAAAACGCTCCCATATTGTGTTTCCTCCATTTTCCTTATTCGACAATCTCAAATCCGTCATGAAGCCAGCCGCTCATATCAGAAAGCCAATCTGATATAGCATCTACATCCGGACCTGCATCCGAATCCATGAAGCAATCCGGAATAGTGACTTCGTTTGGCAGATCGATTTCATATCCATCAGTTTCCCATTTAATATTAATTACTTTTGCCATAAAATTTCCTCCAGGTCAATGATCCTGTATTACCAAATAAAATCCAGCTTAACACCAGTAATGGACTTAGAATCTGTGTACACTGGGTCCATTAGCCGATATAATCCCGTAAGATTTTCCTTACCATTGTATTCTTCCAGAAATTCCTTATAATTTCCGTCATAAAGTCCATTACGATTTTCAGCGTAAATTTCCCCAATTTCTTTCCATGAACTCAGAATTCCATTTACCTGAATCTCTGAACCATGCCTGGTTTCTATGCTGTTTTTCAAGAGTACCACGGCATCTCCATTGATTGCTTTTTGAATTTCCGCATATGTTTTAAGCAATGTAGATCTTAAATTTCTTACATGAAAATCAAAAAAATTGGAGTTAATTTCCTGATCTTCAGTAAGATACAGCTCATATACCCGTGCTTTGATTTCGGATGTCGATGTGAAATTCATGCTACTTTTAATATCCTTTCTTTGACATAATGTATTTCAGAACGTGTATTTTTCTTCTCCTTTCTTATAGATTGTCCTGATGTGTATAGAATTAGCAAAGAGAGCTAAAATAATATTTCTGTTTTGTAATCTTTAAATCGTTGGGATAAAGAAAACCGCGCCAATATTCGGCGCGGTTTATCAAATAATATGTGTTTGATTAATTTTGGTCTTTACAAAAATCGAACATATCCTTATGCGTTTCTGCGATCGAAACTAAGACAGGATACAGAATATCATGGCTTTCTTTCAGCTTATAGATACTTTTTTCAATCTCTTGAACCTCTATATCATAGATGTCAGCATAGTCATCAGCGTCCAAATCTGTACTCAAATTATACAGAATATTTGCAATTTCACAATCTTTCATATGTTATCCTTTCCGGTTGCTCCACAAAAAGCGGTATTGTTCGATCAGCATCATATGGGAACGAATCCACTTTTTAAGCTCTGTTTTATTCAGGCTGCGGACGTACGTTTCTTCACCACTAGGAGAAGTCATAACGAGCAGCCCATCTTCAGACATCTTCTGCATTAATCGCATGATATGGTCTATTGTTTGACCAGATCCGTAATTTCTTCCATCATTTATTCCCAGTCTTTTCAAGCGATGCTTCATCGCAAGCGCTCTGCTGATTTCGATTGCATCATAGAATCGTGTGATTCTCGGAGTTTGGCAAACGTCAAACAGATCTTTTTTGAGGGCTTCATCCTTAAACATAAGATACTTCTCATATGCTTCGTCAGAAAGCACATATACGGTATCATGCAAATCCACCCAGCGAATGGAAGACAGTGACATACATTCAATCGCTTCTGCCACTTTTCTGACATCATTTTTAAGAATGACTCCACTAATTTGCTGTGGATGGGGATATAAGTAAGCACGTTTTTCAGCGCTGTTTTCAACATTATACCCGCTGTCCTCCAGAATGTCAAAGGATGCGATCACTTTGCTTGCTGCAGCATACCACTCATCTCGCGCTTCATCCGATGCAAATCCAAAGGCGGAAGGATCTTTGTCATGCATATATGACGGAGTATTGATATTGAAGTAAACTTCAACGTATTGTGATCCATAGTCATAATCTGGATTCCAATTATCTGTAAGGTAATGATCATCCCCATAATCATTGCCGCATCCATACTGATGATATTTAATTCCCATATTTACCTCATTTCTTTCGAAAATCTTATTATTTGTCAGATCTCAGCTTAGGGCAGAGAGTGAGGCCGCCATCAATCGATGGAACTCTTCTGTAAGCATTTCTGTGCTGGCAACCTTTTTTACTGCATTCCGGGCAATAGCATTTTTGGTATTGCTCATATGACATTTTCCAGTTTGTTCGGCTAAATTCTTCTTTCGTCATCATGATTTTAATCCTTTCCAATCTGTTTGATCAAAGAGCGGCCTGCTGAATTACTTTGAAAAGCTCCCGATCACAACGTAAACCGTTTGAGATGTGTGCGCACAAACCGAACGGTGTTTCTTGTGGATAGGGATACATTTTCGTTACAAAACCGTACAGGCTGGCAGGCTTACTCCATGCTTCCCTGAAATTTCCAAAAGTAACAAACTTCTTTCCGTCAGATTTACGTTCCATCAAATAGCAATAGGTTATTTTACGTTTTTTCATTTTTTTATACCTCCACAATGAAATGTCTGCCCTTGGTCCAGTTTGCCGCATCCAATGCTGTCTGATAGGTGTTGATTTTGACATTTAACTGTCCGAGATCATCAACCCAGTAGCTGGTATTATCGCGTTGCTGGTGAAACAATTCGCAAAACTCTTTCTTCATCTCTTCTACTTTTTTTCTGCGTTTCAGGGTCAATTCGGCATCATACGGGAATTCATCCCCATAACGATATGCTGCAGAAGTGCCTTTTTTCTGACAGTCAGAGAATACACGATATCCGGCAAGATTATGTAACACGACAACCTCTTCAAAATCAGCATTGCAATAGGTATTTACAAAGTTCAGAATATTTTCCTTGGTATATTTCACCTTTTCAATATACAAATTCCGCTCACACGGCAGACGGGATTCCATACAATCATTGATTTTGGGATCATCTGTGATATAATGGCAGGAATCACAAAACATATATCCATATTCGGATTTTATAATCCATTTTTCCCGCATATCTTTTCCAGATTTATCCTCTTTTTTTATTGCTAAACTTTTGCAGCCACATATCAATTCAATGTACACCTTTTTTCCGTCTCTGTTCGTAAAGGCAGTTCTGATTCTTCCGCTCTCAACATCGTTGTGCAGAATATAACAGCCAGCAGCCTCAAAATATAATGTTTTCATATCCGTCTCCTTTTAAAATGAATATTTTCCAATAGTGACATATGGTTTTTCAGAACGTGGTATTGTTACACTCCTTTCTTGAATAATGGTTCTGATAGAGATAGAATATGGAATATTGCAGAAAATAAAATAAGGGACCAAATTGGTCCCTTATCCATGGTAATACTTATGTTGTTTCACGCTCGCTCCATAACGCCGGTACGGAGCAACCATATAATTTGTTACAATATCTGTTCATCATGTTGCGGAAAAAGAATTCCTCTTCCGCTGTCAATTCCCAATCAAAAGATTCCGTATGATCATCGCAGTCTATTTCGTACACTGCTGTGATTCTTCCATCCTTATGAAAGAATGTGTAGAAATTGATCCAACTAGATGTTTCATGAGTATGTGTTCCGAAATATTTGTCCACATCAAACCACAGTTCATATGTGATGTTGATGGAATCATTTGGATACACATCAAAATCATCACAGCACCGAATATCTTCTTTGATAATATCAATTTCTCGCATTAAATCCTCCTATTGTATTTTTAAATCGAATTTCTGCGGCATTATGGTTTTCATATCGTCTTTTGCTTGATAATAAGCATAAAGTGCCGTTAAAGCGCCGGATAAGTGCTCTCAAAATGCCGTTAAAGCACTACGAGTATCCCCGCTATATTACTTCGTTACATCCTCTGCATTGCCCAGAAGAGAATACAGAACATTGATCGACTCATTCAGCGACTTAATATTTGCCTGTAATTCAACTTTTTGAGCAAATTTATTAACAGAATCATCACCGCGGATTTTATCAAGCCTTCTTACCTCTGCCGCACGATGCTTTTCTAAAGATTCGATTTTTTGCTTAATTAATTCTGGCCATGTCATGATCTATTTTCCTTTTTTACCCAAAGTTTCTCTGGGTAAAACTCCTTTTGTAAAAAATTATTATATGTACTTTTCAAATTTCAGTCAGCGGACTTTCCAGAACCTTCAACAGGCGCCTCAATTACTTCAACAATTCCGGCATCGACTAAAATTCTTTCAATTTCTCTTGGCTTTGAATCTTCTGAAAGCCAATCGCAATCGGAAATTCCCATAATTTCCTCAATAATGGAATCCATGGATTCTCTTGTGATTCTGTTAGAATTAGACATCTTTATACCTCTTTCTTTTAATATTTTGCATTACTAAATTTTGGGCCGCATGAAAATAATTACTCCCAATCAACCAAAACCTGTTCTGTATCTCTGTTTACCACAGAATAATCCAATTCCTGATCCAGAGATTCTTTCGCTAGAGATTCTTTCACTTCCAGATCAAAATGCTCCAGCAGTGAATTTACTAATGGACTTTCTCCAGCCCTAATTTTTTCCAGTTGTTCCGGAGTAACATCGAGACATCTTTGAAACCGTATGGTTTTTTCTACAGTAATGCGAATCGGGATCGTTTTAATATCATTTTCCATATCAATCTATTTTCCTTTCTTTTCAATGCCAACATAGGGTGATTAATGCCAATCAAACAGCACGGACTCCATCTCACTGTTTACATCTGAATCATCAGCTTCTGCAACCGGAACCTCTTCCTCAGTTTCAGAACCATCTAAGGGCTGTTCTGGATCACCATACGAAAAAGAATATTCGAGTTCATAACCCAGATCAGCTTCGTTGGTGGCGTTAAGTGCATCTAACGTCGCATCCATAAGATTCAGTGTTTCATCCAGGAGTGTAATAGGGACCTCTTTGCTCTCTGCCGAATCCTCTTCTTTAAGTCTCTCTAACTGATCCAGGGTAACATCAAAACGCTTTTTGAACCGAATATTTTTATAGAGAGTAACATAAACAGGGATCGTGTCGGTAAGCTCGTCCTTTATAGGCTGTTGCGCAGAGGCCGTTCTTTCAGCTTTTACGCGGCGGATTTCTTCTGCTACCCTCTTCGGATCAGCAATATCCGTGAGTCGATGCGTAACGAAATTCATTCGTGACGGATCTTCTTTTTGCATGCAAAGAAATTCATGTGCAATTGCCCGATCATGGCATTCGATATTTTTATAAGCGATGAGCTTATCAATCAGCTCATCTTTGGTCATTTTTTTGTATAATACTCTTTCTAAGTCCATATGGTACTTCCTTTCATCATATTTGTTATTCTTGAAAATTATATTCCGGATACACGCAGTCCATATTGAAGTCATTTTCGAACCAGCAATGTTTCGAAATCTCGGGAATATCCACGATAATATGATCCGGATATGTCTCCTTAACTGTTCCTTTAACTGTTCCTTTGTAAAACTTTTCATCCAGCCGGCATCGAACAGGCTGCCCAATAGTAAATAAATGCGTTAAATCTGACATTTTGTCCTCCAATCAGGATAGAGCCTGCTTGGAGCAGGCTCATTTTCCCCATTTTCATAAATCAAATTCTATCCAGTCTTTCCAGAAAGAAAAACAGCAGTCTCAAAAATCTTTTTACCATTGTCTGAAAACCTGCAGAAAATAAACACGGTGCAGCGGCAATCGCTAAAAGAGATATGAGAATATTGGTCCAGATCCAGTTATATTTTCGCATTAAGAGCGAATCATAATAATAGGCATCCGGTAAGCTGCCAAACATTTTCTGATGCCTTTTCGTTTCCATAAGCTGGCGTAATGCCACGATAATCTTGAACGACTGAAAAAAATCCAGAAAGATTATGTATGTAGCCACTCTGTAGCCAAAGTGATAAGCCGCAAGGATGATTGCACTTAGAAGAAAAAGTATCACTTCTGCTAAACTCACTTCACGAATAGCGTATTCTGGCTTTGCCATAGCTAAATATCCTTTTTAATGACTATATTTTTTCGCAGTGACTTGCAAGACTTTCGCATAGTTCCCGATCGGATATTTAGATGGTCCGCAGTAATCCTTGAAAATTTTACCTGTAACCATACTATTTCGATATACTGCGCCACCAAGATAAAAGGCGGCCAGATATCGTAAATCGGTTGAGGTTAATTCGTTTACATTGATGCCTGGGAGCAGTCCGATAATCACTGTGTCGGTATTCAAGCGATGCAGGAGTGAAAACTTTCCTGCCAATTTGTTCTTTTTCATAACATTCACCTATTCTTCCTCAAGTACAGTTACCTTTGAAAAATCTGTGTGAATCAGTTTTGCTACGCCTTCTGACATAGCGAGAAAACGTTCATCACTTACCTTTTGCATGGTAGAATGCACCTGAATAATCTGGTTGAGTGCCAGATAAACATCAATTCCTGTTCCGGAAGTCATCTGCAGCCGCAGATCTTCTAAGACTTTCTCCGCCGCTTTCTTCGGCAGAAAAGCATTTTTCTTAACCAGGGTCGCAACAACGCCTGGAACGTCTTTTACGTCCATATTGCCTAATTCTTCAATCCGGTCTTCATTCGCCTGCAGAACCGATCCGAGTTCTCCGCATTTCTCCTCAAAGACTTCAACAGAGGCTTTATCTCCTTTGTGTTCCATCTGAATTCCCGTACCAAGCGGCATTGAGATGCCATTGATTTCCAGAAACATACTGAGGAATACACTGGAAAGCCCAAGGTCCGAGGAAGAAAAACGAATGCCAGCTCTTATGGATTTTACGTCACATCCGGCATTTTTCATGGTTAATGCTAATGACTGCTCCATAACCGGATCATTCAGCCAATAGTTGGCAATCAGGTATTCGAAAGACAGCGTTCCAGAGTGAAACTCCAGATCCGGATGTTCTTTCGTTACAACCTTTTTCATTGCTTTCAGAAGATCAATATAAGGCAATGGAACGTACTGATCCGATACGACACCGGGAACGCAGCCATCCAGCGTAATGACATAGCACAGTTTCGAGTTCAACTGGGCTACCCTTGTCAAAATCTGTCCTTTCTCACGCACTGGCAGTGGTAAACGGTCACCACCTTTGATATCAAACCGCATCATTGCTCCGCAGTCCATCTCAAGTCGTTTCAGGATAGAAATGTATCCCACAGAGATTAATGGACGGATTTCATATCCGTATTCACCCGGATATGCAAGGAACATGCCGTCTTTTTGAATACAGATAGCATTTTCAGGCTTATATGGGTCGATGCTGCCGACTTTCAGGGGGGAACCATGCAGATTGACAGCAATATTGCTACACTGCTCCTGCAAAAACAGCTCCTGCTCCTTGTCTATTCCAATTACAGCGACATCATTGATGACACATGGAATATACTTTTCAAGTCGTTTCATCTTCTCAACAAGATCCCAAAGCCGATCTTCTGTGGAGATCTGAATAAGATCCTCTTCTCCACTAAAAATTTTTTCAGTAACTACTTCTCTCATGGTTATTATCCTTTCATTGACAAATTGATATTTCAGATCGTTATTTTTTCGTATGCTCCCTTCGTTATATTGATCTGATAAATATAGAATTATAGAAAGGGTAAAAAACAAAACGACCCGCATAAAACTGCGGATCGTTTGTGGAATTCTATTATAATCGTTGAGATGCCGTTCCTGCCCATTTTTATTCTGAATTTGATTTCTTTTTGCGTTAGTCCTGCTTGCCCTTCTATTATTGTTGAGTTTTCCGGTTTCATTACTGCGTAAATTCGATGGTTATATCTTATATCACCATGCTAAAGCCAGAGGTTTTACGACATCTCATAATAAGCTCTTTCAGATAATCCCAAAATCTTTGCTCGAGTATATGCCGCACTCAGCGACACATTGAAGAAGTCCGCCACTGCCTGCATATGAATAGTTCTTTTTCCAGATTCTGCAATGTCCGACGCTGCTTCCAAAGTAAGGAAAAAAATATATCGCGGCATTAAAAGAGCAGCTGCAAACTCATTTGCCTGCCGCACCTTTTCTGGATCTTTTTCTTGAAACGGAACTTTATCAGCTTGTTTTTCCCAAATTTCAGCATTTGTTTTGTACCCCATATGCAGAAAAAGATGCCCTAATTCTTGCGCGATAGCAAAACGTTTTCTCTGTTCATCTTGATATGAAGATACAATTATTTTAAAACCATCTCCATTTTTTTCGAGTGAAGCATAGGAAAAATCTTTTTTCATTTGGATAGATCCGCCCAGTTTCTGAACCAAATCGTTTATATCATCAACTCGGAAACCGATTTTATATATATCTAAAATATCTTCGGCCAAAGAATTGATCATATTTCTTATATAATCCGTCATTTTTGCTTTTTCCTTTTCGTGTATATACAATTCCAGCAATACCTCTTTTTTAGTCAAGGTTAAATCTTTTAAAATATTTTCAATTATGTCCGATGGTAAAAACTGAAAATATTTCTTTACGTCTTTCATTTCATTAATCAGCTATAAATGAGCAAATCCAAAATATTGCACAAAAGAAAGACACCCTCTGTAGAAGGATGTATAATTGAAGTACCAACAAACAACATACTCACTCAAACAAGGGGGTGTCCGTTGCAAACAGTATACATCATTCCAAACATATTTACAATTACCTGAAAGCATTAAATCTCGGATTATTTTTATCCGATGTGTATCTGAACCACTTATTGACCATCATCCTGTCTGTTTTTCTCCGGGGATACCGGGGAAAAACAGTTGATTTCCAAGAAGTCAGCCATTGCCACAGGACAACGACCGCTTATTTCCTGAATCACGGAAAATGGAAGGACGATGCATTGCAGGATGTTTTAAAAAGCAGCATCCTCCAAGCCATTTATAGGGAAGCACAGCGTTCCGGACAACCGATTTACTGTATTGTGGATGATACGATTGCTTCACATACCCGGCCTTCGTCACAGGCGGTTCATCCAATCGAAGCTGCGTATTTTCATCAATCACATTTAAAAGGCTGTCAGGATTATGGGCATCAGGTTGTCTCCGTTATGCTTTCCTGCAACGGGATTACCCTGAATTATGCAGTCATCCTGTACGATAAATCAAGATCAAAGATCCAGATTGTACAGGAGATCGCGGAAGAACTTCCCGCTGCGCCGGTCATTTCCTACTTTCTTTGTGACAGCTGGTATACTACTGCAAAAGTGATGGACCGTTTTATTCGGAAAGGATTCTATACGGTTGGGGCATTAAAGACCAACCGAATCCTTTATCCATGCGGGATCCGTCAAAAAGCCAGTGCATTTGCCCTTCATTTGCGGAAAACAGACCCGGATGTCAGCCTCGTGACCGTTGGCAGCCGTGAATTCTATGTATACCGCTATGAAGGGGAGTTGAATGGCATTCCAAATGCAGCGGTGATCCTCAGCTATCCGAAGGATGGATTTGGGAATCCCAAAGCATTGCGTGTATTTCTCTCTACAAATGCAGAGTTATCCACGCAGGAGATCCTGGACACCTATACGAAACGGTGGCCGATTGAATTATTTTTCCGGCAGAGCAAAAGTAAACTTGCGCTGGATAGTTATCAAATCCGATCCCGTCAGGGAATCCAAAGGTATTGGCTGATCATGTCGTTGGTCCACTATTTGTGCTGTATGCATTCTGGAAACTACTGCACATTCGAAGAGGGATACGCATCCTTGAAGCAGCAGCTAAAGCAGGAACAGTTTGCAAACCTGTACCGCCTCATAAAAAGCAGCGCCTCATTCGAAGAAGCTTTTAAGTTTGTGGGATAAGTTTGTGCAAAATTCGATATTTGCTCATTTATAGTAATCAGTATAGTTTTTGCGCTTTCTCTATTATTTTTTCATCAGTCACAATATAATTTTTATTTCTAATGGCATAGGTAAACCATCGTACTCACCAAGATAAAACTTTTCACAAGGTTCTACTTGGAAATCATTTTGACCAGGAATATCCCAATTTTTCCTTAAACATGTTCCCATATACATAATGCTATGTAAAACGTCATCTTCAGATAACCAAATCAAATCTCCAAGTCTAATTACATTATCAGAACTGGCTTTTGTAACCGTATACAATTTATTCCTTTCCATTTGTCTATCTCCATTTGTAATCTTATTTAGAAATGTTTTCTACTTCTCTGACCGTTTCGCTCCATCGTGAGACATCTAAATAGTGTGTCTTGCAAGGCTCGACTTCAAAGTCATTGGTTCCAGAAGCGTCCCATTCTGCCTTTGAGAGCCAACCCTTTCCTTTGCAGCTATTCAGATCTCCATTCGCAGAAAGCCAGATAATGTCTCCAGTCACGAAAGTACCATCAGAACTAGGCTTTGTGACGGTATATAATTTCAGCTTTTCCATTTTACTGTGCTTCCTTTCTTAACTTTTTCAGACACTCCGGGCAAAGATTGCCATATTTTTCGTCATATGCCCAATTTTTGACCATTTTCTTTAGGGTACTCACATCTTTGCTGGTGTTGTAATATCTCGATACAACCCCGCCGCACTGGTCACAAATAACTTCCATAAAAATTATCGCTCGTTTAATTTAGATCACCCTCATTTAACGTAAGAATTGCCTCTGGTTTACTGATCAATATTTGTTCCAAAGATATACAGCCGCAGCAACATGTCCTTTTCTTCGGCAGTCATATCTTCCAGCATACTTTCAATTATGTCTTTAGGCAAAATTTTGAAGTCGTCTTTGACTTTCGCCATCTCATCAATCAGCTCTATTGATGCATGTTTATTATTCATTAGATTCACCTCTCTCTGCAAATCTTTTCCAATAGCTATAGCAAAATTTGTAGTTATCTACGGATTTTTCGGAGCGTCCGCCGGTGTAAGATTCGATGCAACCCAGACATCTTTTAGAATAGTCTGTATCGGAAGAAATGCACTGATTACATCTTGAACGTAGTCCCCATATATTCTTTTCTGTTCTGACGATTTCCTCAAGCTGCTTCAGATCATAGATCTCTTTAAAACTTTTCTCCGTATAGATACGATCCGCTATATACCATTGAATAATTCTTACTTTATCGCACTTTTTGATGAAAATCACTTCCTTTAGAAGGCAAATTTAGTCAATGCCTATACTGCCATAATCTCTCTCAACATAGATAATCTTTTCACGCTTCATTGCAGTAATTACTTTTGAAACTTCATTTTTCTTAACGTCTAATACGCTGGCCACATAGTCCACGACGGTTTCTTTAGACAGTTGTTTACCCTTCAAATAGGAATAAATACAGTCTCTTATGTCAGCATTGGAAATCACAGAATCGTAATTAACTTCCGTTAAGAAATATATTTTTTCAATATCCTCTTTCTTTATGCTTTTTACTGCATCTGCAGAATTTAAAATTTTATCACCGTTAGTTGTTTTTACCAAATACATGTGCAATTCCTCCTTGAAATTATTATATTTCGTTTTTAGCATGTCCTTTTGCTTTTGAACATTTGTTTTTTAAGAGTGATAACTCTTCTATTGCCTCTGAAATAGATCCGTCTTCGTCACTGTCGATGCCGGAACTTAGGACGGCACTCATTATACGACCAGCAATATCAATAGCCTTTTCCGACTTTTTACTTAAATTCATCGATTCTCCTTGTACTTTTTTCTACGCTTTTCTCTGGATTCTGATCTTTGTTGCTTTAACAATTTACATCCGCCGCAATTATTCCGGTTTTTGCAGAACCAGCAATTATCATTGTCAAGCGTCCACCACCAAGGCGGCTGCGGCCGCATTTTTCTTTTTGCCTTTCCCATTGCAGCTCCTATACTTTCCGGAATCTAAATATGTCTTTCCCTATCTGACACCATGCTACCATAAAATCTTTTGGCTGTCTCTTCAAAAAACAGCTTTTCAGCCAAATCAATTGCCTGTGCATTCGTCTCGAAAGGATACACGCTTGCTAATTCTTTAGCATATGCCCTAATCATTGTACTTTTCGAACCAATCATGTTGCTTTCCAGCATATCATGATAGATTTTCAGCATTTTGTCATCTGAAACCTTTGAAAAAATGTCCATTTTACTTCCCATATTATCCTATTTTCCTCCACAAAGATAGTACGCAGTAGGATGAACTTTCTTTAAGTTATCCCATGCAATTTCGCATTTCTGGCAAGTGCATTGTCTAATGTCCTGAATGATTGCCGCTTCACTTTTATATATGTTAGACACTTCAGGACATAATGCCGATTCACCCAGTTTGATACCGCCATTCGGAGCAATCACCGGCGTGCAAACCTTACCGTGCTGGAGCAGGCAGGTTACCATCTGAGAAATGGAGTTTACATTCTGCAAAGTAAGAAGCCTGCAATTTGCACACTCAGGGCCTATAACATTCCAGTCAGCATTTGGAAAATTCTGAAGGGCGCGGCCTTGCGGGTATAAGCACTTCTGCGGATTCTGCGGGTTTCCCGGGACCGCCTCAATGATGGCTCCCAGCTTATTCAACCAATATTTTTCCTGTTTAGACAGTGGATCTGGATAGAAGCGCGGATCATCTGTAACCTGAATCAGTACCAAACGATTCCCATATCTTTTGATAAACTGCGTCACCCTTGCATATACTTCTCTGTCCCGGGCTAATTTACGCCCATTCGTGATAAAACATATGGGACATCTAAATGCCAGCTGGGTCCATTTGAACTCTAAAACATCCAGAATTTCCATGATCTGCGGATGCTCAAACATTTCTCCGCCGGAAAAATTCCATGTTGGGATCTTATAGGTCTGCAGGAAGTTTAAGGAATTTCGAAAGGTCTGTATGGGCATATGCAGCCCATCCGGAGTACAATCTGACATGCAATGGGAACAGCCCATATTGCATGCATAGGTAACATCAATAATCATAAGTCGCCTCCTTTTTATTGTATGCGTCAAGACTATGTAGTCAATTCCATTACCATTTTCGATAAATAAATTTCATCCATATTATATGGCAACGCATTTGTATCAGCATTTATGCCAGCATATTTGTTCTGCAGTCTTGCGTAAAAGGCTGTTATGTTGCAAAAAATACGCCAACATACACTGATTGATTGGAATTTAATATGAAAATACTACATTTCCTTCTGCTTAATGCTGAATTTGTGACAGAATCAAACGTATTCTCTGCATCATATATTGTAGTATCAGCCAAGACTAAAGTAGTCGAAATTGCGACTATTTATGATGCGAGAGAAAAGCTGGGGCAGTCGGATTCGAACCGACACAGTTCAGCAGTCAAAGTGCTGTGCCTTACCGCTTGGCCATACCCCAGTAATGGATAGAAGGCTCAACAAGTTCTTCTTTACATAGTATTATAAAAAATTTTTAGATTCGTTTTCACGTACGAAAAAAAGTTGAGCCTTTTATATTTGTTTATGATTGCTTTTGGCGATTTGAAGCTGTTATTTTTAACATCACTCCGCAGTGTCTTCTCTTCCAGCGGTATAATAAGCGTCCTTGTCCCGGAAGAGCTGGATTTCTTTTTTGCATCCATAACACGGAAAACGGAACTGCTCCTCTTCAATATTTGTCATGTATTTATATGCCCTTCCGCAAGTACATTTTAAGAAGACCTCTTTCAAATCTTTCAGCGGAATTGCATTCCCACACTTGCAATGGCATTGCTTTATCGCTTCATGGTAACATGCACCCCAGGTATTCCCGCATTTTGGACACCGGATGAGCAACATGCCCTTATAAAAAACGGGAGCAGTTTTTGTATCTTCATCTGACTTTGTAGCAGCTTCAATTCCTTCTTCTGATGCTGCCGGAGCTTTTTCTTTTGCGGTTTCCGGTTGGAATTTTTTCAAAACATCTGATAATGGATAGGTAAGCGAATCTGGATCTGAAATAGGTTCCACCGGAGCAGGGTCCTCTGAAAGTGGATCGGGATATTCAATCTCAGAGCTAAAAGGTACATCCTGCTGGAAAAGATCCTCTACTGCTGGTAAATCTTCAATGTTTTTACTCGCTGCCGGACCGATAACGAATTCTGAATTGTCTGGGGCTTCATCGAATTCCGAAACGTCCGGAAGATCAAACGGGGGACAAAATAACGGGTTATTTGAATCCTCCTCATTCAGAGTTGAAACAGCCATCTGATATGCTTCGTCGATAAGTTGTCGTGCCTGCATGGATGTAACCTGAAATTCCATACAGGTATACGGCGTTTTGATTGTTAATAACATAAAAAACCTCCTTGAAATAATATAACTAATTACGTCTAAGTATAGACAAACGTGTTTAGCTCGCATTCTCAAACCAATAGATTTTTGAATATTTCCATCGTAATTTGCACTTCCTCGCATTAACTTTTTTACAATGTTTTGTTGGGCTTTGAAAATTAATCGCTTTTTGTTCCGGGTATAGTGCTGTTACATATCCTCTGTGCGTTTCGCCATTTTTTAATGTATACTCAACCAAATCTCTATGCTTAATTCCTAAAACATTGTCGGTTTTCGCTTTGCTTTGTCTACGCATGGGTTTCACTGTCCATTCTTTCATATCATAGGTGTCAGGTTGCAAATTCGTAATACAGACAGCATCATTGGCGTGTGATTTCTCAATATTCCAGTCAATGCGTTTATTGGCTGTATCTCCGCCGTTTGTCAGATATAATACTCCCAAACTGGACAATTGTTTTCTAAGCCACTCTTTACCAATCATTACATGTTGTGCATAATTCAGGTTTTTATGATCAGAAGATTTTAATAGAGAGAAATATCTATCCATATATAATTCTTCCTGGCCTTCCGTTTTCTGATGGCAGCTTTTACATAATGTAATTAGATTATCTAACGTGTCAGAACCATTTCGTCTTCTTGGTTTAATATGATGAACTTCTAACCTGCAATTCAATTTTCCGCATTCCATACACTTGCCGCCATCTCTTAGAATAGCTGCTTTACGGATATTTTCATCCAGTCTATTAGATTTTTGATATTGCCAACGATAAGGTTTATACCCATCTGTCAATGCTCGAATATCAATAGAAACATCTTCTAACCAATAATTTGTTATATTTATCCACTTATTAAGCCAATGGATCACTCTTATTATAGCTTGTCGTTTCTGTAAGATACTTGGAGCAATTCGTTTTTTTCTTTTAGACGATTTACGATTGTCGAATCTTGCCGGCCTATATCTTTTGTGATAACGATGATAGTGTCTATAGCTTCTCCTGACTTCCATAAGATGCTTTACATCATTGCGCTGCTCAATGGTTCCTTTGAAAACAACTTTATTTTTCGTTTTACATTTCTGAACCAGAGCAATACCCACATGAAGCCCACCATCATCGATTCCACAACGAATCTCATCTTTACAGATTTCATTTTCTGGAATTTCTTTCTTCAATTGTATTACCATTGGATATTTACTAACCAATGCTGCTCGTTTCTTGCGGATAAGAAACCATGCTTTTTGTTCTTTTGCCGGTGCTAATTGTTTCCCATTCGCATCTAATACAAAAGCATAACTTGTCATTTCTGACACCTTCCTTACGGAGAATTTCTCTTCGTGCCAAAGTCAAGCAGAGGATCTGTGGTTCCCTGTTATCAATGCAGGACATTAGCATTGTTTCCTGGTTTGCACTCACAGAGCTTCAGACTGAAGATTACATCTAAAGGTGTGTCTTTACCTTACTGCTTAACATAGTTCCTATCTGCAACATGTCTTTCGACAGTAGCAGTCACTTAGGCTTGAGACCTATTGTTAAGCTATAGATAAGAGACTTCATGTGTCCACTCTTATCTATATTTGAATGCATATTTCTATGTTTTTGGTTACTTAACAATTAGTCCCTATACATTTTATAATCTCTCGGAATCTTCAGCCCGCTAAAATCAAGGCTTTCAGATCCCTCTTTTTATATGAAGAAACTATCCGCCAAGAGATATTAGTATTTGCAAAAGTTCTGAAATGTTCGTACTCAGGATTTCTAAATTACTTAGCTCTGCTGTATCCTTTGAAAAAGCTTGCAGACATTCCTTTCGAGAATATGATTTCGTACCCACTTTCACGATTTCAGGTAAAAAACAGCATTTGAGATACCTGAAGAACTTTGTTACTGATTCTTCAGCATTTGCCAAATATGTCTCCGTGTTAATCCATAGATGACATTGTACGTTATTACCAGAATATCCCAAACCAATCTTGCGGCAACCATTTTGCGTTTCCGCCATCTGCAATGCCACTTTGGCATAGGATATACTGGTTAGCGCGTTTTCGCCTAATGCTGTTACTGTACATATTTCTTGCATTACTCTTTCACTGCTCATCTTGAAATACCGTTTTTTTGCTTTTTTTTTCTGGCAGCCCTCTTCCGCATCTGCTCACTAAGATACCGCATCTGCTCCATATCCTCTTCCGGATCTCTTGGATGACCTGGACACATCAAGACCAAGCTCAAAAATCCGAAAAAAAGTCCACAAGCTCCAATAATTCCACCAAGTGTAAGTGCCATAACCTTCCATCTCCTTTTCAAACGTTAGAGAGCTGATTTACACTCTCTTATATAGAATTGCAAATCCACTTTCAAAAATTTCTCACGTACGAAAAAAAGCGCGGAATTCTGTTAAAATTCCACGCTTTGCGAATATTTATTTTCTTTTAAAAGGAGAACTTATTCTTCAGGATATTTTTTTCGGAAACTTTCTAAAACATGTTCAAACATAGTTTCGATTTCTTCCGCTGTCAGATCCACGATCTCCGGGAAGAAATCTTTTTCCTCCTCATCATAATCATCATAGTCGTCCTCATCGTAAGGGTCATCCAGATGATCATGCACAAAATTATAGTCCTCAACGGTATCCAAAAAATCCCGAAAACATTCTGAAAATGTAGTGCCGCCATAGTAAAAAGGACTCATCTCAGTATTCGAACCAGATTGCATACCATTCTGCTCCGCGGCGCGGGCAGCCTGTTCGGCTTCTTCTGGATCTATGATATGTCCCCAAAGTCCATATTCATTTTCCTCCAAAGTTCCAAAGTGTCCATTGCAAATCAGGCACCGGAAAATAGGTTTCTGATCAAAATTCTCCATACGTTTTTCCTCGTTTATCTTTCTTCAACAATTTAGTCTGTATCATATTCTCCCGTTACAGTTCGTTTTGTAGTGTTTCGTGGTGTTTCGTACTGTTACAGCTCAATATGTATCATATCACGATTGCCCCCAAAAGTCATTGCTGTTTTATTATTTCTTGTATTAATCAAGAAAGCCAGCAATCAAAAAAGCGACTGCTACGGCAATTGCAGCGATATTTCCGAAGGATAATACCGCCGAAAGAAATCCGACAATAACACAAGAAATACCCATCACCTTATCGAATTTAATGCTGCGTTGATATTTACGTTGCATATAACGTCCTATCTGCTCTTGCTCGCTCGGGGATCGAAATCCGGTTAATTCTGTAACATTCCTGAATCCGTGAAATTCAATGCACGCTAGTTCATCAAAAGCCTGTATTTTTAAGTGTTCAAAGTGTTTTTACAAGTTTTTCCGTTTTCACCTGCTGGGTGAATGAATTTCATGGTATACTTATTTCATCAATCACTTATGAAGGAGTGTTTTGCCATGAACAACAACCGAAGATTTACCCTGAATACGAACCAAAACATTATTGTCGAATTTACAAATGAGCACATTATCCCTGCCAGCGGACTTGCTGTTGTCGGTGCACTTCTTGGGAAAAGTGATTTTGCCAAAAAACTCAATCGCATGGATGTAACAAAAAACCGTTCCCAGCATCAGATTAAGAATGGGGACATCATCCTCACCTATATCGGGATGCTCTGTATGGGAAAACCATACTTTGAGGCAGTCCATGAGATGGATTCCATTAATTTTGAACTACACGAGGGAAAGCAGCATTGCCAGAATGGAACGATAGAATTCCTGCAGGAAACCATCCGCTTCTGTAAAAAGCTTACGGATCAGCCATTACTGGTCCACCTGGATTCCGGAAATGATTCCATTGACAATATTGCGGTTCTGATCGATGCAGGCTGCTATTTCATCATCAAACGCAATCTTCGCCGGGAAAGCAAGGATGGATGGTTTGATATGGCCAAACAATGCTGCAAAAACATCACAACGCCCAGAGCCGGAAAAACCGTATATGTCGGAAGTAACTGGAAAGATGTTTGCAGTAAGCAGTTTAAAAAAGAATTTACACTGCGCACCAGATATGAAATCACTGAGCGTACCATGGACAAATATGGCCAGATTCTTCTGATTCCTGAGGTTGAAGTCGAAACCTGGTGGACAAATCTTGGGACAACAGACGAGGAGATCATTCAGCTGTACCATGCCCATGGGGAATGTGAACAGTTCCATAGCAAGATTAAAACAGATATGGATCTGGAGCGTCTTCCATCCGGTAAATTTACAACAAATGCATTGGTACTGGAATTAGGACTGATCGCCTACAACATTCTTCGAATGATTGGTCAGGGTACGATCGGAGGCCGGTCACCCCGTCAAAAACGGAATGTCAACCGCCGGAGACTCCACACTGTAATCAGCAATCTGATCATGATGGCAAGCCATGTCACAACACATGCACGTCAATTGATAATGGGACTCGGGAAAAGCAATGTATGGCGTCATCTTTTTGCAGATTATTGTGAAAACAGTGTCGCCGTGTAATGAGATAACTAATAAGTTCATATAAAAGTTTTATTTCGTGTACCCATTTTTACAAAAATCCTGATCAAAACGACCTCTAATAAGGGAACTGCTTAAAAAATACCGCTATTAACAACAAAAGTAATCGACAACCAGTTTCATTTTAGGAACTGGTTATAAAAAAGGATGAACTTCACGGATTCAGGAAATACCTTATAGTCCATCACAAACTCATTATTATTTCCTGTTCGGCTACCGTCAAAATCTGTTCCACACGCTGCTAATGATAAAACCAATATTAAAGAACACAAAATACCCAAATGTTTTTTCATAATGTTTTCCCTCTCAGATTTCGATTTTTCACTCTCTGCAACTTCCCAACAAGCAGGTATTTTTATAACTGTTCACGCCACTTAGCCGCCATTAGTAAAATTTTTTCAATAAATGCACTTTTACCATTGGTATAGGCACTTCTATCCTCTGGATATTTTTTTGCTAAGCGTTCTTTTAATTCTGAATATTCCTTAGCCTCCTTTTCGTGGGTATTCAAATAGTCACGCATATTTATATAATTATTCCATGCCTCTTGTCCCCAAATGACTACATGGATATAATGCGTCCGTATATTATTTTCCAAATCGCCCATGACATACAAATATTGCCCAGAAGGGTATTGCATATGATAAACAATACCATTTTTCATCAAATCGTCATTATGCTTTATAATTTTATCAAAGTTACTCACGCCCACAACTATATCCACCGTAGGTTTTGCGCAGATGTTTTTTATTGCAGTACTTCCGATATGCTGTGCGTCTATAATATCATCTTTTAATATTTTTTTTAAACTGCTAATAGTTTCCTGCGCTGCTATTTCCCATTCAATCCTATGTGGCTCAACTAAAACAGTTCTTCCTTTCAATCCAATTTGCATATATGTACCTCCATAAATCCCGACTTTCCAGTATGTCAAACTGGAATTTCATCGTTTTTTATACATGATTGTTGTCCCATTTCTAAAAGTAGGCGGATAATCTCAATAACAATATCCACATTTATAATAAAACTTATGGGCACTCTTCGAAGAAGGAATTTCTATCAATTTGCTATCCAAACACCATTCGTCGTTTTCAAGAAATTCCACTATTTTTTTGCCTATACCTTTCTTGCAAAAATCGGGATTTACAAAAATAGCGGTAAAGTAACATTGCTTTTCTTGGCTCTTATCTCTGCTTACACCTCCAAAAGCAACTATTTTTTATTTGTACCAAACTTCGTAGTAATGCCTTGTATCTATAATGTTTTCCGAATAGTATACATCATTCTAACAAAATTTACAAGTACTTTAAAACTCTAAAACTTGGTCAGTTTTTATCCGACGTATATCTGAACCATTTAATGACGATTATTGTTTCTGTTTTCCTTCGTGGATACAGAGGAAAAACCATTGATTTTGCTCAAGTGAGCCATCACCACAGAACCACAATCGCTTATTTCCTGAATCATGGCAAGTGGAATGACCTTGCTTTGCAGGATACGTTAAAAAGCAGTGTGATCCAGATCATTTATCAAGAAGCTCAACGTTCCGGCCAGCCCATTTTGTGCATTGTGGATGATACGATCGCTTCACATGCAAAGCCCTCGTCACAGGCTTTGCATCCCATTGAGGCCGCTTATTTCCATCAGTCTCATTTAAAAGGGTGCCAGGATTATGGTCATCAGGTCGTTTCCGTTATGCTTTCCTGTAATGGAATCATTTTGAATTATGCTGTTATCCTGTATGATAAATCAAGATCAAAGATCCAGATCGTACAGGAAATTGCAAAGGAACTTCCCATAGCTCCAGTGATCTCTTACTTCCTTTGTGACAGCTGGTACACATCTGCAAAAGTGATGGACAGTTTTATTCAGAAAGGCTTCTATACAATTGGGGCCTTAAAAACTAACCGGATCATTTATCCATGCAGGATCCGTCAAAAAGCCAGTGAGTTTGCCCTTCATTTAAAATACATATAGGCAGCAAATAAGGCTGAGATTTCTGCGGCATCTTGATCTACAGCATAGATTGTATAATGATGGAGATCATTATAGATTTCACAGGGTTTATCAATCTGAGCAATCTGCTTATTACCACAATAAACCGGATGTTTTCCTCCTTCTGCTCCAAAGCCAATCGGATACAGATCATACTGCTCCTGGTCGACTATGTACATGTGCATATAACTGATAGTCGTAAACCAGCCTTCTCTTTGATCAATCTGTGCAACGTTACCTAAGATTCGATGTTCAGAGTTGAAAATCTTATACGGCCTGTAAGCTTTGCTTTTGTCTGGCAGCGGACGTTCTTTCAAAAAGCCGCCAGCATATACCATATAATAGTCCTTATCGAACAAGTGGATGGTGATTTCGGCTTCCATACTTCCCAATTTTCCCTGAACTGAAATAGAACCCACTTTTTTCTCTAAATGCCAGATTGTAAAATCTGCTGAAAACAGCTCTTTTCGCTGTTGTTCGATTTTTAGGATCATCTAAAATCCCCCCCCCTATTAATTAGCACGTTTCTTCTCTGCTTCCAAAATATCCTGAAGCAGGAGTGACCCAAGCTTTTCCGTAAGGTAATCTACGGTTTCCGCCTGTGAATGGTTCCCTTTTGCATAGTTCTGCAGATCAGTATCCAGTTCTAAGGCATCAATATCTTTAATGAACTTTTGGATCATCTGCAACTCTTCATCCGGTCCATACGGGGTAAACTCCACCTTATTACGGAATCTTCGAAGCAGAGCCTTATCCAGTCTGTCTGAGCGATTTGTTGCTGCAATTACCACTTGCCCTGCGGCAAGTGTATCTAAGCATTGCATTAAGGAAATCGTTGTTCGGCCAAGCTCCCCATCTGCTCCCGTATCATGACCGCGCTCAAGACCGATACAATCAATTTCATCCAGCATCAATACACAAGGGACGTTTTGGCAATATTGAAATACCGTCTGCAAATTCTTAGCAGTTTTTCCAAGATAGGATTCAATTAAATTGGAAAAGTTAAGGTATATATAGGGAATTTGCAGTTTATATGCAACATACTTTGCAAATTCCGTCTTTCCAGTTCCCGGTAATCCGTAAATCAAACTGCCGTTACGGTATGAAATAGCATAGTCCGCTAATCTGTATGCAACCTGAGTTCCCGCATAAATCTTATCGTATAACTGCCGTTGAACAGTGCCTACATAATAACGATTTTCGGGAAAATCAGACACATCCTGAATATGGATAAGCCCTTGCAAATTAGCCGGCAAGGTAGTCAACTCTAAGCTGCCGATGTTCAGCAGGTTTTTGCAGTAATTAATCTGCCGTTGATTTTTTTTCGTTGTGTCATTCGCACAACATGCTATTGCTGCTTTTTTCGCATCTTGAATTCTGTTTTTAGCCAAACATTCGATTACGAGTAGCATATTTTTATCCAAACCAGACATTTCAATAAATCCTTTCTATATTTTTCTCGACAATTTCACGTAAAAGATTTCCAAACTTATCGCCAAGATAAACGGTTATTCTTCTACAATTTGTATATTCAAATCGTCATTGCTTTTCATGATTTCCTGTAACCGTGCTTCCGTTTCCGATCCCGCCGGAACGTGAATCTTTAATGGCTCTCCGCACAATGCAAAATTGTCCTCATCAATTTCCTCTACGGTTCCCGGGAGATAAAGATCTGTCAAAGAGCTACACGCTGTGATTGCGTGATCCCCAATCTTTTTTAATCCGTCCGGGAAATTCAGCTCTTGCAAGGAATCGCAGCCATAGAAGCTGCTGTTTTCTAATATCTCCACTGGACCTGAGATTTCAACTTTTTCCAGTGTTGTTGCAAAGTTAAATGCGCTGTTGCCAATTGCCCGAACCGTTTTCGGTAAAATAACCGTCTTTACTTCTTCATTTCCTTCAAAAAGCCGCTCACCAATCTGACTGACTGTCTTTCCGTTAATTTCTTCCGGAATGGCGATGGTATCCTGCGGGGTTGATGTCTCAAAATACCAGATAGATACTGTTCCATTCTCCAGATCCTTTTTAAGATACTGGATATCGGACGTTTCCCTGCTCATTGAAGTTGTAGATACCGAATGGTTGTTCGGATCAGTGTTATTGCCTACTGTTGCATTTTGGGAGCTGCCGCAACTGCTCAAAAGGAGGCAAAATCCACATAATCCTAACACAATTTTTCCCTTTTTCATACCCAAATCCTTTCTCTGAATATTTTTTGATGTATGCGGCGTTACTTCTTTTTAGACACTTCCGAAGCGCAACCCACAATATCCCCAATATAGATTGAGGTTTCGGTTCCATTTTCATCTTCGACCACAACAATGAAATTGTTCAGATTCGAAATAATTCCAGAAATGCTTGTACCATCAGAAAGCTGCAGACGTACGGCATCATTTGAACCTACATACAAAGAATTCTCAATTGTTATGCTTTGCACAATTCTTCCCTCCTTATAAACTCTTTTCACATATAGTATTAGAAAAAAATGTTAAATCGTATTTCACGTACAAAAAAACAGTATCAACCCTCTAAGTAGACTCGGATGCTACAATCATAAAAAAGAAGATGCCCTTTCTGCAGTATCAGGCATCTCCTTTTGTGGTAAATATTCTATTATTTTAAAAATTGGCTATAAGAATAGCACTTCGCGGATCATTTCCTTCCGGATCTCCCAAAAATGGACATAAACATAATCTGAATGTATGATGTTAAATACCTGATGCCAGGATAACACCCTCATGAATGCTTGTTTGGCAGCGTCAGCATTTCTATATGCTTCATAGTCGCTATCCAATTCTTCCGGTGTATCTCCATGCGGAATGTATTCTCCAAGCGAAATGCTATCCCACATTAAAGAATCACTCAAAAGCAATTTTCGATCCGGAACTTCCAGTGTAAGGCAGACGGAGGCCTCTTCAGGGAAATTGTCAAAATCCAAGTTCTCAGGGATATTGTTTTCGCCGCCATAAAGATAATATCCCCAAATAGGCGCAGCGGAAGGATCTGGCGGAAACCCAATTGTTTGTATCATCTTATTGACGAGCAAAGAATAACCGCCGGGGGTATACGGAAAATCCACAACAGGGCATATCTTTTTATCCCCATAATATGGAATGCCTTCCTGCAACAATCGAAGCGTCTCTCTGGTTATCAGTGTCCATACTTTCAATTAAACCACCTCTTTCTTTTCCAAGCACAACACAATTATCTGGTCACTAATAGTATGTGAAAAAATTAAAATCTCGATTTGAGCGTACAAGAGAAAAAGACAAAAAGAAAAGAGGGAAAATCCCTCTTCCTCATTCATATGTCTATGCTTTTACACAAAAATGCTGCCCTTACACAAAAAATGCCTCGTTTCCTCTTGCTACTTCCGAGGTTCGAAAGAAAATCACAATCTGATGCGGATACGGAGCCGTTGTATCTCCATAATCAATGTTTTCTATATGAAAATCCAAATCTTTCATGCGGATTGTTTCAGTGGGTACATCATCTTTTTCTTGCTCGCATAACAATATGGTAAGAGAGTTTGGGACTCTGCTTTTCATCAAAACTTTCATACTTATCGCTCCTCTTCAAAAATTGTATCATGTTAAAAAATCCTATACAAGCCCTCATATTTCACGAATTTCTTTTCCTTATATTCCCCTATTTTTGTATAAAAATCATGAAAAAAAGTAAAATCAGCATTTCCACCAGTCCGATCGCACATAGTCGAGAAAAATTTTTGTATTTCTGACCAGGAATTCGAAAATCATAGGGATTTTGTGGGTTGATCCAGATTTCTATCGGCATTCCG
This sequence comes from Blautia sp. TM10-2, assembly GCF_003480845.1. Classification (NCBI taxonomy): domain Bacteria; kingdom Bacillati; phylum Bacillota; class Clostridia; order Lachnospirales; family Lachnospiraceae; genus Blautia; species Blautia sp. TM10-2. The sequence continues at coordinate 232,223 of NZ_QUJZ01000003.1, read as the reverse complement.
ATCCATAGGGGTTGACTGGGGGATTCTAACAAACAAGGGAGCAGATATCGTTCCGGCCAGAAAAATTCGATCAAAACCATTGGCATGTTCGAGGTTCGAAAACCTTCTATGGAAGCAATACGTCCTTGAAGTTTTTGCGTACAACGTCTTTTCTTACGAAGAACGCAGATTTTTAGAATACATCCCATACAAAAGAAAAATAGGCTGATTACCACTCCGCCCCCTAAAAACAAGCGAGCAGCACTTACAGACATATATCATCCTTCTTTCCTTAAAAATATTTTCCCTATATTTAGTATTACAAATTTTTTGCGTTTTAAGTTGCATTTATATGTGAATGAAAGGACAAGAAAATCTCCGACAGATCAGCGCGCACATATATGCTGGTCATGCCGGAGCAGATAAAAAGCAGAAATTAATGAGTACCTACATAGTAGGCAATCCCGATAGCCACCGCAACAAGTGACTGCATAATTCCTAATATTAAACGGCCTGTCCATGCCGCGTTTTTGACAAATGCATTTTCCGGTTTGGAATTCTGATAATAAACGATCGCAGGCTCTCCTTTTTCCCAAACTGCTTTCGTTGCATTCACTGTTTCACATGTGTAAGAAGCAAGTCCCGCCTGATAGCGGACAACAGCATGGAAAAGCGGCTGCCCTTTGGCGTTTTTAATTTCCACTACATCTTCCACAATACCATCAGCTCTCTCTTTACAGGAAAGCAATTTTCGAATTCGCGGAAGTGCAACGAATCCAAACCATCCAATTGCGTCAATCAGCATGCAAGCATAGAATAATAAACTAAATTGTTCTGAACTCATGAAGTCGTCCTCCTCTTTGATTCGTTTCGTGCAACTATGTAGATAAATTTATTATACATTACAAAAGCATAAACTGCAAATTGTTTACAAAAAAATAATCTTTGGCACGAAATTATTTGAATTTTTATTGCTTCTGCCAGGAATAATGATATAATAAATTCATCAAGAAATTTGGTTTTAAAATAAACTCATGAAGCCAATCTCCTTTTTTGATTCGTTTTGTGTAACCATAATCCAATTTTTTTGCAAACCTTATACATATCTGTCATCTTTCCCAAATAACCTAATGTGTTTGTCCGTCATTGAGCCACCACCGTATCTTCAACCTCGTCAACTAATATTGCTTGCGCCCATCTTCCATATAACAAAAATCAACTGAAGAACACTATGACGTTTAGATTTATAAACATTCTTGACAACCACACATTAAATTGCTCGAAAATAATGTGTGGTTGTCAGATGCCACGGGGTATTAGCCGAACGCAGAAGAAGGTCTAAACGCTCTATACGAGCGCTTTTTACAGGAAGATGCTATTCCAATACAAACTTCAACTGCCCGGGTTTCTAACGTATACAAAAAAGCAAAGAACGGCATAGCCGTTAAGCCATACCGTTCCTCGTTTCCATATTTCTTAAATTATCACCGTGTTACTGGCGTTTTTTTCTGCGGACGGTTTCTTCCAGAACACCGAAAGATCCTGCCGCCAGAGCCATTAAGATGCCGATCGGGGTCGTATCTCCTGTTGCTACGCTTCCGGCTTTGGTGATGGTGGTACCTTTTTCATTGTCTTTTGCAATGCTTCCAGTGCTTGCGGTCAGAGTAGCGCCGCCGCTCTGCTGTTCTTTCTTCACGGTTTCTGCCTTCTTCGCTTCTTCCGCCTTTTTGGCTTCTTCTGCTTTCTTGACTTCTTCCGCTTTCTTCTCCTCTTCTGCTTTCTTCTCTTCCTCTGCCTTTTTCTCTGCATCTACAAACTTCTGATAGTTTGCTTTTGCAATTACAAGATCCGCAAGAGTCTCGGCATGTTTTGCAGCGGCTTCCTCATAAGCAACTTTCTTCACAGCCGTATTCTCTTTTGCTTTGGCAAGATCAGCTTTTGCTGTCTCGTAAGCGGCTTTTGCAGAATTGATCTTGGTTACGTAATCGTTCAGATAGGTGAAGCCCTCTTCTGTGATCGGGGTCTTCATGGCATCTGCCAGTGTGATATTCTTGGCAATTGCAAGAACACCGCAGGCATCGGTGTATGCCTTATCTTTCTCTTTTACGGCCTGCTTTTTCGCAGCTACATCTTTCTTAGCGGCTTCTACAGCAGATTTCGCAGCGGAAACATTTTCTTTTGCCTTTTTCAGAGCGTTCTGCGCATTCTGGTATGCATTCAGGGATGCTTTGGCAGCTTCGTATGCTTTCTGGAGCGGTGCTACAGCCGCGGATTTAGCGGCAACTTTCTGTGCGGTTGTATCTTTCTCAGCCTGCAGTTTTTCAACCGATTCTTTTGCTTTCGCAAGAGCATCCTCTTTCTGTTTCAGCTCTGCTTTGGCATCCGCAAGGGCGGTCTGTTTCTCTTTCAGAGCAGCTGCTTTCTGATCAGCAACAGCCTGTTTTGCTTCCATATCCTTTTTCAGATCGGCAATGTTTTTGTTCAGCTGTGCCAGATAATCATTCTTTTCTTTTGCGGTCTGCTGATCTGCTGCCAGTTTCTTTACAGCATTGTCATATGTAGCCTGTGCGGCATCGACTGCTGTCTGTCCGTCTGCAATGGCTTTCTGGATATCTGCCAGGGCTTTGTCTGCATCTGTCTTGGACAGGTTCTTGATTACCTGTGTTCCGGACGCGGTTACGATCTTATATCCAACAGCTTTCTTTACAGAGCTGTAAGAATGACCCGTTACTGCAGAATGGTCACCAACCGCTTCGATAGCATCCGGTCCATAGCCGAAATCTTCTCCGCATTCATTGCATACCTGATGGTATTCGTAGTTGGTTTCTACTTTGGCATTCTTATCGCCAGTCATTGCGATCACAGATTCTGTCAGCTTGTCAAGAAGCTGATCTCTTTCTGCCTTTGCAGCAGTAAGTGCGTTTTCTTTCTGGTCGGATACCTGTTTGCAGGATGCGATATTTTCTTTTGCAGCATCCACTGCAGATGCGCTCTCAGCAACTGCATTCTGAGCTGTTTCATATGCCGTTGTCTTGGAATCGAGATCCGCTTTTGCTTTATTCAGCTCCTGTACGGCATTGTTGTATGCTTCGGTAGCCTGTTTCAGAGCATCTTCGTTGACGGATTTCTCGTTCTGATACTGTTTCAGAAGTGCATCCCATTTTGCCACTTCATCCTGTGCTGCATTGTAAGCCGCCAGTTTCGCATCGTAATCAGCCTGGGCTTTATCCAGATCGGTCTGGGCTTTAGTAAGTTTGTCAATGTAGGCCTGCAGGAGAGCGCGGAACTCAGCTACTGTGTAGCAGTAACCCTCGTCTTCATCGTTTACAGAGCCAAACACCTGACTCTCACAAGAACTGTATAAATCCGGATTCGTTCTGTTATAGCAGAGTCCAAAACCTGTAACTGTGTTATTGGCGCTGACGAGAGCAAGATAATGCAGTCTTTCGCTTAAAATAGTGCTGTCTTTTTCACTGTCATACCATGCCATATAGGCGATTTCCGGATCATCCATTCCCCATGCAAGGTTTTCACCATAACCGAACTGGAAAGTATGATCTTCTGTATGTAAAGAAGCATTTGCCTGATACTGCGCCGCAGCCATTGCTCTTGCAGAAATTTTAAACTCTTCCAGATTATTTGCTCTTCTGAGTTCATTGGATTTTTCAATAAAATCCAGAGCGTACAGCATGTTTTTCAGACTGGTTGCATCATCTTCCGCACCCATGTTGGTTTTGTCTGGATAATCTCCCTGTGAAAACAGATCAGATGCTGCTGTCTCACCGATACTGTCGAAGAATCCTTTTGATCCCAGTGCTTCCTGCTTCTTCGCTTCTTCTGCAGCCGCTTTTGCCGCATCTAAAGCTGCTTTTGCTGCATCCAGCTCATTTTTGGCTTTTTCTACATTAGACTCAGCATTTGCTTTGCTGTTCTGTGCATCTGACATGTTGCTTTCGGATTTGGACACTGCATCTTTCTTCGCATCCATTTCAGCTTTGGCGGTATTCTGTGCATTTTCTTTCTGGTCTGCATTGGACTGTGCCGCATCCATCTCAGCTTTGGCAGTTTCAGCGGCAGATACTTTTTTCTGGTAATCTGCGGTAAGCTCGTCCAGCTTGCTGTTCGCTGCGATCAGCGCATCAAAGGCATCAGAATATTCTTTCTGCGCGGCATCAACCTTTTTCTGCTGTTCTGCAAGTGCGGCGGCATCTGCGTTCACTTTTGCTTCTGCCAGACCCTTTTTCGCATCTTCCAGCGCATTTTTCTTGGCATCCAGATCTTTTTTCGCATTGTCTGTAACGGTCTGCTGTGCCTTTACAGCGGCATCTGCTTCTTCCGCATCCTTTTTCGCCTGTGCATATTTGGAATCTTTATCTGCAGCATTGGAAGCGGTATCATACAAGTCTTTTGCGGTTTCTGCATCTTTCTTTGCAGCATCCGCGTCTTTTTCTGCATCTTTTACATCGGATTCTGCCTGATCAACTTTATCCTGTGCATCCGCCTTGTCCTGCTCTGCAGAAGATTCATTTTTCTTTGCTTCATCCAGCTCTTCCTGCTTTTTGGCATCCTCTGCTTTGGCATCTTCCAGATCTTTATTTGCTTTATCCAGATCATTCTTTTTCTGATCCACACTTTCCTGTGTTTCATCGGTCGTGGTCTGGTCTGCTTTCTGCTGTGCATCCTGCTCTGCCTTTTCCTGCTCTTCTAAAGCGGCCTGTGCATCCTTTTCTGCCTGCTCTGCTTTTTTCTGGTCCTCAGCGGCTTTATCTGCATCTGCTTTAGCCTGGTCAGCAGCATCCTGTGCATCTTTCTGCGCCTGATCGAAAGCATCCTGTGCATCTTTTTCAGCCTGGTCGATATCTTTCTGCGTCTGATCGGCCTCTGCCTGCTTTTTATCTTCGTCCTCTTTAGCGGCATCATAATCTGCTTTGGCCTGATCGGAATCCTGTTTTGCTTCGTTTTCCTTTTCCTGCGCCTGATCCAGCTGATCCTTGGCTTCTTCTTTGGTTTCCGGGTCTGCCGGAGCTTCGGTTTCTTCTGGAGCCTGTACGGTGTTTTCAGTATTTTCATCTAATGTTTCAGCATGAACAGTGGATGTTCCTCCAACTGCCACACCACCTGCAACAACACCCATAGCCAGAGTTGCAACTACTTTTTCTTTTTTCATTGTCCTATTTCCTCCTGTACTTAGCAATTTTGATAATCAACGATCCTATTCCATTTAGATTCGTTTTTGTCTACATTCATAGTATGACAAAAAAAATTCAAATGAATTTTCACGTACGAAAAAAAATAGAAATTAATCATTATTACAAAACCACAGTTTTCCACAATGATTGTATTAAGTGTACCACTTTGACCTTGCAAAAACAATCACTTGATTGTATTTTAGTCAAAAAATTGGCAGAATTTCTATCATGTCGTGGTAAAAGTCCTGCCAATAATCCACTTACTTATTTGTTCTTTTTATATGCACTCCATGCTTCATCCGCAGATTTGAAGTATCCAACCTGCAGACTTTCTTCGCGGACGATGATATCAAAATCTTTCATCTCATCTTCTGGTGCATTCTTCGAAACAGTTACGGTAGTAAACAGTGGGGTTGTTTTAGATCCTTTTGGGAGAATCTTCTTATAATAATAGTAGCCATCATTTTTAAGTTCCCAGTCGGTCGTATTCCAGTTTACAGTGCAATACTGCTGCATATCACTGTCTGAAAACAAAATCTGCATACGAACATATGTATCGCTGCCATTATTTTTGACGCGAACCTCTTTTTTTACTACGCTTCCGGGCTTAAAACTCGGGTCTGGAAAAACCTCTTCGATGTTGGTATCATTTACAGCCACTTTGAGCTTATTATTTGTCTGCTCGGAGTCGGTGAAGTACGCAAGCACTCCACCAATTCCAGCGACAGCACAAAGAAGCATCAAACAAGTAATGAGGAAAAACCGTTTCTTACCTTTTACTTTCTTCATCTTTGTGTCCTCCAAAATTATTTCGCTTTAACAGGTACGGTAAACGAGGCTGTTAATTTAACGCCATCTTTGTTGTAAGTGACAGTTACCGTGCAATTGCCGCTACTATTCGGGAACGTCTGAATACTTGTCGTGTAGGTGCTTGCATCTACAATAACACTGGAATCCTTGGTTCCGTCATTGGTAGTCAATGTGGCTTCAATTTGATTTTTATCTACCGAAGATCCGCCAGATACAGGACTGCTACCAACCCATTTAGCAGTAAAGGTATACTTCACGCTATTGTCTTTGGTAGACTGCAGCGTGTTGTCTACAACATCCGTATGCGTATAGTATTGCCAATCGTATTTGAAGTTTGTAAATGTTGCATTGTAAGTATCATTTGCTGGTGTCATGTTGAAAGTTACATGTTCTCCAGAAACTGTACCACCTTGAGATGTAAGGGTAGACAACTTATATCGTCCTGTTTCTTCCTCGGTTGCAACATAATCGCCCATCGGAATATCCTTAAATACCTCTGACAGAGATACATATCCGTCTGATCCGGTATTTTTCTTAACGGTGGCGGCATCAAATCGTACCTGTCGATAATAGGTGTGTGATTTTCCTGCATAATCAGTACCCGTCAGTTTAAGGATAAAGATTGGATCACCGTTTTTGAAATTGATGTCAGATGCTTTGATACGTTTTGTAAGTGTGATCTGCTTAGTTTTAGGTAAGTTCTGAAGAGTGCCTTTATCTACGGTTGCTCCATTTTCATTAATGGTCACTTCAAAAGACTCCAAAATATAACCTTTATTCGCTGTGCAGGACTGCTCCTCGACAAGATAGGTATCATATAAGAATCCTTTACCACTTCCAAAATTCACATCTTTTTCATAGATATAACCATCACTGGCAGTATTCACAATATGTGACTCGCCGGTTGTTTTACTCGTGATTTTAAATGGAATATTGGCCATGGCCTTGTTTTTCTCATCTGTTTTATTGAAACGAATGTAACCTCTATACATTTTTTCTTTGGATACTGGTTTGTTTTTTAATACAGCCTTATCATTTTCGATCACAGAATTCATAACATATACATTAGAATCCAGCTGATATCCTTTTGGTGCTTTTGTCTCTTGGAATGTTGTGGTTCCAACTGGGAATACAACTTTTCCGTTCTCCTTATAGAAGTCTGGACCGCTTACCAGATGATCTGCATCCAGTTTGATCTGTCCCTTTGCATCTGTTTTTAATACCCATGTGTATTTTGCTTTTCTGCCAGAAGCTGCCGGATCGGTTGTGGAGACTACATCATAATATTTCATGGTGTATTCCGCACCCTGTAAGGAGCCTGCTCCCTGTGGTTTAGCAAGTCCTGTTTCTGCATCCACTTTTTCAAGAATAACTTCTGGAGCAGGAACCTGTCCCGGTTTATCCTTACCTGTCACGTTGGCAGTCACAACACTGGATGTCAGAGAAGCTGTCAGTGTATCGGTGGAAAGATAATATCCAGCCGGAGCTTTTAACTCTTTCAGAGTATAGGTTCCTAACGGCAGGTTCGATAAAGATCCTTTTCCTTCCGCATTTGTAACGATGGTTCCCACCTTTGTGCCGGCAGCATTGTAAACACCATATTCAGCACCTTTTAAATAGTAGGATTCGTAGTCTGAATGCAGATCGGTGGTGGATTTTTTGACAAGATTGATTGTTCCGGTTTTCGGAGGCTCTTTTACGGTAACGGAAAGGTCTTTTTTGTCTACCGTAAACTGCTGATCTTCTGCCAACGAATATCCCTGAGAAGCAATGGTTTCATGTAACCAATAGGTTCCATTTTTCAGCTTAACAGAGAAAGAACCGTTCTCGTCGGTATAAGCATCGGCTACTTTTGTTGTCTTATCGGAAGCATAAATCTCAAATTTGGCGTTTTTCAGTGCATAGTTTCCGTTATTTGCTGTAATCGTTGTATTGCCGGATACCTTATTTACAGTTACTTTGAAGGTATCCTGTGTATTCTTGGCATCCAAAACAATTGTTTTTACACCAGCCTGGTCAACGGTAAACTCCTGTGAAAAAGTTCCGGTGTAACCGTCAGGGTTCTGTGTTTCGACAACTTTGAATTTGTTGCCATCTGCTTCATCGCCCTGAATGTTGTTAAGTAAGTAGCACTTATCTGCTTCTACCCAGTTCATATTGGCGTAGGTCTGCCATTTACTGTTCTTCCATTTGTAAACGGTAAATTTCGCACCTTTTAAGACTGCACCTGAGTCAGAGTCAGTTTTATTGATACGAAGCACACCTACTTTCGACATTGAGCCAACATATTCGGATGTATAACCAAATTCTGAAGTATACCAAGTATTCGGTGATGCTGACGTTGTGTTGGACGAGCCTTCCCATCCATTAAATTTGGAACCTTCTCCATTATAAAATGAATCTGGATATTTTTGGATTCCTTCCTCTTTTAATCCTCCTCCAGGACCTGTAACCTTACTAATCGTGCCTCCATTATAGAAGATAACGGTCTGGCTGTCTCCTTCAAAGGTATATGTTACCCAGCCATTTGAATTATCAGGAGTTGTTCCTCCATCACTTTCACCACCTCTTCTAGCAGACCAGATAGCGTCTGTTCGCGGATCATACACCAGACGATCGTCTGCTTCCTGTGTCAAATAAATATTTTCTACTTTTTCCTGAATATGGAAGCCCTGCGCAAAGTCAAGGTCGGACATGGTAAAATGACCCATTAAGGAGATAGGATCTCCATTCTGTTTGTAATATGCAAACTTGACTTTAATCCATTTTAAACCCTTGATGTCGATTAACGGAGTATATCCTTTGGATAAATCTTTGGAGTTATTCGGGCCAAGAGAAACAATAACGGCATCGATGTCATCTCCGATAGCTGGTTTGTGTGGTGCTTTGTATTCATCCGGAACCTTTGTGTTTTGCCAATCTAGGAACCAGATTTTCATGTTGACAGGGGAGCCGTCATAATATCCCACATTGGTATATTCTGCATACAGATGACCTTGCGCTCCATCATGCGGAATAAAAGAACGTGTATTACTCCAGTTGGTCGTATCAGCCTGTGGCGCCCACCAATTGGAAATAGCTTTAGAATAATATTGGGCGTTTTTACAAAATTCATTATCCCATGTATAATTGCTATCGGTTGTACCAAAAGTGATTTTTGTTTTGCTACCGATAATTGGGGTAAAATAATAATTTCCGTCAATTGGTGTATTCTTAGTAACAATACTTCCTTTTTTCGCGGTTGCAACAGAATTAAGACCATCCATACCTGCGGAAACTTTCCCGGATCTGCTTGCGAAAAGACTGATTCCATTGCTTAATTCAATAAGATCACTGGCGCTTAAATGTTCTTTTAAGAACTCATTTTCACCCCAGTCGGCGGTAACATCAGAAAGTCTGTTATTATACTTAACATTTTCTTCTGACGAAGAGGTTGTAGTGTCTGCAGAAGTTTTGGTATCGTCTTCTTTAGCAGTGTTTTTGTCATCTTCCGGAGTTGTAACCACTACAGGAGCCGGAGTCGTTACGGTTGCCGGAGTATCTTCTTCCTGCTTTTCGGCAAATTCAGCAGAAAGCGTAAGCGACTGATCTGCAACAACATTCTGCGTGAGATCGGATTCTTTGCTTTCTACTTCCGTTTCTGTGCCATCAGCATATGATGTACGGATTTTCTGGATCTGATATCCATCATCAGCAGTTACCTCATAAGTGACTTCTGTTCCCTTATTTACAGTAATTGTCTGATTGGTTTTATCTTCACCGTTGATCAGAAATTTTCCATGACCATCGGTCTGAAAAGCAAGATCTACGGTATCATCCGATGCGGTGTTCTCTGCATCCGTATCGAGATTCAGCTCTGTTGTTCCCGTTCCATCTTCTGAATCCGCAAAGGCGGAGAAAGTGCTGACCCCGACAGATGTCATAGCCATAGTAAGAATCAGAAGAAACGAAAGAGCTTTTTTGATTTTTTCGTTAATTTTCTTCATTGCCTTTTCTCCTTTTCGTTGATGCTGAAAGCATAATGATTCCGGCTGCGCCGAGAGAAATGCTTAATCCGGCAAATGCGGATGGAAGAGAAGAATCTCCCGTTGCAACTGTCTTATTTGGAGTTTCCGGTAATTCAGCGGTGAAAATCCATTTGGTCTTGGTCTTATTCATCGCATACTGATTATCCAGCTCTGCAGGAACTGTAAGCGTGTAAGTAAGATCTTTGGAGCTGCCCTGTGCAAAATCACCCAATAACACTTTATTGGTAATCTCGCCAGCCATGCTGCCATCGTATAATGTCTGACCATCGCAGGCGATCTTCAGATGCAGCTTCTGGAGCAGATTATCATCCGCAATCGTGTCCGTTCGGAAGTAAATTTTAACCGACTGGGCATATTTGTTGGAAATCGTGACTTTTCCAGATACCACATCCCCCGGCATAAGGGTTCCCCAGTTGGAGAAGAAATCATCTCCCACCTTAACCAACCCAGCTGCTCCACCTTCGTATGCAACGGAAAACGGGTTATTGCTGGTAACCGGAACTGTATATGCATCCGTTACACTCTGTTCGATAACGGTGCCAAACCACGGATCATCAGATTTGAAATTCGGAGTAAAATTCTTTTCCTGAACTGCATCCGCAGTAAAATTGATTTTCTGATCTTTTTCTGAAAGAGCTTCTGTCCATTCCGCAGGAATGCTGACGGATTTCAGAAATTCTGCAGCTTCGCCATGTTTTACAGGCTTGGTGTAGTAATAATAATCACCACATTTAACCCAGTCATCACCCAGATTCAGCAGCGAATCATCCAGCATATTTCCATCAATGGTCGAATCATCAAATGTGACCTTCATTCGCACCCATGCATCATTGGCCAGATTGAAGATATCAACTAACTCATCGACTACCTGTCCCGGGACAACCACCTGCGCATCATCGAAATCAGTTTTTTCTCCCTTTTCGTCTAAGCCATGTTTTTCCAGACTGATATTGATATTGCCAATGTCTACATTGTTTTCCACAGACACTTCGGACTGTGCGGCGAATACAGGATATGCACTGGCAAACGTTCCTGCTGAAAGCAGAATGCCAAGTAATGTAGCTGAAATTTGCATTCTTTTTTTACTCATATCCACTCTCCTCTTTCTCTTTCCCAAAAAAGGCAGACGGTTCAAGGTCTGCCTTTTGAGAGGAATTAAAAAATTATTTCAAAATTGCAGGCGGCGCGCCGCTGATTAGCGATTGTTGCCATGAACATCTTTGCTGTTGTTGGTGTTCGCGTCTTTTTCGTTGCCGCTGTAGTCATGTCCGGTAGTCGTACCGTGAGCTGCATCGTAGCTTGTTCCCTGTTTGATGAAGATGTCGTAGATGGTCTTCAGATTTGCTGTGGTCAGCTCATCGGTCAGATCTTTTCCGGTCTTGTCCAGGATCTCCTCGGACTGGATTGCAAAGCCTTCAACCTTGATGTCGTTTGCGGAATCCGGAAGAATTTCGTCCTCGATGACGTTTTTCATCTGGATCTTATCGAACAGAGAAGATGTCTTCTGTCCTTTCAGCAGTTTGGTTTTATAACCAAAGACGTAAGTACGAACACCGTCTTTCGAAGCTGTTGCGCCGGTATCCTGAACCTCTTCGTCAACCAGTTCCTGCCAGTTCGCATCGAAGTTGTTTCTTTCCTGATTCTGAGCATCAGCAACATCTTTGAAGTAGAAGATCTCCTGGCTCTTACGGCCGTCTTTGCTTACAGTGCCGTCATCAGCAACCTGGGTAACATATTTGGTCGGAACGGTAACTTTGAGGAATACTACTGCGCTGTTCGATCCGGTGTTTTCGATCAGCGGGTTCTTTGCCAGTTCCTGATTCGGAACAACATCCTCGGCTTTATCCGGGATATTGTTGTTGTTTTTATCGGTTGTATCCCAACCCGGCTCCTGCACATCGATTTTTACTTTGCCGATGGTGAAAGTGTTGGTAGTCTGCTCAGAATCGGTCAGGTAAGCCATTGTGCCTCCTACACCAAGTGCTGCTACAAGTCCACATGCAGCCATTGTTGTTAATGCTTTTTTCTTATTCATTGCTCTTTTTCGCATATCCTTTATTCCAGCAGATAAGGATACGCTCTCCTCTCTAAATTTTTTTTATTTCAATCCTCATTTTGAGGCTCTGCTGTCTTTTTCTTATCTCCTGAAGAACAGGTACTCTCCAGAATAAGGCTCATTATGTTCAGAATGATAATCCATGCAATTATCACAGGCATCCCTTTTTTGCCCAAAGCTGAAATTAGAAATCCAACTTTTGGAATGCTGAAAAGATACTTTCCAACAATTTGATCCTGTGTAACTGTATGAGCATCTGGATTATCGTTTGCATCGCCCTGAAAGGTATATTCAGACTGATCTTTTTTGATGATACGGTGTGTAACCAGCTCATCATTAGCCAGCCGATACGTTACTACATCTCCTACCTTAACTGCAGTATCTTTCGTATTCACAAAAGCAATTGCGCCTGTATGTATTTGTGGCTCCATAGATCCCGATAGAACAACATAAGGATTTATCCCAAACAATTTCGGGACGGCAAAGACAGAAGCCACAAGAGCAATTACAACAGTTAAGATCAAGACGATCCTTCCAAAGGCTTTCGAAAAACTCTTCATTACAAAATCTCCTTTGCTTTTCATATACTTAAAACTTTAGGTTCCGTGTCAAAACCTCTTTTGCTGGTCATCCAGACTTGTGCTGGTCTTGGCTCTTTTAATCCATCCTGATAACCCGCGGCATATGTTTTATTCAGAAGTTTTTCAAAATCTGCCTTTTTAATCACTATTTTATTATTCGGATCTTCTGTATCTGGCTTAAAGTCATAAAACACAATTGGTTCCATAAGCTTATTCTCCTATTCTCTAATGATTCTGTCTTACAAATATCCACCATATATAGTATTGTAAATCCAACGAAATTTTACATTCCAAAAATTCATATATACATTTTGGAGAAGGGAGCAGCCGCAACATTCCTTTTTTGTACCTGTTTAGGATCTTGGTTGTACCGCCGCATTTTTCCGTCTGGGATGAGTGCAGTGCAAATAGCGGTATGATGGGTTTACACATTCGAAAAAGCTCAAAAAAGTCAGGAGGCGACTTTGAGTTCAGCACGTAAAAGAATGCTACGGCTTTTCTTCTTCCATATATAGTATTGTAAATCCAACTGAAAAAAAGCTTCGTTTTTTTCAGTTGGGCTTTAACCGCGCAAATACCTCGGTCAATTTAGGATCAAACTTTGTTCCAGCGTTATTTTTGAGGTATTGAAGCGCCTTTTCAGGGCTGCAGGGCTCTCTATAGCATCTGAATGATGTCAAAGCATCATATACATCACAGATCCGAAGAATTCTGGCTCCATAGGGGATATCATTTCCCTGCAATCCAAAATATCCGCCGCCATCGTAATCTTCATGGTGGTATAGGACCATTTGGGCGGTTTCCGGTGAAGTATGGCACTGAATCATACGGTATCCAATTTCAGCATGCAACTTCATGATGAAGTATTCCCCCGGAGTTAATTTTCCAGGCTTATTTAGGACCTGCTCTGGAATTTGAGTTTTTCCAATATCATGATAAATTGCTGCCAACTGGACATCCATAGTCGCCTTTTCGTCCATGCCTAACAATATGGTCATATCTGTAACTAAATAGGCTACATGGAGACAATGTTCGCAAAGTCCTGAATTCATGATTTTTCCCTCCTACTTATAGTATTGTAAAAACAAATTGAAAAGCCCTCCGGTTTTTGAATTACCGGAGGGCTTGAAAATTATTTCTTATTTTTTTTCTTTCTTGTTGCAATAAAGAGGCCTGCTCCAAGAACTACAAGTACAGCCGTAACCACTGCCAGAATCGGCATAGTATTGGTATCACCTGTCTGAACAGCCGGAATCGGCGGCGGGGTTAATGTTACGGTCTGATCCGTATCATTAATATCCTTATGCTCGCCAACAGGACTGTCATTGGTCGAGATTGTCTCAAACGCTACCAGAGTTTTGCTTTCAAGACCGTCTCCTTTGAAAGTAAATTCAATTTCAACGGTTCCATCTGCTTTATTCGGGACAAATGTCTTTGTTGCTGTAACTTCTTTTCCGCCAATAACAAGAGCTGATTTAGTCACCTTGTCCATTAATACACCTGTTACAGTATATTTCTGGCCAGGAATCAAATTTTTATAAGCGATCTTGTCTACTACGGTAAGAGTTCCTTTGGAGGTGAGCTGCTTATCGCCATCTGCCTTATCCGTTGCGGTTGTATGAAGTTCCGGAACATAGATTGTCTGCTTCTCATCATTGATGTCAGCATGAACAGCCACATTCTTTCCTTCATAGGTACAGGTTTCGAATGCTACCAGAGTTTTTCCTTCCAGTCCGGTTGCGTCAAAGGTAAAGGTAACAACAACGGTTCCATCAGCTTTTTCTGGAACAAATTTGGTTTCAGCAGTAACCTCTTTGTCGTTGACAAGAAGTGCTTTTCCTGTTTCTTTGTCCATCAGGGTTCCCGTCATGGTATATTCTTTACCCGGAATCAGTCCCTCGTAAGAAACTGTGTCTTCGAGAGTAACTTTTTCGTCTGCGAGAGCATTATGGCTCTTGCTTTCCGTATCCTGTACTTCAGTCTGGATATGCGGAACATACACGGTCTGCTCTGCGTCATTGATATCTTTATGCTCACGAACGATGATTTCATCATCACCCTTCTGATAATATAAATCCTCGAACGCAACATAAGTGTGTTCAACATCTTCCAGTTCGGTTCCATCAAAGGTAAAGATAACGTCAACTGTTCCGTTCGCTGCCTCTGGGACAAATGTGGTTTGTCCAGTTACAGGAGTGGCTTCATCAGCTACCGTTTCTTCATCATTTTCAGATGTGATCATTTTTGCTTCTACCGCTTTGTAGGTGATCTCACCATCTTCTTCTACTTTTTCCTGCAGTGATCCTTTCAATACATATGTATTTCCCGGGATCAGATTCTCGTAGGTTACAGTATCTGTGATTGTGATATGTCCATCGCGGTAAGAGTTCTTGATACCCGTTTCAGCATCGACTGCTGATGTATGGATATCCGGCAGATATACGGTCTGATTTTCATCGTTAATATCTGCATGTGTTGTCAGCTGAATACCTTTATAAGAAAGATCTTCAAATGCAACTACAGTTTCGCCTGCTACGGATTCTGCATCAAAGACAAAGACTACATCAACAGAACCATCTTTGGTTTCTGCTGTAAAGGTTGTAGATGCCGTAACCTCTTTTCCGTTAACCAGCACAGGTTCTTCCGTATAGGTGACTTCATCTGCAGGCTGTTCGGAATCATCCGGAACATCTGGGGTTTCTGCATCCTGATTGGAATCATTCGATTCGTCCTCATTCTTTACAGGAACTTTCTTCATCAGCTTTCCGGTTACGGTATACTCATGGCCAACGATCAGGTTACGGTACTGTACGATATCAACAAGTGTTGTCTGTCCAGATACGGCTCCCTGATGATCATCGGTTGTCTGATCTACATTTGTGGTATGGATCTCCGGATAATGCACAGTCTGTCCATCATCTTTCATATCTGCATGAGATGTTACCTTTACGCCATTGTGATACAGATCCTCAAAAATAACGACATCATTTCCCTGTAACTGGGTAGAATCCAGGACAAATTCAAGTGTTACTTCGCCGTCTGCTTTTTCCGGAACGAATGTTTTTTCGGAAGTGACATTGTTTCCTTCTGCATCGGTTGCCATTCTGATGCCACTGATTGCACCAGTAGCCGACATTTCAGATGCTGTATAGGTGTATTTCTCGCTGCCACTGGAAATTACAAAGGTAAATACCGGATTCGCATCTTTCAGAGTTTCAGAAGAGTTAATAGTTGCAATAACAGTTCCAGATGCTTCTGTTGGCGTTAATGTACCAGAATAACGTAATTCCGGAATATCATTTCCGTCTGCATCAACTGCAGTTCCCGTTACCTGATATGTCTTTCCAACGGTGAGGCCGTCATATTCAGCGCGGAAACCATACTGATAGGATGCACCCGGATTAACCATTGCGCTTCCTTTTACAGTGTATTCTTTGCCCGGAATTAAATTCTCATAGCGGACTACATCTTTAATGGTTACTGTGCTGCCAATTACGCCTTCTTTATCGTTTGTGGACGCATCGGTTGCGGTTGTATGGATTTTCGGAATATGGACACTCTGATTTTCGTCTGAAATATCTTCATGCCGTGCAACGTCAATATCGTTATGGAACAGTTTCTCAAATGCTACGGTTGTTTTTCCTTCCAGCGCATTGCTGTCGTAGTTAAATAACAGATTAACTGTTCCCGAAGTTTTGGTTGCTGTAAAGGTCATTTCTGAGGTGATTTCTTTTCCATTCTGGGTAATGGCTTTTCCGGTATTCTTATCCATCAGAGTACCTTTTACGGTATAGCTCTTTCCGATAATAAGGTTTTCGTATTTAACCGTATCCACAAAACGGCCATCTTTTGCGGATGTTCCAACGTGATCCTTGGTAGAACCATCAGAAGCAGTCGTACCGATCTTCGGGTAGTGGATTGTCTGCTCTTCATCGTTAATATCCGCATGGGATGTTACATTTTTCTTGTTATGGTACAGATTCTCATATACAACGGTAGTTGCCCCAGCTAAATCAGAAGCATCCAGCTTGTATACAAGGTCAATCGTTCCATCTTTTGTCTCTGCCACAAATTCTGCAGACGCTGCGATTTGTTTGCCGCTCGCAACAAGCGGTTTGCCGGTGTCTTTATCCATAAGTACGCCGGAAATGGTATAACGCTTTCCTACTACCAGATTCTTGTAGGATACGTGGTCGATAATCGTTGTCTTTCCGACGGTTCCGACACCATCGTTCGTCTGTTTATCGACTGCGTTCGTACGGATCTCTGGGAAGTAAACGCTCTGCTTATCATCGTTGATATCTGCGTGTGTGGTAACGGTGACTCCGTTATGGAGCAGCTCTTCAAAGATAACAACTGTGCGGTTTTTCAGATTACTTGAATCTAAGGTAAAGGTTAAGGATACTTCGCCGTTCGCTTTTGTTGCCTTAAAGGTAACACTCTGAACAACATCTTTGCCATCTTTGTCTTTTGCAGGAACTGCCTGCTCCGATCCAGATGGTTTAATCATTGCTTTTCCAGAAATGGTGTATTCTTTACCTACTACCAGATTTTTATAGGATACAACATCGGTAATCTGTACTTCTTTACCGATAGTTCCTACCTGATCTCCAGTTTCAACACTTGTAGCTGTTGTCTGAATCTTCGGAATCTGTACAGTCTGGCCTGCATCATTGATATCCTCGTGACGAGCAACATCTTTTTCATTATGATACAGTTTTTCATACGCAACCGTTGTTTTTCCTTCCAGCACGCTGCTGTCATATACAAATGTAAGATCAACGCTTCCTTGGGCTGCCGTAGCTGTAAAACTTGTTTCGGCTGTTACGGCCTTTCCATTCTGCTCAATGGCTTTTCCGGTTTCTTTATCCATCAAGGTACCTTTGATCGTGTACTTCTGTCCAACAATCAAATTGCTGTAAGATACAGTATCAACAAGGCGTGCTTCTTTGGATGAGGTTCCTACATCATCTTTTGTGCTGTGATCCTTTGCAGTGGTGCGGACTTTAGGATAATGAACAGACTGTTCCTCATCATTAATATCCGCATGGGATGTTACATTGATCTTATTGTGAATCAGATCTTCAAAAACAACTACCGTTTTATCTTCCAGCACAGAAGCATCCAGCTTATAGGTCAGATCTACCGTACCGTCTTTGGCGGTTGGCTTGAAGGTTGTTGTTGCTGTGATTTCTTTTCCGTTTACGAGTAACGCCTTTCCGGTGTCTTTATCCATGAGTTTTCCGGAAACCGTATACTCTTTGCCTGGGATCAGATTTTTATATGTTACATGATCAATGATCGTAGTCTGTCCAACAAGTCCTACATGGTCCTTTGTTTGACTATCTGCTGCATTCGTGCGGATGGACGGATAATATACCATTTCGTTTGCATCAGACAGATCGGTTGCTTCTGCTACTTTGGTTTCGCTCTTATCGTCATTGACAAGGTACATTGTCTGTGTGATAACCGCGGTTCCCTCAAAGTCAGATGAATCCCAGTTGAAAGTAACATCGACAGAACCAGATCCTTCCTTGCTGTGTACGTGGAAGTTCTTAGACGCAGTAATTGCTTTTCCATCTGCTCCGGTTAATGCTTTTCCGGTGGACTGATTTACAAGCGTTCCTCTTACAACATATTCCTTGTCATAGGCTAATCCTGTATAGGAAACAGTATCGGTAATCTTGTCATTTTTGCTGCGTACACCACTCTGATCGGCCGTTGCATCATCCTTGGCAACAGTTTTCAGACTCGGAATCGTAACGGTCTGGTCGGTATCGTTGATATCTTCATGGGCCTGGACTTCAATGCCATCCCAATACAGATGCTCAAACGCAACCAGAGATTTTCCTTTCAGTTTCGAACTCTCAAAGCTGAAGGTGATATTCACAGTGCCACTTGATTTTTCAGCAGTAAAAGTCTGCTCTCCGGTGGCAATTACGCTTCTGTCATCTTTTCTGACCAGCTGTCCTTTTAACGTATAAGTACGTCCAACCTTCAGACCACTGTATTTAACTGTATCAACTACGGTAGCCTTTTCACCAACTGGAACACTGTGGGTTCCTGTGGTTGTGTCTTTTGCGGTTGTTTTAAGGACAATTGTATGGTTGACCTGCGGGTTTAAGCTTACATTGGTCTTCTCGGAATCTACGGTTACTGTAGTCTCGATCAGATCTTTTCCATAATTTCCCTTGCAGGCAAGCTCACGGATGGAATAAGTTCCATACTGCAGTGCGCCACGGTCTTTATTTACGGTTCCATCACCAAACCATGTTCCATACTGGCCGGAAAGTTTCGATTCATCGGTAATCTTCTTTCCGTCCTGATATTTATCAAGGCCATTGGTATTGGTTGTATGTGCGATTTCTGAGGTATCTACAACACCATCCTTATTGGAAAGGACAACGTGGGATTCCTTGGTTTCATTATTGGTGATCAGGAATGGAATGTTTGCCATTGCACTTCCATCATCATCGATCTTATAGAAATGAAGATCTCCACGAATGATGTTATCCGAAGCAGTAAATCCATCCTCTGCAATCACGGTATCACCATAATGCAGTACAACTGCATCACCTTTTTTCTGAATAGTACCGAAAAATTTACCTTTTACCGAAACATCGCCATTGGTGAAATTATTGTCTTTGTTGTAGCCTTTGACAGCACTGGTTTCTTCAATAGTAATTGTTCCTAACGGTAAAATTGGGCTGCCATTGGCATCGAGATAGAAGTCATCGCCTTTTACTTTGCATGTTTCACTTAACTGCGCGCGGTAAATGTCTTTGCCTCCAACCGTTCTCTTGATGGCTTTGATAACCCATGTTTTGGTCGCTTTTTCAGGAAGATCAGACTCTTTTTCATAGATCTTATTGTAATATTTTACTGTAAACTCTGTACCGGAAAGATCTTTAGAAGTATCCTTATTTCCTTCAGAATCGACTTTATTGATCGTAATAACTGCTGGGTCATTTAACGGTTCATCTGTCATGGTAACTTCTGCTGTCTTTTCTGGTTCTACTTTAATAGAAGGCATTTCTGTATTAAGTTCAAAGCCCTCTGGAGCAGAAATTTCTTTGACTTTGTATGTTCCAGCATCAACCTTGCCAAAATCGGCAACACCTTTTGCATTTGTTTTTGCTGTTGCCACCTGTTTTCCATTTGAATCGATCAGTGCAAATTCAGCACCCTCTAAGGAATAGCAGCTATTACCATTCGTCAGGGATTCATTGGCAGATTTTTTGATTACCTTTGCTTCGCCCTGCTGCAGCCATGTTACAGTCAGCGATGTAGAGGAAGTATTCGGGAACATCTGGATATAGGTTGTATGCTGTACGGAGTCATCTCCAGTATCAACGATCATTGCCTGAGAATCATTCATGGATGCGCCAAGCTCTCCGGTGGAATAGGTTTTTCCCGGATTCGTGCCGGCCTTCGCAAACAAGAAAAATTTCTGTCCACCATTGATGGTAACATTCTGATTCGTGTACTCTCTGTCGGGAGAATACAGATGGATGTATACACCCTGCGGAATTTTCATTGTTACGCTGTTCATATCATTCGCATTCAGAGTAATATCCGGTGTACGCTGTTTACCATCGGTAGAATCGAAGTAAGCAGTAGCCTTTGTTTTACTGAACGCAACTTCCGTACTTTCGATCAAATGTGCTTTTGCAAAATCGAGAATAGGCTTTGCAAGATCAATACCATTCTGTTTTCCCTCTTCGCCAGACAGCTGCTCATTTCCATTGTACGCATAGTTCAGCGCAAATGTAGTTCGAATAATGGCTTCTTCCTGTCCCATACCAGCAAGAGGACCTTTGCTGAATCCCTGACCGCTCTCTCCATAGTAGAGAACTGTACGGGCAAGGTTGTTATCAAATGGATTAGCAACACCGGAGTTGGTATATCCATTATGATCCGGCGTATGTTTTTCCTGCTGCATACAGAAAGCTCTCTTATTATCGATGATAAAAATCGGAACCGATCTACCACCGTAATGTGCAAATCCCATTGTGCTGATTGTTACTTCTTTGCTTTCAGCTCTGGATCTTGACAGATCAAACAGTGCAATTTCGGATACATCCGGAAGTTTATAGGCTTCTGGACCAGCCGCAGGCTCGTCGGCACCTGGGTCGGTGGATAAAATTGAATTATCAACCGTATCCGTTGTCTCTGCTGCATTTTCCGAAGGATTCGATGTTACTTCGCCTGCCGCATTCGACGCAGATTCATTATCCGCACTCCTCTGGAATGCGATTTCAAGAATCTTGTCTCCTTCCACAGCAATATCATTTGAATACTCCTGTGTTTTTTCCGGCAGATCAACATCATCTGCTCCTGCATCTGTAGTTACTCGATACGTTGCGATATAATTTCCGTCATCGCTCGTGACTTTGGTTTTAACAACAGTACCTTTATCGGCTTCAAGGACAAGATCATAACTATTTTCCGGTTCTGCAGTCGTCACATTGCCGTTTGCATCGGTAATTGTTGTTTTGTCGTTCTCTTTTCGGATTGTCTGCGTATTTTCTTTTCCATCACTACTCTGTGTTGTGACTACAATACTTCCGCCGGCATTATCAATCTGGATTGATAATGTACCACGTTCCACTGCTTCTGGAATAATATCCGTAGTTGTGGATGGATCGTTGTCATCATCTGTTGCGGCGCTGACGGTATTTACGCCAACCGAACCGCTACTCATTGCTACCAGCAGTAATCCGGCAGTGACTTTCCGAAGATAGTCCTTCATTTTCTTCATCATCACGCAATCTCCTTTTCTATATTTTTTTATCCAACCCGGGTGACGAATCCGGAGTCGAATAAGGGATATTTATTTGTCCCTGTATATAGTATTGTAAATCCAACTATTTTTTTTGATCGTTTTTTCAAAAGTGCTTCGGCGGGTTGATTTTTGCTATATGCTGTACGCAACGAATGCGAAAGAAGAGGGAAATATAGAGGATCAAATGATGCGGAGACATATGGTAGGCAAGTGGTAGACGATCTGGAAGCGCAGAATAGAAAGAAAGGACCATGAAATTTCCATGATCCTTTTCAACACTATAAAGTAATTCACGAGGTAGTAATAACGGATTTTCCGTTTACCAAAAATGAGGAATCGACTTTTTCGATTGCGGGAAACAAGTATACTAACAAAAACAGATCAAACAAAAACAGTGTAAAAAATAATTGTTGTGCATCTGGCCCGGATGACACGAAGCATGAATTCGAAGCGGCAGAGAATATCAAATCATCAGTCAGCCAAAAGAAGGCATCTGCTCCAAACCGAAAGGAAGCAAATGAGCTATTCGAACATCTTTGGGCGCTTTATTCCTCAAAGAGGGGGAAAGGACAAGTCAGCGACTAGAAATATCAATTTTTAGTAGCTCCGCAACCACTGCACTTATAGCCAGTCAATCTTTGCTCAGTTCTGGCTTGCTCGTCTACAATTGTTTCGTCATATGCTTCGCTAACCAATCTCTGTTCATCATATGCGTCCTGATCCGTAACCGTTGTGCTTCCAACACAAACTTTTTGTGAACTATAGCTATGATCCGTAACAGCCGAATGATCACCTACAGCTTCGATTGCATCTGGACCATATCCAAAATCTTCCCCACATACATTGCATACCTGATGGTATTCATAAATTGGTTCCTCATGGGTAACCGCGTCATGGTGGATTGTCTGATATACTGCATCGTGATGGACGGTATGGGTTTTCGCTGGGATGTTTACGGTCGTATACTGCTCAACCCAATTATGTTCATGAGGAGCCTTAGTTGGAGCAGGTGTGGCGGTTGGAGCCTTAGTTGGAGCAGCAGTCGTTGCCGGGGTACTTGGCTTCTTGGTTGGAGCAGGCGTTGATGTTGAAGAAGATTTCGGGACACTCTTGGTCGGAGTCGGGGTCGTTTTAGTGCTTGCGCTGGTATTCTTTTGGGACTCCGTATCCTTTTGGGCTTCTTCCTTTGGCTTATCCGTAGGTGTAGGCGATGCTTTCTTTGTATCTTCTTTCTTTTCGGAAGTATTTGATTCCTGTTTTTTGTCAGAGGTTGTTACCGTATTTGAAACTTCTTTTCCCGAATCAGCCGAAACTGATGTAGTTCCCTTTTTTTTACAGGACTCCGGAATTTCTGTCTTTTCTTCAACCTCAGTTCCATCGCTCTTTTTGCAGATCTCATCTTTGGACCCAATTACTACCGTATCTTTATCAGCCAGCTTTTCGGCTTCTGTTTCGGAAACAACAGATACTTTCTGGGTAATGGTAATAACAGGGTTTGTATTGGTGGTATATTTGGCTCCTCCCGGGGTTGCCTTCGGGTTTTCTTTTGAGGACAAATATTCAGCCAGCTTCTCTGCATTTATCTCTACTTCATATTTTACTTCATATTCCCCAACTTTTTCTAAATCAATCCCTGAACCACTGGCAGAAATGGAATTTACAATATCCTTATCATAACAAATTCCATGCAGCAGGTTTGGAGAATCAGCGCTTTGTAAAATATACAGATCATGAATTCCAGATACTGCATCTTTGATATCTTCCTCAGTATAATTATCCTCAGTGATAATATCTTCAGAGGAATCCACAACGGAATGGCTTTCTTTTACAATGGAAGAACTGGAAACACTCTGGGATTCAGAATTACCTGTTTCTGGAGCAGTCTGCGTTTTCGGAGTCCCGCATCCTCCCAATCCGGTACTCAATAATCCTGTCATAACCAATAAGGACATTTGCGTTCGTTTTCTCATAAAAAGATCTCCTTTCTTTTCTTAAGGATGTATTTCGGTTATATATGGTATTCCAAAAAAGATTTCTATTGCGTTTTCACGTATATGAAAAAATTGGGATATCTCGGGTAACCCAAACTGTTCTTTATTATACCGCGGCTACAACGGAACTACAATCATCTTATTGTTTTATAGTACAAGATAAGACTATTATTGTATCGTAAGGGACGATAATTGAATCACTTGGGACAATAACGCAGATAATTATTTGAAATTTGCTAATGAATTTCATGTACCAGATCTCAAAAATGACCTTTTACGGTCCGCAGATAATCCCAGGTAACAAAATTAGGGAAAAATATAGGCCAGAGGTCGCTAAATAATGCTTTCGTGTTGGAAAGTGGTAGGATAATATATTTTTTTAGGCTATTTTTACTGGATTTTTCTTATTTTTTTGGCATATTTAGAGGGAGTCCTATATTATCCCTAATAAACAAGGTCTTTCAAAAACGTCTATAGATAAAGCAAATTCTTGCTTCAGTTCTAAATTCAAAAAAATGGTCTAATATAAGACTATTGTATTATTTTAGACTATAGTTTTTAGTAGGACTATAATCAAAGGCAAAAAAAACAACCTGGGAGATTTCCCAGGCTGTCATGTATTTCACTTAATTGCGTTTTGCTTCCATGCAAACATCATTCCCAGCGTAGCCATCTGGTGGCAAATCCTCCTCAAAGATTTTCTAAGCGCATATACGCCTACATGCACGATCAAATTCAAATGTAGCAGCAGCAAGCATATCTACGCCAAATTGCCATTTTTCTGTTTGGATTCCACGATACTTCTGCCACAAAGCTTCCAAGCCATCATATGCCATCTTACAAAACGATTCACTGGATTGGCAGCTCGTGAGTACCCGTCCAAGCATGTTCCGGAATAAAACATAATATTCCTTAAAAAAGTCAACATACTGTTCCAGGCTAATTGTCTTCCATGTTTTCTGCTCCGTTACTCGCCCAAGTGCAAATAACAGATCAAAGGAGAAGTCTCCCGGGTAGAACTGGATAAACTTCTCTGAATATTGGGAGAATAAAGCATTTGAATCTTCGGAAGTATACATTTCACGAAAAAATTTGTTAAAATCCTGAAACAGATTGAAATAAAAACTTCCTTTTGAAAAATTGTAACAATCCATAAAATTCCTCCAATCATTCATGAATACATTTTTCGTAAAGCATCACAATTGAGTAACCGATCACCATGATCAAGATAGCTTTAAAGATCTTATCCGCCTCAATAGCTACGGTAATCCACCACATAACGAAAAACGCACCCAAGATCCCTAATAATTCCAAAATATCATCCTTGTTTTCTTCGATGTATCTTTCGAACCGTACACCTAACCAATATCCAATTTCTCCTAAAGTATCCAATGTTTCATTAAATTTTTCATTGAATTTTTTCATTAAAGTCGTCCTCTCTTTGACAAAATGTATTTCAGATCTTATAGGTTTCGATACTCCTTTCATCGTTTATTTGATCTGATATTCATAGAATTAGAAAGGCGAAAAAAAATAAGCGAAACCTTTTACAGTCTCGCTTATTTGGATATCCATTATAAATAATCTCTTAACAATGCTTTTCTTCGCGGAGAACGCATTTTCATGAGGGCTTTTGCCTCGATCTGACGGATTCGTTCTCTGGTGACGTTCATTTTCGAGCCAATTTCCTCTAATGTCTGTGGCTTTTCGCCGTTAAGACCATATCGCATTTCCAACACGGCTCTCTCACGCTCTGTTAAACTATCCATTGCTTTTTCCAATGCATCACACAACGATGAATAGACAGCGGATTTTTCAGGATTTGACTGCATATTTGTAGCCGGGACAAAATCTCCGATCGAAGTATCTTCCTCCTCACCAATTGGTAAATCCAAGGATGCCGGCTGTTGCTGATAATTTCTTAACGCAGCTAAGGCCTCTTCAGAAATTCCAAGAGCTTTTGCAATTTCGCTCTCTTTTGGATCTCGCTGCAGTTCCTGTCTCAATTTAATTTCCATCCTGCGAGCTTGATTAAATTTATCAAAGAGATGGACCGGAATACGAATTGTACGACTGTCATTACAGATAGACCGTGTAATCGCCTGTCGAATCCACCAAGTCGCATAAGTGGAAAACTTATATCCCTTCCTGTAATCAAAGCGGGTGACCGCATTCATGAGTCCCATATTTCCTTCTTGAATTAGATCCATAATGGAAAGATTCGAACCTCCAACATAGCGTTTAGCAACACTTATGACCAGACGTAAATTAAAACGAATAATCCTATCCCTTGCCTCAGCGTCTCCGGCCTCATACCTTTTAAAAAGTTCTTGCTCTTCTTCCAGACTCAAAAGAGGATCATTTCCAAGTTCGTTCAGGTACATCTTAACAGAATCAGTGCAATCTAAATCAAAATCGTCCTCTAATAAAGTATCATCAGAAGAAGCATTTTCCTGCTCCACAAACTTAAAGTAAATAACCTCGGCCTGTTTTTCATCAATTCCCTCTTTGATACAGCTTTTCCTAAACTGTTCAAAAGAAGACTGTTCTTCATAGATCTTCTGCAATCTTGAGGTGATTACCATATTTTCCTTCGTTTCCATAATTTCTTACCACTCTTCCGTTTCAAATTTTGTCTGCTTGCTATCCCTGTCCAGTACAATTGCTGCACGGAATTTATTTCCTTTTTTCGACACAAAAGAAATATAATTAGCCGTTCGGCCATCAACAAGGATCTGACGAACCTCATCTTCTGTCAGCTCGTGTTTACAAACGTTTGTTCCTAAATGAAAGCCGCATCCAGAACGATCTGGGCAAGCATATCCCCAATCATACTTTTTCAACGACTTGTTGCAGAATGGGCAAATTAATTCAGTTTCTTCTGCCGGCGGGAAGTAGAATTTTACCTTTCCGGATTCACGATCAACGATCAGCCGTGCATTAAATTTTTTCTTTTCTTTTGACACAAATCCTCTGATTGTCTGTGTCTGTCCCTCCTTGAATAAAAGTTCCAGATCTGCGGTTTTTAATGTTACTCCGCAAACCTTTTTGGGAACTTTAAAATCACAAGTTTTTTCTTTATGGCCGGAGCAGCCATACATATTCAAATATTCTTCCATTTTCTTACCGCATATAGGGCATGTGTAATCTGTCATTTTTCCTTCTTTCCCAGCGCCTAAAATAGGATTTATAGGGGCTGTTATAACTTGATTTGTCCAGTTTCGAACAGATGCTTGTAAGTCACTGAGGAAAGATTCATAAGAATCCATTCCATTTTCTATATCATCAAGCCGTTTTTCCCATTGCGCTGTCATAACGGCCGATTTTAGTTCTTGAACAGGAAAACATGCAATCAAATTTATTCCTTTTGTAGTTGGAATGATTGTCTTGCCTTTCTTTTCTATGTATTGTCTATCTTCCAGCGTCTGGACGATAGATGCCTGTGAGGAAGGTCTTCCTAATCCTAGCGGACGTTCCCCGGGCTTCCCAGCCATGAGCCTACGCAGCTCTTCATCCTCTAATGTTTTTCCGCAATTGATCATTGCGTTCAGCAGAGTTGCGTCTGTATAACGTTTAGGCGGTTCCGTTTCTTTTTTTAACGCTTCGAAATCAGCGGTAACTATCTCACCATTCTTAACATTTGGGATAATTTTATCTTTTGGAACACCAAGAACAGCTAAAAAGCCTGCCGACACCAACGTCATTCCTGTTGTTTCAAATACTTCATTCTCAACAACTGTCTGAAATTTTGTTTTGTTAAATACCGCATCCGGGAACAGCATGCAGATTACAGACCTCGCAATTAAGTCATATAGTTTTCCTTCATCACCAGTAGGCATTCCCGCTTTGGGGGTTGGTACAATAGCATAATGGCTGGAAACTTTATGACTATCGAAATAATGTCTGTCTAAGGGATCTACTCTTCTTCCAGTGTTGTACTCAGAATACACTGTAAGAGACATCAAATGGTCGATGGTCCGCTGCATTTCTTCCCCCATATCATCTGGCAGATAGACGGAATCTGTACGTGGATATGTTATATATCCGTTTTCATACAACTTCTGTGCCAACGAAAGTGTCTTAGACAGTGAAAATCCATATTTTTTATTGGCATCCATCTGCAGTGTGGACAGATCGTACAAATATGGCTTTTTCTTTTTGATCTGCTCCGTGTGCAGATTGGATATCACACCAACATGTGATCCATTCTGCAGCTTACTTAATAATTCATGTGCTTCCTGAGCGTTTGGAATTTTTTGTGATACATGGGTTCCGATATATTGGATTCCCTTTTGTGTCGCAAATTTTCCCTGAAGGACAAAATAAGGGGTTGGCTTAAAATCATGTATCTCATTTTCCCGTTGCACAATCATATTCAGGACCGCTGTTTGTACACGCCCAATTGACAGTACCCCATTGTTCGGATATTTAAGTGTACAGGCGACTGTAAGATTCATTCCAACGATGAAATCTCCTGTTGAACGCGCTCTTCCGGACTCAATAACAGATAACCGATCTGTACTGCTAACCAGATTTTCAGGTAAAAAAGCCTTTTGAAAAGATTCCTGGGACTGTTCATGAAAGATAGCCCGCGAGTATGGAGTATTACACTGCATATAGCGATACAAATAATCCATAATCAAATCACCTTCACGATCACTATCTGTCGCACAGATAATATGATTTGCTTTATTGAAGATGTTTTTTATGACGTTGTACTGTTTCGTATTGTTGCCAAGCAATTTAAGCTCATAATGGTCTGGAATATATGGTAATGGAATATTTTTCCAATTCTGATACCGTATATCAATGTCCGGAAGTTCCTTGAGCGTACACATATGCCCATATCCCCAAGTAACATAAGCTTCCTGCCCCTGATAGCGGATTTTAAAATATCCATTTTTAGTCCGTTGGGCCTTGATCTGACGTTCGTATTTTTCCAATTGGCTGAATGTTACCACTACACCATTTTCCAACGGAATCCCGAATAATGCCGCCGCGATTTTAGTACCCATATCTGGTTTTTCTGCATAAATCGCAATCATTTTGTTTCCTCCGTTTCCAAAGAATCAACCAAAACCAAATTTTCACATAAAAATTTACGAACCATTTTCCGAGCTTCTTTATTTTCTTCTGTTGTGATGCCAGTAACATCGATCCAGATCAGAAAATCAATATATTTTGCTGGATTTTTTTCAATGTATTCTGAAAAATCCCACAAAGTCGGAGCGTAATCTTCTGCTTGAAACCTCATGATTCGAAATTTTTCGCACATTTTATCGTAATCTTCATACGTGCAAACAATTTTTGACATTTTACACCTCCCTATTAGAATGAGAAATTCAAAGGAAAATAGCTATTTCCTTAATTTAGAATTACAAAATTTATCAAATTCCAATTTTCACGTACGAAAAAAAAGCACTAACAATCAAATCGACTGTTAGCGCTTTTCCTTAATTAATAAAACCTGTGATGGATTTCTTTCCACAAAGTCCCCACTTATCTTTTTTGTTTGCTTCTACATTTGATTGCAGTGCTTCTTTTATCTCGTCTTCGGATTTTGCAGTTACATTATTTTTTAGTCTATTCCAAGAATCAGATGCCGCATCTGTAATCGCATTGACTTTTCGTGTAATCTTACCGCTGGCATTGGTAGCCTGCTTGATTTGTTTTAGCTGATTTTTAGCTGCCTGTTTGTCTGATCCGGCAAACAACACCGACGAATCGGTATCTACAATCTTTAATAGCTCTTTTTGGGTTTTCTGAGTCAAATCGGTATTCAGATTGTTATAAATGTTCTGATTGGCTTCTGTCGCCTTGTCGAATAAATCTTTCTGGGTTTTCTGTGCTTCCTGTCCGCCGCTATTCATTTTACTCAATTTTGAATATGATTGTATTGAATACGCATCGGGTCCAGAAGCCGCCTTTTGAAAAATCCACTGTGTATTGATACTGTCTTTGACACTAGAAACACCAGAACTTGACAAAGCATCCTTATAGATATCGCTCACATTGGAGGCTGCACTACTAACCAGATGTGACATATCATAGCCTTCTGGCAAGGTAGGCGTTGATAAAGATAATTCTTTCGTTACATCTCCAAATTGACTTTGAAAGAGTTGCATGCTATTTCCGGATTGCCCGCTTGCATCCACATAATCACTATACGTATTCATGCATTGCGAAGCCAGAGAAATATACTGCGCATTTGTGGCCGAACTATCATAGCCACTTGCGATATCTACATCCGATAAATCATATAGATTCTCGGTTGGAAATGTAATTTCATAATTTTGAGCATAATACTCAGCAAGATCAAGCTGTTCTGTCGAAGCCATCTGATTCTGAACCTGTTGATACATGGACTGAAAATCATCCGTATCCACAATAGTATCCATATAGTCTGCCTTTAACGTCTGCAATGTTCGTGCTATTTCAGTGCTATCCACACTTGATACATTAGCAGAAGCTTCTTGGTTAAGTGCATACACATTAGATGTTTGCAACACCGTTGCAATAATTAATACAGAAGGCAATATCCTCGTACTTTTCATAAATCTTCCCCTTTCCTAAACTACTATACCGCGGTTAACACTTTTCGATTATAGTATCATAAATCAATCCCATAACAATTTAGGGATTTCCGGCGGCAATGGCCGTTTGTGCTGCTGTATATTTTGACATGGAATCAATGATATTTTGGTGTAACGCCAAATATTTGTACGCGAGTGTGGTAACATCTCCACTATTTTCACGAGCCATATCTAAGATCTCCTGAAGATGCGTCAATGTCTCCTCAACACCTTCACAAGCATATTTCTGATTATATGTATAAGATCCAGTTCTTACAGGATGATTTTCCTTTTCCTGTTGATAGCTAACCTGAATTACGCTTAATTGATTTTGCAGCAAACTAACATGATTCAAGAAATCGTCCTCAGAAATGCTTTCGGCAATATAGAGAGAAAAAATGTCATCCATTTCACCCGCATATACAGATAAATCATTAATATAGTCGCTTTGCCGTTCATACCATTGTTTTCCAGTATATTGTTTCTGGTATTTTTGAAAACTTTTAAATGCAAAAATCCCCAAAATACTTAATGCGATTATTGTGACACATAAAATAATTTTCTTTTTCGTCATTACTCAAATTTCCTTTCTGTCGTACGTGAATTCGTTTTTTGTTTTTTGTTTTCTAATACTATAAGTTGAAGGGAAAAAACGAAGGAGGTTTCATAAACTATGAATTATGCACTTTTTGTTGAGTATGAAGGCATTTTATTAGGGAATACTCAAAAATTTTCTCAATTATCCCTAACCCGTTTGCGAGAAAAGACTACAGCAAAACAAATTTTACGTTTCATCTTTGAAGAGCTTTTAGAATGGACGCCTGAACAAGTCCGTGACTATTTAACCCCTCAGATAGCCGAACAGTTGCATTTAACCAGAATTGTTCATCAAATCGACTTTCCATCCGAATGCAATCCAGAGACAGATCTTTTCTACCTTGCTGCTTTTGTGTATCCAGAACAGATTCGTATCTCCAAACGGAAACAGGTTTTGTTTGTCTACGAAAAAGTATTACAGGGAAAACTCAAAAAATTTCCCAAAAATTTTTTCTTATCTGGAGACGCAGAATACAATTTGGAAATTTGCCTTGCCTATGCGTTAAATCACTTTGGAAACTTTCATTCAGTGGAAGAACTGTATGGTTTTTTCGCAGACAAACGCAAATTCTGCCATTTTGCCAAAGAACACAAGTTAATAGAGCCTATTCGTAATCTATACGAAAATCCCGTAGAACTTCTTCATAATACACTTCCTAGTGAAATGCAGAACGACTTTTTCTATGAGTATTATTCGTACCAATACAGTTTGAATAGTGGAACATAACGGAGGAAATATATGATCATTCATCTCAAGGACACGGCTATACAGCTTAATCCAAGTGAAGTGCGGGCAGCCAAAAAGTTAATTTCTCGTTTCATCACTTCTGTAAGTTCGGCATCAAAACGCACAGGCCAAATTTCCTTTTACTTTACGGTTCTGATTATTATGCATATTATGTCTCAACAACTTTTGGAAACGTTCGACCCGAAAGATTTACAGGAAATCATGAAAAAGTACCAAAAATAATGCCATATGACTTTTTTACGTCAGAAACATGTTCTGATGGATAGCTATAGTAGAGAAAAGCTCCCTAATTTAAGCGTAGGGAGCTTTTCTTTTACTATCCATTTACAGAAAACCAGATGGCATGTAAATCAGCATTGCGGACATATTGTCAGGATATTTAACAATATTTTTAGCTGCATTAACAAGTGCATTGGTAGCTTCCGTCCCCTCCGGTGGCGAATTTAGGATGATCTCAGACATTGCATCCGGGCGCAATGCATAATGGATTCCATCTGTAGTCATCAATACCAAATCCTGCTCCTGCAATTTTCCGGAAATTGTGTCAATCCGCGGGTTAATGATCTTTCCAATTCCACTGGTTAGCTTTAATCTTCCGTCATGCACATAATATGTCTCGCTATCAATCTTCCCTTCCTGTAATAGTTCGTACGCTTGCGTATGATCATGAGTAATCAGATTGACTTTTCCATTGCGGATAATATACAGCCTGGTATTACCGCTATGTCCAATTGCTATTTTGCGGTCCGGCAAAAACAAGCAGCATGTTACACTTGCCGAATAACCGGAAAACAATTCTTCATTTCCCATTTGAAATGCTCCCAAAATCCGATTCGCATCATTCATAGCCTTTTCGAGGAAAAATTTCGGATACTTTATTAGCAAATCCGGTTTTTTCCCAAACGAATCCTTGATGTTTTCAATTATGTCCATAGCAACAATAGATGCTGGTTGCGGTCGCTGCGGCATAGAACCTGTTCCATCCGCAACGATGCACAACAATGTTTCCTCATCAAGCTCGCAGAATTGCACAAAATCCTCCTGCTGCTCTCGTCCAACCCCAATGTCTGATGTCGCACCACATATATATTTTGGCATATTAAGAATCCCCTTTTACATTTTTCGAGTCATTCATTTTTTCTTCGAGATGTAAAAGATGTTTCTTCTTTCGAGTAAAGTGTAAAAACATGCCTATAAGAACTGCAATTCCACAGCCGATAATCACAAGTAATATTAATAATACTTGTATTCCTCTGTTTTCATTTACCGTTTCTTCTACAGCATCTTTTACTTTCTCTGGGCTTGTCTTTTCAATTTTTTCTGCCGGGGCTGTTGTAACTCTTGCAGCGTCAGAAGAACTTTCAGTCTTTTCAGAAGTTTGCTTATTCGAAAAATCATCTGTAACTGCAGTTTCCTGTACCGCAGTAGTAGCAGTCGGACGCAATTTATCCACAATATCGTTTGTTTCCTGCTTCTTTTCAGCTTTTAACGTATCACCCGATGTTGTATTTGAAACTGATACATTTGGTGTGAGTGGCTTCAGGTTTGCAGCCTCTTTTTTGACAGAATCACTTTCGCTTGGTACTGTTGTTGGTTCCGGCGTAATCGTTGGTGTTGGTATCGGTGTAGTTGTCGGGTTTGGGGAAGGTTCCGGAGCCTGTGTCGGAGTCTGTGTTGGTTCCGGCTCTGGCTCTGGTGTTACCGTTGGCTCAATTGTCGGCTCTGGTGTTGGAGCCGGCGGGGTAACAACCTTCTGTAAGGTCAACTTTTGAATGTTAGATTCTACCGTTTGGACAAGATTATTTGCATAATATCCATTTGCAACAGCTTTGATTTCAATCTCTTTTTCAGAAGAAGTTTGATTGCTTGCAGTGATTACCATATCTCTGCTTTGCGAAAACGTGCCATCTTTTGTATATACGACCATTTGAAAAGAACCTATTTTATCGTATAAAAAAATGGTTTTGTTCAAGATACTGGGATGTTGACCATTAATTGTAATCAAACGTTCTACGGAGTTTCCCTCTGAATCAACAAATTCCGGGACACGTATTGTTTCCACTGTCAAATCAGATGGAATATAAAAATCTACCACATAACCCGTGACAGATGTTGTCGCTGTTGCATTCATATTATTAAATGTAAGTTGTACATCATCCTGTCCAGGAATTATTGTGGCTGAACTGGAAACTTTTGGACTTTCCATCTGATATTCACAAATAAGCTGTATCTTTTGAGAGGCTTCTGTTTTTACTTCCTGATCATCACCATAGACCGCTTTTACGTATGCCTGGATCAAAACATCCTCACTTTTTGCATCCTGTTGAATGTTTTTTAATAACAGTGACAAACTTTTTGTTTGTTTGAAGTCATATGCAGGACTATTGTTGTCTTCATCTTGACTATTGTCGTCTTCAATCAAACTATTATTGTCCTTTTCGAGACAAATTTGTAACAGAACTTTGGAATCAGAGGTAATGATTCCTTCCGTATATTCTTTCCCATCAACAAATAGTGTACTTGTTGCATGTTCAAATTCTGGAAGATCAATCTGCTCAATTTCTGTTCCTTTTGGGATGATCAGTTGACATTCATAGCTGGAAAGTTCTGCTGTTCCGGTTCCAGCCAAACCATCCAATGTCACCTTGGCTGTTTGACCGTAAGAAAGCTTGTCCTGCTCTGTTTTCCATACTGGTGTTTCAATTTTATAACTCGTTTTCAAAACCGTTGCTGAGACTGTTTCGTCTACCTTTGATGTGAAGTTCTCCCCGTCTTCTGATTCCCGAATAGTCCCTTTTAATTCTACAGTATCAGACGCTTGTGACATATCAATGTCGCCATCAATTACCATCCCTGACATTGAAGCATCTGAATTTGCAATTTCACCTGCCGGCTGCAATTTGATGCTTGAAATTTCTCCATAATCAGAAAGTTCGACTTGAGCGTTTTCGGTCGTTTGAAGCTGATATTCCATTCCATCATCTTTAAGAATCGAAACAACGACATCTCCATCGTAGTTTTTCCAATCTCCAACGACTAATTTCTTAGCCACGAAAGCGTTATCCCACGACGTTTCGACCTGCGTAAATCTTTGATCGTTCCCATCTGATTGATAATCATATTGATATGATTGATCTAACGCTTCGTCGCTTATTATCTCTGTCTTCTGCATAATCTGCAAATTTGGCGTGAGATCCGCATTGGCCCCTGCCGGAACAGTTATTAGTCCAGAAGCCAAACTGACTGCCGTTATTGATGCTATTTTGCGTGCAATTTTTTTCTGCATTTTAACTCCTTTCTAGTATTCCTCTGTTGAGTGATCACGCCTGCCATTCAGATACCTGCGGTCCGCCGTAATCTTCTTAGAAACAGGTTCTGACTTGAACTGATATTTTTTCTTTTTTCTTCGAACTTTTAAGTATGCCACTGGAGACACAATTCCCAGCATAAGACCTGCCGCGCCAGCCGCAATCAAAGTTGAAAAATCATTCAAATCAATCACTCCTTTTCCATTCGCTGATTCAATGTATCTACGGAAACAGGGGTTAATACCAGCTCCCCGTTTTTAAGATATATAACCGACATAGTTTTTTTCCCATTTGTATAGTCGTATATAAGCCCCTGTTTTCTTTTGATACGAACATCTTTCCGCACAGCATTACTATCATATGCTATGTATAATTTGATGTTATCTTTTGGAATATAACAATCTTTTGATACCTTAATGTTTTGCATACCAGTTCCTCCTTTCTATTCCGATATATATAGTATTGAAAATTGTTCTCAAAATTAGATACAAAACTGGACCAGACAATGCTGGCCCAGTTCTATTTTAGTCATCCTTTTTAGGATAATGATATGCAGAATCTTCTTTTTCACGAGCATGTTTCACATGAGCTTCTGAATTCTTTCCTTCTGTCATACATATAAAATCAGTATATGGTTCCCGGCGTGTAAAACGGTTATGTATTGATCCTCGCTTATTTCGGTATCCCTTTTCTTTTTGTTTTCGCTTTTCCATTCTACATTTTTCAAAATGAATATTAAATCGTTTCGCATCTGCAATTATTTTTATAGAGATTCCTGCGCCAATAAAGAAAAACACTAGAAACACAAGTACAAAGAGAATCTGAATCATCATAAATATCGCCTCCACTCGTCTGCATCCAAACTATCATCCACCTCTGGCTCTATGGAACTTTCAGGGATATCTTCCGATAAAACAGGATCTGTATCCATAGTCTCTTGGGCATCTCTATCATCATCCGCCGTGCTTTTGACTTCCGCTTCTATTAAATCAATTGCTGATTTCAGGCTATCTACGGAAAAACTGGAGCCAACAATATCCGATAACGCGGTATCCGGAACATCTGTTCCTATATTTTCCGCATGCTCAATAGCCTGAACATAGGAATCCAAATCATTGCTCATTTGATCTAAAAACTGGTTTGGTTCATAAAAGTCCAGTTTCTGCTGTGCATCTACGGATGATGATTGCGACATATCTACCCTATCTACTGAATCTGTCACACCAGAATCCAGATCCATAAAGCCTTCATATGGATCTGGTTGCTCAAACGGTTCTTCTGGAGATGCATATCGGTCGCTTGCCAACTCATATAAATGATCGACATGTTCTGCAGAAAGTCCATTTTGCTGTAATTTTTCAGCCATCGTATCCATATTATCCATTGGCTTACCGTCCAAATCAGTAACCTCATATACGAGATCTGCACTCGATTCAGCAGCTTCGGAATACGGCGTATCTGAATTATAATGATCTGTGATTGCATCCGCGGCTGCGTTTACAATATCCATATATCCAAGATTTTCATCTGAAAAAACGTCTTCTATTGCTTGTGAAAGGACATCATCTAATGCATTTGCCGCATTAAGACAGTCAGAAAATTGTGCTTTGTACTCTTCATGGAAACTATTTGCATTTTCAGATCCTATCGTTGGGCTTTCCGCCTGTGATTCCCCACGTTCTAATGTTGCATCATCAGTTGTTGGTTCAAACGTGTCATTTTTAGCATCCGCCGTTGAAAATGAATCACTATCTGAATGATCTTCACCAACACTCCCTATTAACAGTTCCTCCTGTCTATCTTGAACATCCAGGCTTTCTGGCATTGCACCAGAATCAGATTCTGGCTCATCTCTTGACTGACTTATTTCGAAATCTGCTGTCACATCCTCATCCGCGCTGCTTATTTCAGCAGTTTCCAATACATCAGATTCCGGGATTTCATGAACTTCTTCACCGTTCACTACGGATTCGCTATTATCCTTTGAATTTGCAGCCTCGGTCATATTGTCCTGATCGTTATCCTGACTTTCCATTCTGGTCTGCTCCGCAACCATAGCATCGTCTTTTGTGTCCTGATTCTCACGCTCAATCGCATCTTTTAAATCCATATGCTGCTCCTCTTCTGCTTTCTTTTCATCCGCTAAAGCTCCAGATTCTTCTGAATTTTTCGAGTCCATACCATCAGCAGCTTGATTCTCCGTCGTAACGCCTCCCTGCGCTCCTCCGCTTACCATTGAGGAAGTATCAACGGGATTTTCCTCGGGCTTTTCAACTGCAGGGACTGTTTCGTAAGCAACTTTTGCATGAGGATCACGATCAATCGTTTTCTCAATATTGCGAAAATACGGGCGAAATATCGTAGATGCAAAAAAGTTTCCTACCTTTTCCCAAGCACTAAGATCATATTTAGTGCCATATGTATAGGACTTTCCGTTTTCGGTTTCATATTTTTCAAGCCCCTCTTGTCCACCCGAAAGAATTCTTTGCTCAAGACTGGTATAGTAGTTCGTTTTATAATACTCCTGCCGATCCATTCTTAAGTCATTATTGGATATATAATTCTTAATAACCTGATCCTTTCCATAGGCTGCACCAAGGTCAAGTGCCTTTTTAGCACAAAAATCATATTGCATTTTGTAATCTTGGTAAAAAGTATTGCTTCGGAGTAAACGGGAATCTCCAATTCGATCCTGCATTCCCTCCATTTTCCCTTGCAATTCTTTTAGCCCGGACAAATACGGCTTTATTTTTTCGAACGTTTCCTGAATCAAATTTCCTTTTTCTACTTCAATACTTGTTCCTTTGGACGATGCTATTTTCTCTGCCTGAACTTCTAACGCTTCAACTTTCTCTTGCGTCAAATGTAATTGACCTTCCAAATTCACCTCAGCCCGCGTCATCAGATTATACTGTCTGTTTTTTTCTATGCCAGATTCACTCTTTTCGGAGTCCGCCGTGGAATTTTCTGGTGTATTTTTTTCAACTTTATCCATGGTGTTTTCTTTTAAGTCCATGAATTTTTCTTTGATTTCGTCAAATGTATACGATTTTTCAGATTTTAGTATATCGTCAATTATCGGGCGATAACGTTCCACCGGATGCCCAATAACATCCATATCCTTACGAATGTAATCGTATTGATTTGCTGATTTACTTCCCAGAAAATCTCTTCTTACAGACTCTAAAATATCTGCCATTGTAGTATTCCCGCTCTCCGGAAGTGTATATCGCAGCGCATTCCAGGCATTGGTATAATCAACGCCGACCTCTCTTCCAATTAGCGGGGCATTCGAAGAGACGGGAATATGTCCATTGCTGACATCTGTCGTTATCTTGTTTTCTGATTCTTTGTAGTAGTATGTTGGCGCATCAATCTGCATATAGGTGTTGCCGTCTTCACGCTCTGTATAATAGTGCATTACATTTCTGGTTGTATCATGATAGTCATAACTGATACGATAGCCAAAACTGGTATATATACCACCGTCATCACCAATATGAAGCTTATACGCAGAATCTGTCTGCCGTTCGTTATAAGCATCTACCTTTTCTTGTACTTCCAGCTTGTCCACATCGCGTAAAGAGTCTTTCAATGCAGAAGCATAATCTCTCATATCACATCCCATGGGGAAACGAGCCTCAAAGTATAAATATTCCCGCAAAGTCTGCATCGGACCATGATCCGCCAAAAATTGTCCCATATCTCTTTTTGAAAAAGCATCCTGTTTGGTTGCACTTGATATAATTGCATCGCACAAGTCAAGATATTTTTCAGCTCTTTCTATCGTTGGCTGCACTCTCTCCACATCCGCGCAATCTTTTTTATATGCCGCGTATTCTTCTCTCAATTCGCCAAAGGCTGCAACTGCCTTTTCTGCATCTTCAAAACGCCCAAAATCAAGACTGTCAATGATATTGTTTCCTTGATTTGTATAACGCTCTTGAAAATCATGGATTCGATCTAGCTTTGTGTTTCGATATTCGGTCAGTTTATCACGGATATCCATAGTTTGATTTCTCTGATCCAGATAGAAATCAAATTTTTTCTCCATGTTTCCGCCGAGCATAACACTCTCTTTTATTTCATCGACCGCATTATTAACAATATCTCTAACCGCTGCTGCAAATTTTGTTTCTACAATTTTTTCAACGGCAGAAACTGCTTCCTGATAATCATGCACGGCCAAAGCATATTCTTTCTGCTTTTCCGGAGATAACTCTTCAATAGCCTTATCTCCATCTGCTTTTGCAGAATCCACGAGTGTTTTTGACTCCTCTAATAGTTCCTGTATTTTCTGATAATTTTCATAGCCTTTATACATAGGCGTTTGTTTGAATTGGTCCAGCCGCTCTGGTGATCCTTTTTCTAACCGTTCTATCCTAGCCTTTACATCATTTGCAAACCAATTTTTTCGATGTGATAAGCTTAGGCGATCAAACGGAACCATCTTCTCAGGAGCATCATTTCCAGTAACAATTCTGATTTTGTGCGAACTTGATACCTGATCCTGACCGATTGAATACACATACACACCATCTGCCCGGATAGCATATTGAGCATTGATATGTTCTTTTTCCCCATCCTTTTTCGTGATGTCGCCATCAAGATAAATACGGTCTGTAATACCGAACTTTACGCCTTCTATTGAGATATAATTTCCGTATTGAGTAGACACGGACATACGATCTATAGTGGCATCTTGATAGGATTCTCCCAAGAGGTTTCGAATCGTTGCATTATCCACATGGATTGGAATTGTCTTACGTGTCATATCAATTCCATCCACTATGCCATAATAAGGATTGGACGCTCGTATTTCTTTTATTTCATCTGCATCCATATTCTTCCGAACTTCTGGAGGGAAAAAATTAAATAACGAATTGTAAGTCGGTAACTCTTCTCTTGCTGGCAGCGCGTACATATCGACGGGAGCTGGATCTGCTGTTTTAAAATATCCGATGTCTTCCAGCTTATTATACATAGAATCTATATCATATTCTTTTCCAGCTTTGTCCCGTATAATGGGAGATCCATCTCTATTTCCATCTAAGGAGAAATCTTCCTGCCCGTTTGTGCCATGCATATGCCAAGTCAGCGATCCCATTCCGCGCAAACCACGTTCCATTGTTACCGCCGATATAGTTGCTTTGGCTGACGCTTTTTCCATAGTCTGCATATGATCTAACTGCGTGTATTCATCTGAAGTAACACGATTGGAAAGCGACACATCTGCAACGCCAATCCGGGAGGCTTCTTCTTGTAACTGTTCGATATTCAAGACTCCATGGTTCGCTTCATATGCCGTTATTTCATGCGTATCAGGATCTCGTGTCAAAATAAATGTCTCTGTTTCATGATTTCCACGAATTGTCCATGTAATTGACGCATTTTCATCAAAATCAACTCCATTCGGCTGAATCTTATCATCAAAAAGGAAATTCACTTCCATACGCAGACGCGCAGGATTATCTGCTGCTGCATCAAGAATACGATTAATTCGCTCATCTGATGTAGAATCCTCTTCATGATCCCAAAATTGCAGTTGTTCCAATGTTTCCTGAAATTCTTTCAGTCCGATCGATGTACCTGTCTGGCTATGAAAAATCTGTTCCCGTCCTCCACTCACATCAAATGCGAAAAAATCCTTTCCGTCCAAAGAGCCTGTCTTATTAGGTACAGACAAAATAGTTACGTCCAAATGGTAATCTTTTAAAGTCTGAAATATGTTAGAAACACAGTCTCTTAATGCTTCAGGTGTGTTCTCAAGAAACTGCAGACGATGCTGGGCATACTGATCACATGCCATCTGACGATCTGAGTGTTCACTTAGTAAAAATTCAGATGGACTTAGATAGCTTTCAGATTCGGTATCCCATATGTTTATAGTTCCGTCTGAATTATTATATGAAAATTGGTAATCATGCGATCTATCCGGATAGTTTTCCAATGAATTCCAGTTAAGCGTAGAAGTATCATTCTCTGCAAGCTCTTGAATTGCGTTTTCAACCTTCTGAAAATCGGTATCTGTACCAAGCACATAATCATTGATAACTTGTTTGGCATTTGAAGTAAGGATCTCTATCTTATTATCTGCCATATCTATCACCTCCGTACACTTAGTAGAATGGTAAATTTGCTTCTAAATAATTTTTTCGTACATGAGAATTCTTTTTTCAACTTTTTTTTCAATACTATAACTATGAATTTGTCTTGCGGACACATTCTCGGTTCAAAATTAAAGGTACTAAGGAGGTTTATCTATGGAAACAATTATTATTTCTAGTGAATTTTATTTCAAAGCACCGTATTGTGAATTAACTTCCGAT
This sequence comes from Blautia sp. TM10-2, assembly GCF_003480845.1. Taxonomy (NCBI): domain Bacteria; kingdom Bacillati; phylum Bacillota; class Clostridia; order Lachnospirales; family Lachnospiraceae; genus Blautia; species Blautia sp. TM10-2. The sequence continues at coordinate 191,250 of NZ_QUJZ01000003.1, read as the reverse complement.
GCAAAATTGCTGTATGCGCATTTGTATACACAAGCCCTTACAGGTCAGGAATACATATCATGCACGCAAAAAGACGCAGCCAAACTATTACACTGCACAGAAGGCACTGCCGGTAAAGCGCTTCGCAGCCTCCAAGATATAGGATTAATTGAACGTTTCGTGGCACGCAGAAAAGAAACCTTAATTTCTGTTTATGGCACTGATGGGAAACCGATTCAACCCCAAGGTGATATTTTACCATCCACATTGGCAGAGACTAATTTAAAGGCAAACATAGAAGTGGATTCTGCAAGCTCTCACTCAGAAAACTTTACAGAAGTGTCAAACGCCACGAAAAATTGTTTGTCTTTGCAACAACCTCAAGCAGATTTTATGCAAGCTTTTATTCAAACCTTTATGGAAACTTTTTCAAAAAAATTGTATTCTTCTACAACATCTAACCCCAAAATTCAAAAAGAAACACCTGTAAAACAACAGGACTCAGATATCACCAAAATTGACGAATATCCTGTTCTTGATGGAAACCTTATAATTGGCAACGATGGTCATATTTTGCCGTTGGAGGATTACAAAATGCTGGTAGATATCTACGGTGCAAAAGTCATAAAATACCAGATTGAAAAAATCCGAAAAAAATATCCACCTACATATATGAATCTCAAAATAATTTCCAGATGGGCAAATGATTATAATGCCTATCGCCGCCGTCATTCGAAAAAACATACCAAAAGAAGCAACACGGATAATGCCATAGCAGACACTACAGTTCATACTTTAAACGACAGTGATTGTTCCACAAAAGAAACTGCTTCGTCTGGTACTGAAGAGACAGAGCAGCCAGCTATTACTGGAATAGAATATAAACTTCAGGATTGCATTGATGAGAGCAATAAATTCAACAACTTCTACCAGAGACAATATAACATGGGATACATGGAATCGCTCCTTTTAACTGCTAACAGATGATTAAGATTCGTGTATCTTTCTATCCAAGCTTCGCTTTAATGATATAACGTGATAAAGTTATGCTTTTGAGAAAAAGAAGTGAAACAGAATGGAAGTCGAATTTTGACTGCTAAAATCGACTTTTAAAATTAAAAAAACAACTTTAGTAGTTAAAATTTATATATTATATATTATTACACTAAAACATGACAATATAACAATATTACAATAGCAATTTTAGAAGTCAAAATTTAACTGCTAAAAAATTGAATTTTGTATTTACAAAACGTTTAAACATACACTCTATTTAGCCATGAGGAGGAACGATTATGCAGAATGGCTTTTTCAAAACCTATGGAAAGGTAATTCTTTTCGCCTTTTTAGGCATATCTATTGTTGCTGCAGTCATTGGGCAAAACAAGCAAAACAATACTCTGGCCGTATACACTTCGACAGATGTCGTCCAACAGGAAACGCTTTCTGACAGCTCAAGTGAAGAAGACAATATCGAAACGCAAATCTACGCAGATAATACATATCATTTTTCAATCAGCATTCCGAAAGATTGGACACAGGTTATAGACCACGATACTGTATCTTACATCCACAAGCCTTCTGGAGCTACGATACGCATGGAGGTTTTCGCGTATAATCCCGCGATTAATAACGTTACCGTAGATACTCTCTCCGCGTCAATCACACAAGATGGAAAAACTTTTAAAAATTTTACACGAAAAAGCGCATCCAGTTATGAAGTGATGTATCAAGATCTTAAAAATAGCACTTACGATTATATTGAAGAAGTTTATTGGGACCGGGAGCATATTATACGATTATCCTGCATATTTAACGATGAAATTTACGAAAAAATCCTTCCTTATATAGAAAAAATGCTGAATTCTTTTTCCTGGAACGCAGAAAATCCCATTCCGGACGGCTACGCATTGCAGTATTTATCAGCAGATCAATTTGAATTTGCATACCCGGACACATGGGTCTTAGGAACATCATCTAATTCGATCGTCGCAATGGATCAATCGAGCAATGCGTCTATGACAATAACGATGCAGGATTATGACAGCAGTCTGTCCTCTATGACCGCAACAGATATGGCACAGTTAATTGGAAGCGACAAGCAAAGTTTTATGATGAATAGCTTTCAGGCTTCTGATGCAAAAGCCACTGCAAAAGCTACGTATGTTGTAGATTCTGTGCAAATGCAGATTGTCGAATGCCTTATATGGGATGGCTCACATCTATTTTCTTTAAATATTGCTTACGAGCAGAGAACGATATCCGATGACCTTCCGGAAACATGTATTTCCCTGTTTCGAAGCTTTGCATCACAAAATTAAAGCCCCCGTTTTTCGCGGGGGCAATCTGTTTACTCATTCAGTTCTATTGGTTGACGGGCTGACCGTTTCCACTTTTCCCAGATTGTTGACATGGATTCGAAATACATCACCAGTGGCAACATAACCTGTTTTGGTAACTGTGTCCAAGCTCAAGGACTTATTTGTTCCATTTTCGACCGTCTGTTCGTTGAAATAAATAAGACCATTCGTAACTGGATCGAAGAGATATTCGCATATATCATACTTCACACTGGTTCCAACTGTGTAAGTTACTTTTTGATATGCTGTAACAGTATATTCACCTGGGTCCATTGTTGAAAAATCAAATTGATGTTTTGGATCATCCGTTTGGACAACCACTTTAGATCCTCCATCCTTTTCCACTACCCATCGTCTGACATTGGACTTATAGTTTGTCTTCAATATAACGTTTTTTCTTATACTGTCAACATGAATATCTTTGATATAAGCCAGTGTACAGTAATTATTCATTGCATTGCTGCCAGAAAATCTGGAGAATAGTTCATATGTATCCGTTATTGTGTAAAATGCATTCATGCCCCCATCCACAAGGTCATCACGTACTCCCGGCATTGTCGTAGAGCCATCTTTGTAGTCTGGAATCTGCGTAACGGAGGAAATATTGTCAGAAGAAGAACTATTGCTTCCAGTGTTGGAACTATTCTTGTCTGAGCCGCTACTATTATTACCATTATTTGAAGTTCCGGTACTATTATTTGATGAATTTGTGTTCGAGTTTTGGTTTAGACTAGAACCTTCTATCAGTTTAAAAGGTGGATCTTTCTTATTCTGAAATATCAGCAAATAATTTCTACCATCTTGTTGAATCAGTTTCGTAAGAAATTGATCGTCTGAAAATGAAAATCCCATTTTCTTTGCAATAGCATCCATAACCTGCCGAAGCAGAATGTCGTCTGCACTATTTCCTGTAAGATAAGAGCTATTTTGATTGTCTCCCTTATTACTATCTGATCCGTTCTGACCATTTGTATTCTTATCCGTTGAATCTTCAGCATTGCTTGAAGATTCCGAATCTTGCCCTTTATTTCCATTTTCTTGATCTGTCTGTAGACTTTTCTCATATGTGGCTAATAAGCCATCTGACGGCGCATCTGACGCACTGACAATCAAGGATAAATCTCCATTTTTATCCATAAGCGCAATTTTCCCGCCGCCATCTTCTATTGTAGGTTCACTAAAGCTCTTCTTTGGCATGTGCATATTATCGAAAATTGGATTAGTGACAGAACTAATAACATCAAAATCCTGACGATTATTATCCTTATTTAAAACGGATTCAAAGTCTTTTAAATAATCTAAAATCTGATCGATCTGATCTTTCTTTACATCAACGGTTCCATAAGAATACCCAATATCCTTGATGGACGAATTCGGACTGTGAAACATTCCGTTTTCGTCTGCATTCTTCCTGACCTCCGTTAAAATTGAACGTAATTCATAATTCAATTTCTTTTTTGCGTCCATTGCTTTCAACTGCGCTTCTGTGTAATGTACAGTTGTATCACCCCCAGATGTTGTATCTGAAGAATCCTCTTGACCATTGGTCGTTTCTTTGTCACTTCCGTCTGATTTTATGGTCGTTTTATCGCCAACATTGGTTGTGACATCTTGGGTATCAGCATAGGTCGATATGGGTGTTCCCAATGATGTACATATTGCCAATATTCCTAACCATATTTGGATTTTTCTTCTCTGCATATAGTATTCCTCCAAAATAAGACCATAGCTCACAGCGATTTTACTGGAACTATGGTCTTGTTGTGCCAAATCAGGAATCAGAATTCGCATCTCTGAGGATGCCCTGCATCTCGGTGTTTGCATTATCATTGGCTTTACTGATGTTCTCACGAACCGTGTTCATCAATTTCGTCATTACACCGATTAATCCTACTGTGATTACGACAACAATAGCAAGCTGCAACAATTCCATTCCGGATTCATCTGTAAGAAACTGTTTGACATATTTTTTAAACATGATAGTGCCTCCTTTCCAATCTATATGTCTGTCTATAGTATTGTGAAAGAAGAAAAAAATAAAATTATACTGGATTTTTTTGTACGTGAATCCTTTCTCCAGTTTTTTTCTCAATACTATATAGGAAGAATTATTGATTGGAGAAAAATCATGGAAGAATTTGGCTATTGTAAAAATTGCAATGAATATGTCCCCTGTACCATAAGAAATAAGGTGCATATCGAATGGTATAAGGGAGAAAAGATCTGTTTACGTTATAGGACAGGCATATGTAAGCATTGTGATTCCGAAGTTGCAACAGATTCGGAATGCTACATCAAAAAAGAGCAATACAAAAGTGAAATTGATAAACGCTTAAAGGGAATTATCACGTTAAGCCAAACAAATGAAATACTACGGAAATATAATATCGGAAAGGAAGCTTTGAGCATTGTTGCCGGATTCGGAAAGGTTAGCGTAAAAAGATATTATGAAGGAGTCATGCCATGTTCCGCGAACTCAGAAATATTAATGAGCTTCCTGAATGATGAATCTTTCTTTCTTGATTGTGTAGAAAAGCATAAATCTAAACTTACAAACTTAGCATATAGGAAAAATTTGCAAACGGTATCATGAATTATCGAGCATTCGTGATTCTAAAATCTACCAAATTGCAAATTATATTTTAACACACGTAGGAAAAATTACCCCGACAACGTTAGAATGCCTTTTATTTTTCTCAAGCGGAGTAAATTACGCATTGAATAGGAAGCAATTAATTCCTGATGAGTGTCAGGTATCTCTGAATGGACCAATTTACCCTATTATACATAACATGTATAATAAACCAGATTACATATTACTCGATAATGGCATTGCAAGTCAAAGTGGTTGGTTAATGTCTAAGATTTCGCTGGACGAGCGCCGGGCTATAGATCTCACTCTTCGTACGTTTGGTATATATTCTCCAAAAATTTTGGAAATGGTAAGTCGCAACCAATTATTATATATAACCAACCTCTCAATTGATCAGGAAGCTGCCGTTGAAGCGTATTATGCATCGCACAACCTTAATACCGAAGAAAACATAACAAACTATATTTTTGAGGTCATAAAAAATAACCAGTAAAAATAAGACCGTATTTGAAGAATTTTGATGGGAATCTCATTTCTTTCGAATACGGTCTTATTTCTTATTAGAGATGTATCAATTAGATAATAATTGTTGATAATATAATTGTGCAGCTGAAGCACGTTCACCTTTTTCACGCTCTATATTGGCTGGCTTTTCATATTGTGTCAAAAAGGCAGTAGATGCGGCTTCCACATCCTGTATGGATTTTAGGGTATTAAGCAATGCAGGCTCATACTGCTGCAAATACGCCATCAGCGAATCCAATTGCCCCTTTAAGTCTCCAATGCTCTTTCCCTTATCTATTGTATAACGGCACAAATATTCCTTAATTGTTGGATCTGTAAACTGGACAATTCCATATCCATATCTTCCACCGGAATAAAGGCCAAATCTGGAGCTGCTAATAACTTCTGCTCTTGATATTTCACCGGAATCTACCATTTGCGTATACATTTGCCCCGTAATCCTTGTTCTTCTAACAGCCTGTTCTTCTAACAAGGTAGGATCTAAGTTTGTACTGGATTCATTCGCCATATTTCCAAGTATACCGGCTGCTCCTGCGGGTGTAATTCCATGTGACAGAAGATAGTTCCATATTTTCTCGGCATTCCCATTTCCAACTAATTCGTCAGAATCTTCTATAGTAACCATATGTACAATGCTTCGTTCACCGGACAAAAACGGAGACATTGTTTTTACGTAAGCGGATACGGTTATAATAACTTGATTTCCAGTAACCCATTTATTACAATTTGAATCTGCATATTCAAGTACAACCTTAATATCTGATATATTCTGATTTTCAATCGACGCTTGCGCCACTTCCAGTGATAGTTTTTCGGCATTTGTCTTTGTTGCACACACCGCTACAGCTCTGGACGATGATACTATGGCTTTTGACAGATTATTCATTGAGAAATTGATCTGCATCACTGCAATTATCAATATCACCATCGAAGTGATAAACACACTCATAAACGCAGCCGCGAGAAATTCTCCATTTCCTGATCGTAATCTTTCCATCGCTTATTCCTCTAATCTGTTGTAAATCTTCGAATCGCAAGAATTGGGCGACAATCTGCGCTTCGATCATGTGTTATTCCCGCTGTTTCATTTTTCGCCTCCACAATCATACCATTTCCATCATAAATTGCGACATGTCCAGCATAACATAAGACATCGCCAGCTTTTGCGTGCGCCAAATCTGCGACAGGCTGACCTAAAGATCTCCACTCACCTGATGTCGCATATGGACCATTGTATACTCCACAATGCGTAAGACACTGCCATACAAAATGCGAACAGTCAATACCATTCGTAAGTGAATTTCCTCCCCAAACATAGGGATTTCCTACCCATTGTAATGCAAATTGCACGATAGCTGTTCCTTGCGCTGTTGCACCTGTACCATAGCTGTTTGAAGAAATAAATTCTGTTGTCGCTGTTTTTTGAATTTGATATTTTGTCTTGTCCTGATCCCAGTGAATGGATGCCAAACTAGGTAAATACCACTGTCCTACAGATAATGTCACTCTGATTTTGTTTTTTTCAAATGCATCTGCATCCATTTGTAAATCGACAATATCTATATTGGTTTTGGACTGCAATAATTTCTTAAGCTTCTCAGCTTGCGTATATGCTTCCTGATAGGACGCACCATCATTCTGAATCATATATATTGCAACCCCATCAGCGATGGAATCCACTGCATTTTGAGCTTTCAATGCCATCTGACGAATTGCATATGTCTGAATAACGCCAATGACCAGAGCGTAGATAAGTAACAGCATAAAGCAGCCATAGATAAAAACCCCATTGCCTCGTCGTAAACGCTTCAGCTTCAAGAACTTTCACCCCCGTTTTCAATCATCATGATGCAACGGACTGTTTTCGGCTTTTTAAACCATTGTGTAAATCCATGCACATCTGCAGTTACAGTCACTTGAATAAATTTTCCTTTTTTCCAGACATGATCTTTACTTTCATAGCCTGGTGCATAATCGACCGTTGCCTGAATTGATGAATGATCAATGACCCGAGTTTCGCGTTCCAGATAGTATTCCGCAGCATCCTGCACTCGCTCCTGTGCCTGTTCCAGTGAGTCGCAGATTACAACCTGCCTTCCGACACTCAAGATACATTCTTCCATCACGTTTTCGGCATTATTAAGGATCAATGAGTTTAGGATGATGATATAAAAAATCGTAAGGAATAGGATTGAGATGCTGTAGCCGATAAACTCTCCCGCCCCCTTCCGAAATCGTTTTAACATACGTGAAGGCTCCTCAAAATACCATATAATACGCACGAGGCAAAAATGAACGGGGCAAAGGGAAACTCCTTCTGTTCAAATACCTGTACATTTTTTAATGACAACTGTCGTAAGGTTAATTTTATTGTCTGCTTCGAACCGGGTACAAAAAACCATGCATATCCCAATAATAGTATAGCTGCGCCAACAATGATGAAACAGCTACGGGAAAATCCCACAAATGCTACAATTGCCATCCATAATTTGAGATCTCCCATACCCATAAGCTGAAACATTCCAAAAAGAAATACAAATACTATACCAATACACCGGATTAAAATTGTCTTTGGCTCCTGGCATAAAAACAATCCGCAAAAAATGCCTGTTGCAATTACGAGGTTAGGGATTTTTCTGTATTCCAGATCAAATACGGCTGCAACACCGCTTAAAACAATGAGTAGTATTTCTGCTATCATATGTATTTCCTTCCTTTCAAAAAAGTGTCCCTGTTAATTCTGATAGTATTGGAATTATTAAGAATACGATCATCGGCATAAGCTGGAAAATAGCCATCGGCAGTAAAATTGTATTTGTAACCTTTCCAGCTCTTTCTTTAACCGCCAGTACATGGGTTTCCCTAATATCTTCCGCTTTTCGGGATACGGTTGCTGCAATCGAAACACCTTTGGTATAAGAAGTCGAAACGTTAAGAACAAAATCACTTAATGTTTCTTCATCATATCGCGCTGCGACATCTTCCATGGCCTGCTGCCAGCCGGAGGCTCCCATTTGTGATTCACTAAGCGCCCTCAGAAATTCTGTTGAAATTAATGATGGAAATTTCTCACAAATAACCAGCATTGCATTTTCAATAGGCATTCCGATCTGCAGTTCTGCTTGAAGCAGATCCAGAAATCGTGGCAATTCATCTGCTATTTGAGCTTTCATAGATTCCGCCTTTGCATTTAGGGTCATTTGTTCATAGCCAACTAGAATAAAAAATCCCAAAATCCCGCAAGGCATAAAGTACATGGACGATACAATAGATAACACTCCACAAATCGTAAGCAAAATAATTGCATATGTATATCTCATTACCATACGCTTCATATCTGGTTGTTTTCTTACTAAACTGCAACTCTGATAATATTTCTCCGTTTTTATTCCAAATTTATTTGCTACAGTATCTGGCTTTTCATATCCGTAAATTGCACTATACATTTTTGAGTCAAAATCATGGAATAGCCAATCGTCCGGGTGTTCGCTGGCATAACGAGTCCCTTTATGTTCCAAATTATAGAAGATCGCTGATATAAAAATAATAAAAAGAAAAATAGCTATCCCCAGTAAAATAGAAATAGAAAGTGCATCAAATTCCATAAAATCACACCCCTTTCTGTACTCGTTTAAGTGTTTTATGGTTGATGATAGATCCTACAAATGGCATACACAAGATTATCACAAACATCAAAATATGAATAGAGTCTTGAAAATAAGTGTCAATATAGGATGGACTGGTAATGCAAAAGTACAAAATAGTACCAGGTGCAATAAAATCAAACATCCAAACCATCGCACTTGTTGCAGCAAAAATACTTTTAATTTCCCTGCGCATCATAATTCTTTCTTCAATGTTTTTAGCAATGGACAACACCACATCTGCTTCGTGTCCACCAACTGTATCTTGTACAGCAATTGCAAGTGCAACATCTTGTGCATCTTCATTACCACAATCATCCGCCATTCTTTGAAAAGCTTCCGATACAGGAAGCCCCATTTGGAGATCAGCTGACAACTTAGCAAAACATTTTTGCATTGACGGATGGACAAATTTACATTGAGCAACATCTTCTACTGCTCTTGCAATGCTTAACCCCGCTCTTAGAGAAGATCCCATCTGGTTTAAAGCTCTGGCATAACGCTCCTCATATTTTTTCTGTGTGCTATTTCGAATTATCATAAGAAGAATGTCCGGGATCAGAAATCCCATAAATGCCATTAAGATAGAAAAAAGGCCATTTTGAGAGAAGAAATATACAAATGCGCCTACCGCTAATGGCGAAATGCCCAAAATTAGCAAATATGTACTAATAGCCATCCGAGAACCTGATTTTTTTATCACGCGTTCCCGATCTTTTAGGAATACGGTAATGAAATCATCACCTACATTGACGCGACTTTCCGAGCAGTGAACTTTCGCAATAAAAAAAAGCGAAAATAACATAATGGAAGAGCAAAATAATGCGATAACAATAGAAAGACTCACGCCTTAATTTCCTCCTTTGGTACATTAATCTGAAAAATGGTTTCGTCTACGGAAATACCATGGTCCCTAATTTTCCTAATAGCAGTCTTAGGAACGTTACCAGTTGCATGAAAGATTTTTTTCTGTCGATCATACAAAAAAATATCATTAAGTCGTAATTTTCCAGAGTTTTCCAGTCCATCAACCTCTGTTATTGCTGTTATTTTCCTGCTGCCATCAGGAAAGCGTGACAGCTGTACAATTATCTGAACAGCTTCCGCAATTTGCAATGCTATAGATTTTTCGGAAAAATCTGCATTCTTATCGTAGGAGTACAAGATCGGAATTCGCACATCACACATGTTTCTGGGGCTGTTTGCATGTATGGTACTCATACTCCCTTCATGACCAGTTGACATAGCAGAAACCAGATCTATGATGGATTCATCACGTACTTCACCTAAAATAATCCGATCTGGACGTTGACGCAAAGCAGCTTTAACGAGCGATTTCTGGTCAACCATTTCCATATCCTTTGTGCTTGAAAGCCGAACCTCCATTCTTCGGACATTTTTCTGCTGCAATTTTAATTCCAAGGTATCTTCTATCGTAATAATCAGATCATTTTCTGCAATATAAGACGATAGCATATTCAGCATTGTGGTTTTTCCTGTACCAGTACCACCAGAGACAAAAATATTTAATCTTCCCTTCACACAGAGTGTCAAAAAGTACAGCATCTGTCTATTCATAGATCCCATTCTTACGTAGTCCGCCCCAGTAAGTGCAGATTGTGAAAATTTACGGATTGTAAGTGTTGCGCCATCCGGGGAAACCGGTGGAATGGTTGCATTTACACGGCTTCCGTCCTGAAGCCGTGCATCTACAATTGGATGACCAATATTTATCTGGCGATTTACCTTTTGGACAATTCGCTTGATGATGGTCTGAAGGTGAGCCTCGCTATTAAAAATAGTCGGAACTGGTTCTACTTTTCCATGACGCTCGACTACTATATTGTCATATCGTTGTACAACAATTTCTGTAACTTCGGGATCTTGCAGATATTCTTCAATAGGACCATTGCCCAGAACCATCATTCCGACCGTTTTTTCAATGCGTTTCTGAACTTCAAAGGTAACTTGCAGCTTTTCACATTCGGCTGCGATTGCCCTCCTGATAGGTGCATCCAGATCATCCAAGTTTTTTGTAATCAGATCCTCGGAAAACTGTTCAGAAATAATCTTAATAACATCTGTAGCATAGTCCTGTTCTTCTTTTGTTGGCTGCACATGTTCAGATCCAATTTTTTCAATAATGCGTTGTTTTTCATTCTCCTTTTTCTGATACTGTTCCTTCATCAGTGTCGGAGAAGAAGACTGTGAAAATGACATATCTATCCTCGCTTTCCAAACAACCGTGCAAACAATCCTTTCTTTTCCGGTTGTTCAAGAGCATGCTCTTCATCAACAATTTGGGATACGATCTTTCCAATACTTTTCGTAAAATCGTTATTAGGGCTATATACAAGCGGTTCTCCATTATTGCTCGCGCGTCGAATATCATTTGTATCTTTGATAAGTGCAATGCATGGATAGGGCTTATTTGTCAACGGATTAATAAATGTTTCTTCCAGCTCATCCGTTCCCAACCCTACTGATTTTTTAGATTGTACTTTGTTGATGATGAGGCCGATTTTATTCATATCAAAATGCAGGGCATCCAACATTTTTAACAGCGAATTATTGCAGTTGGCGGTATTGAAGTTCTGCGTAAGTACAAGAAATACCTGATCTGCTTTGAGAAGCGTCATATAAGACGAATCTCGGGTGTTGTTTCCCGTATCGCAAATAACAAAATCGAAGCCTCCGTTTTCAACAATGTTATTCAGCATAATTTCAAGTTCTTCACCTGAAATATCCATACTGTCTTCATTCGAGGTCGGTGCCAGGAGTGCATACAGTCCGGATGCTTCATTCTTCTGCAGAAATCGTTCGATCTGTGTAGCAGAATACTGAATCGAATTCAACTGCTCTTTCGTGTGGCGGCCATGCTTGTTTACAGGCATGCGTTCCAATTGCCCACGAATTTCGTCAGCCCATAAGGTCATGCACGCTTTATTTGGATCATACAGCAAGGTTCCCATAACATCCCCAAAGTCAATGTTATAATCGACAATGCAGACCTTAAATTTATCGCGGCCATGCTCCGTAAGCGCAAGGTATGATGCCAATTCGCAAGAAATTGTTGTTTTTCCAACGCCGCCTTTCGCGGAATACACAGTAATTATTTTGGCACGTTTTTTGGTATCTCCAACTTCCTGACTTATCTGTTTTTCAAGCATTGACTCCTGTTTCTTCTTCTCTTCTTCTTTTCGTTTCTGTTCGGCAATTTTTTCCTGTTCCCGAACTTTCGCCATCCTGCTCCGTAAGTCAAGTGTATAATCATCCTCTTCCTGATTCGAATCATCTGTATCGTCTTCCATGACAGGCGTTTTCCTTGATGCCGGTATTTCCTGATAATATCTGGTATTTTCGGCATTCCGAGCTATTGGTTCAGAATGTTGAACTTGAGAAGGGCGTTTTACACGAGCAGGTTCTCTTGATTCGATAATATCTTCGCCTTCATCCTCCTCTTCGTACTGTACTGCACCAGTATAGATATCATCAGATAATACAGATTTTTTCTGGGCAATAGAATCTTTTCTATTGTCAGGCACACGTTCTGGACGATTGTCCCGAAAGCTTTCCGAATTTACCGATGGCATTCTGGATGTAGAAAGTGTTTTTTCGCGGGAATTTTCAACTTTGCTTCTATCCGGTTGAATTGTGATAACTGAATTATTATGGATAGCATCAATAAGTTGTGATGCCGACTTTACAATGCCATAACAGGAGATTCCTTTTTCAGCAGCAAGTTTTAATGTATCTACATTTCTGGCATAACATGTAACAGGAATATTATAATCCCAATCTGGATAATACTGCAGAATATCCGCATTCAATACAATTCTATCCGGCGAAAACATTTTAAGCTTTGCCTGTGTCTCATTGACATTATTCAACGTAATGATTTCTGTTTCAAAATCATCACTCAAAATCATTCGACTTTCAATATCCGTTGTGAAAGAATAATTCTGGTCAATTAATAATATTTTCATCTGTAAATAGCTCCTGTTAAGAGGTAGCTTCTCCTTTCTATAATGTATCAACTGCCCAAATGGGCAGTTGATATGTATTATTTGTTTGGATTATATGTAGGTGTTTCCTCATCCGTATATTGATAATCGGTACTATCAACAACAGCCAGATTCAATGTACTATTATTCTGTGCATTAATCAGTTTTAAGGATTGTTCTGCGTCTACTTCTATTGTGGCTGATGTTAATGTTCCTTTTTCGCTTCGTTCTACGGCGATAACGCTCATGTTTTGAAACAATAATGTTGTTCCTACGCTATCATCATAACCTGTGGCATATATGTTAATATGCGACCCTTCCCTAATGCCATCGGCAGCCCCTGTCACAGAATCCAATGGAATTGTTACCGCTATCATTCCAGCATGAATATTTTTTTCAATGTCTGATCCACCATTCACAAAAAGTTCTGAACGTGTCAATGGCATACCTTCTGCCACATCCATGCGAAGGTGATCACCGGAATTTAACACTTCTGTCAACTCTGATCCAGTGATGAATCTTGATTTTACATCTGCCGTTTTACCAGCCGTAACAATTTTGGAATCGCAACGAATAGGAGTAAGCATCTTTTCTGTCAATGCCGTACCTGATTCGTAATTCGAGTTAAAGACATATACGGTTGTCTTTTGTGGTGTCAAATAGAGGTATAACGAAACACCACCTGCTGCCGCTACCAAAATAGCGATAATAAGGATAATAAGGATTTTTCTGTTTTTTGAATTCATGTTGGTTCCTCCTTCTCTTATAGTATTGTAAAAAAAATTTTAATAAGTGAAAAAATATCCTGAACAGGAATCACTGCTCAGGATATTTAGGTTTTGTTGCATTCCCCATCTCTGCTTTTTCTATAGGAAACATCAAGCTGACATAATCGTTTTCGCCTTTTTCTGAATCAGGATCTCATCAAGCTCGATATTAGATGGTGGATTAATGTTCAATCTGCTGATCTGTACAAGAATGGGTTCCGCATCTTTAAAGTCAAACGTTCTCGAGGTTTGGCAAACAAACCATCCGGTAGGACTTCTTGGAAACCATTTGACCAGATCACGATCGTCAATGCGTTCTTCACGGCCAACCGTTCGTACGACAACATTAATATCATCTGTCCGTTTGAGTCGCCCAGCAAATACAAGTCCGCTATTAGCAATAACTGAAGATGGCATATCTGCTATTTTCTGCGTGATTGCAAAAATAAACAATCCATATCCGGCAGACTGATCCAAAATCTGTTCAAATTCGGATTGTCCGGACATGCCAAAATTTTGTCCGCCGCCAGTACCTGCACAATCATTTCCAGTTAATACTTCGTTGGCTTCTTCCAATACAAGAACAGTTTCGTATTGATCATCTGCCAAATATCCGCCTTCATGCGCTAATGCAAACTTAAAGAATCCACTTGTAATAACACCAAAGATGAAATTTTTGAACGTGTTTTCAAGACCTTTCGACTCTAAAACAGTAACCTCATCAGCTCCTATCAAATCATCAATAGCAATGCCTTCTGAGCTGCCGTACAGCTTGGATTCGATGGAATATTCTCTTGAGAAGCAGGAAAGACGCTCTATCAATCGTGCATATGCATCTTTCGTGTCGTTTCCTGATTTTCCTGCCCCTGTGAGTTTGTCTCGCTTTTCCTCCATTCTACGGTATATAGACTGAAAATTAACTCTTGATGATAATTCAGCCACTAAATCCTTACTTTCGCTATCCGATCCTGAAACATCGAATACTCCATTTTCCTTATACAGTTCGTAAACAACGTCTGCAATCATTTGCTTTCCACGCTCTAATAATCCATAAGCCCGGCAATAAATATCAATAACTCCGTCTATCCAAACCTGCGGATTAACACCATGAGGCACTTTCCAAGGATTAATATGAATTGGGTTAAAATTAGGATTTCCCATAGAATAGAAGTTAAAGCGTTCTGGTTCCACAAAACGTGCCAAGGTACGCCAATCCTGTTTCGGGTCCATAACAACAATTCGTAATCTCTTTCCTGTCTTTTTTCGCCGGATTTTTGATAATTCCGCGATAAAACGCATAGCTGCCACAGTTTTTCCTGACCGCGATGCTCCTGTAAAAAATCCATGCATTAAATTGTTTTCATCGATTCTATAGTCAAATGCTGTTCGATAACCATGCTCAAAAGTAAAACGTTCTGGATTAAGAATGGTTCCCATATATATGTCTCCCTGCATACGTGCTGGAACTGAGAATTTAGGAACATCTTGTACAATCGAAAATACGCCTCCCTCTGAGACACGCGGCAGATGCGTGTATGCAACATATTCTTCCGGGAGCAGGACTGTACAGTATTTATACTCTTCTGCTCCAAATACATTTTCTCTGGTTACGTCTGCAGAAAAGGCTGAAAAGTGATATAACAAATGTTTTTGCTCTGTCTCAGTTAAGTCAAGAACTTGAACTGGGTTTACCATCGCATACTCGTTTTGCCATGTTGACTTTGCAACTGCCTGTGCGGTGGAAAGAGCGTCCAAACTCGGACACGCAATGTATACATATGTATAAAAAGCTCCCTGTCCGCGCAATGCTTTTTTTATACGCTCATTTTGATATTCCATCAATTCAAGCAGATCTTTGACTCCCTGATCCAGCCATTGATATGATTTGCTGTATCCAATAGATGGTCCCAAGCCCATAGAACTACTGGTTCCCATAGAAGATGTTCCGGTTGTTCCGTTGCTGGTTCCTTGTGAAGACCCATTGGAAGTTGTATAGCTGTTTCCATTGGACACGCTTTCTGTATTTCCAACGTTTTGTCCATATCCTGTGGAAGCTGACTGTGACACAGAATTTGTGAGTGTCTGTCCTACCGATTTGCCAAACGTCTCACTCTGACCAACAGATTCAGATTGTCCATAGTTTTGAGACTGCGAGTAGCTTTCGGATTGTCCATAGTTCTGACCATAGCTTACACTATCAGATATTCCATAATTCTGTCCTACATTCTGGCTTACGGATTGGCCATAATTTTGACCATAATTTACACCACTGGATATTCCGTAATTTTGTCCAAAATTCTGACTTGCGGATTGTCCATAGTTTTGACTCATATTTTGGCTTTGTGACTGTCCAAAATTCATGCCGAAATTCTGACTCTGCGATTGTCCAACATTCTGTGATGCGCTGATACCCGTTGATACTCCATGACCATAAGACATTCCCATGCTATCCGAAACACCGACAGAATTACTAATGCTACTGCTTTGTCCATATCCATAAGACTGCGATAAGCCCGCACTTTCCGATATACCATGGCTTACGGATTGGCTTACACCATTTCCGATGCTGTAAGAATCGCTGACTGATTGATTAGCTCCCCAGCCTTGGCTGATGCTCTGACCAATATTAGTTCCATAACTTTCATTGGCTCCATAGCTGCCGCTAATGCCCGCAGAACTGCCATATGACAAAGACGCTCCTTGAGATGTACTTTGTCCATGTGAGACTCCGCTGCTCATAGAGGAACCAGAGGATGTCCCAAAGCTTGTACCATGGCTTTGTCCAACGCTATTGCTGATGCCATTGGATGATGATTCTCCAAATGACGCTGAATCGCTGCTGCTACCGGAAATAGACGCATTTCCACTGGCTGTTCCAAACGGAAGCCCCAATGAACCGCCAAAATTGCCGCCAAATGTTGAACTATGTCCTGCTGAAGATGATTGTCCGTAGTTAGCAGAACTTCCATGGCTGCTATTAACACCTTCACTCATACCAAATGAGGATGAGGATGAGACTCCCTGACTCAAACTTGAAGATGAAGATTGTCCAAAGGAAGCAGATTGTCCCCGATTCATACTCTGGCCTTGGCTCCAGCCATAGGATTGACTATTCCCAACGCTATGTGATTGCGAAGTATTTTGGCCATAACTCATATTATAGCTATTTCCTTGCGATACCGAATGTCCCTGAGAAATATTGGTGCTTTGGGAAATCCCTTGATTCTGAGAGGTTCCATAGCTATGAGAAATTCCTTGATTGAAAGATTGGGATTGTCCCTGAGAAATTCCTGTATTCTGGCTTACGCCATGATTCACAGAAGTTCCAACGTTTGTCGATTCATTTTTCGATACGCCAAAGGAAGATCCCGATGAAGTTCCATGACTCTGCCCAAAAGAAGTTCCACTCGAAGTCCCCTGACTCTGCCCAAAAGAAGTTCCGCTTGAAGTTCCATGACTCTGCCCAAAGGAGGTTCCACTCGATGACCCTTGGCTCTGTCCAAAGGAGGACCCATTTGAAACCCCTTGGCTCTGCCCAAAAGATACTCCGGAAGAAGTTCCGTGCGACTGATTTATGGAAAATCCGCTGCTCTGCCCAATTGAGTGACCAAAGGTCTGACCAAAGCTTACCCCCTGTGTATGTGATACTCCTTGAGAGTAGGAATTAGAAATAGACTGTCCCTGACTCTGCCCCATAGATTGTCCATAAGTCTGAGATAATGACTGTCCCACAGACTGTCCTTGGGATGTCGTAAAAGACTCTCCTCGTGCATAACTTACTGTATTGGCATCCGTATATGCTTTGCTCCATCCCTGACTTTGGGATGCATTAGCCATATACATCATCGGGATTGACAAATTTAGGCTTAAGGATTTCGTTCCCTGCAGTTGTCCATACCAATCTGTCATTTCAACCTGAGATTGGCGCTGCCAGCTCATCAATGTATCTGTATGTACAGGAGTTGAAAGGATTTCCAGAACGTACTCATAATCTGCCATACCTGTAATAATTTCTTCCAAGGTACCTTGTGAATCTGGGTTTACATTAGATCCGCCCATTCCTTTATTTCCGGCATCCTCCCCAGCTTTATTTGCTTTGGGAATACCGCGGACTACGGTGAGGTAATCCATATTGTACATCTTTTCCCTCAACCATTCGGTTTCTTCGGCATTTGCACATCGCATCTCTAATACCCGAAAAGTTCCCTGCATTGATCCGACAAAGCCAAGGAATCCGTGTTTTGCCTTTTCTTTTGCTTTGTTGATCGTAGACGCTACACCTTGAATTCCATAGATGTATAGCAATCCAACCGCTACTGGTTTTAGTACATTGGCGATAATTGTAATTAAGTTGGCATTCTGCTGATTGACTGCAGTTAATACTTGTTCCTGCATATCCATTAGTGCTGTTGACTGTTTGGCATCCGCCGGCAGCCGGATTACTCGTGCCATTTTTATAGCCTTATAGCAATGGATACGTTCGCCAGTAGATGGATTCATAACTTCCATCTCATAACACAGATATTGCAGATTGCGTTTTTCTGGATCTTTCGAGGAGTTTTCATCATATTCAGCCCACGAATCCAGAATGCGAAAGTCATCTGTCGGAAGAGTCTCTGTAACCGGATGTAATATTTGCTTGATTTGGAATAGTGAAAGCACATTTTCACCTCATTTCTCATTTTATAAAATATTGCTGTTGCTTCGCCCTCCATTTCGAAGGCCACGCTTTTGTGCAAAGGTTTTTGCCAATGTCTGTTGCTTTTTAAACTGAAATAATCGTTTCAGTTGATATCCAATCTCGCCAAGAGGAACTAAAACGCCAGTAAACCACATCATCGTCTGTAAATACCCAGGAATAGCATTTCCTGTTGATGTCGGAATGGCTTGTTCGAAAGATGCTGCTATCATTTCCGATGAGACTCCAGACACAACGCTTAATACTGCGTGAACCGTAATCAACGTGCCATAATATGTCGCGCATACAATTAACATGTGGTTTAGAGCATCCTTTCTCTGACTAGGCATTAAAAGCGCGACTAAAACACCAACATCCCACATAGCGCCCGATAATGGACAAATCAATTTTTTTCCGAACTCACCAAACATGTTGATCGTAAATAATCCAAGACAAAACACTGCTATCGGGAAAGCAATTGCTTTCAAGATATGCACTGCTTCATTTCTCGTCATGTTTTGGCGATATACGATTTCGTTATCGTTACGCATAACGTGCCTCCTTTCAAATCACTCCATGTTCATCTCTGGCAGCAATGTCATATTCTTCTTTGAGCAGCAATAATATGGTTCCAAGGACTCCAAACACCAATAAAAAGGAAAATCCATTACTACTCAACAAATACAAAAAATTGCTAACAGCATTTTGATTAAATGCTAAAAATGATTTCACGTAGTTCACCTCCCAGTTAAAAAGTTCTTTAACAATAGAATTAAAAAAAAAGGGAAAAATAAAAGAGCCTTGTAGTCAGCATGCTTTTCATGACTACAAAACTCCTTCTCGACTCTTTAGGCTCAAATATTTAATTTACTTCTGGGATTTCACGCTTAGAAAGATTGTATACAAAATGCCAACTTGAATCCTCTAACAGATTCACATCTTTTATAATTGCAGCAGATGTTACACGTATTTTTACGTAATTCAGTGCTTCAATTCCTTTATTATCGATCCACTTGCGTACCTGTGAATTAATAATCTCTTCCCCTTTACGATTTGGAACAATAAAGTTCAATGTATTGGTGAAATTCAATATTTTATTGCATTTTCCATTAAAATTTGTCTGGGTATGATTTCCACATTCATACTCAATGTACATTTGTTTGCCATCTAGTGTAGTGCAGATAATATCTGGAATATATGACATACCTTTGCGTATTTTTAATGGATGTTTACGGTTCCATATATTCACATTACGAAATCGTTCATTTTCTTTAAGAATTTCTGCTGTCAAAAAGATTCCATATCCATGAACAAGATTGTCATGTTCTGCAATTAATTTTTCAGCCATAGACATAATTGGCTTCTCTTGAAATAAAATTTCAAAAATTCGGCTTCCCTTTATTGAAAAATAAAAAAAACTGATTGTGGTTTTGACTTTCACCTTTTCTTCTTGTAAAATTTGACATCCAACTAAAAACTTTAACGAACTCCTTGTCTTTCCGTTTGTAATTTCCGGCATTTCTTTTGAAATTTCAGTATAAATATCACTGTAAAGAGAATATCCTTTTGTTCCAATAATACGAATTAACATTTTATCCTCATCAGATAATTGTTTTAACGTATCGTCATAATCTTCCAATGCATACTTATTGGCGCGTTCCTTCCGCTTACTTTTAGCAGCTTGAAATGTCCTTCTATGATCAGTTCCAGGAATAGAACTGCTCATAAGTTTTTTTCGAATCAATTCATCCTCCATATCCTCTGCATCGACGACAACATCCATTTCTTCATTAATTACCGGATCATTTGCTTCCGTTTCAATCAATTCAATTTTCCCGCTTGCCACTTTCTCTTGCATTTTAGGTGATAACTTAGTCATCATTTCTTCTTTTTCTTTGACTTCATTACACCTTTTTTCCAATTCCTCCATTGTCAGAGTTCTAGCAGTTGGCTCTTCAAGTAATTTTTGTATCTGCAGTTTCAAACTTTCTATTTGATTTCCGCGTTCTTCACATAAATCTGCCATTCTCTCCAAAATATCTTTCCGGGCGCTGATATATACATGAAATGCACTTTTGCTTTTCCGGATAAGCTCCAATAACTCGATTTTATCCCAAGAATATTCAATTCCAAGTTTCATTTCTTTAGGATCTTTGGCAAGTATATCTTCGCATAATTCCCGAACATTCTTTTCTACAACATCAAATTTAGATAATAATTGTTGGTTCTTCTCTTGAGAATTTTTCAGCTGTTCTTTCAAATCTCTTGTCTGTGCCAGAAGAATGTTATATTTATTTAATAGTGTATCAAATGATTTATCTGATCCCATGATTACTCTCCATTAATCTGTTCATCAACATAGTCTTCGGGTGTCCATTGCTTTACATCAGTTAGGTCAACTCCTTGCAGATTTTCTCCCATAGCAACCAAATTCTGCGTTATCAGCGAAAAATCAGAATATACCCTGTCTTTATCCTGTAACGCATTCTGAGCCGTTTCGGAATTATTTTGAGATATAGCCGAAGACATGTTTTGCAAATAGACTGCAATATCATTTTTGATCCAAGATAGCAGCATATCCTTCACTTTGGAATATTTTGTCTCAACTGTTAAAGCATCTGTTTTTATGGATAATGAGGATACCGTATCCAATTTTTCCTCATATAGCGGTGCCAAGGTCAAAGGATCTTCCTCTCCCTTCCCTAATCTGTAATCCAGCATTAGCACTTCTTCATATAACGATCGGCATTGTAAGTATTGATACAGAATTGTATCGTAAGCTTTTTCTTCTTTGATGTCTTGTACCGATACAACTTCCGGTACAATTTCTCCATTTTCATTGTAATTATAATCGGTCACCATAACTCCATAGATAAGAATAGATACGTAAACGCATCCTGCAATCAATACACCGCTCATAATGTTTGAAAAAATCTTTTGATGCTTCTGACTTTTCTCTTCCTGCCGTTGCTGCAATAATTCATTTATCTCCAACGAATCCTCTGAATATAATTCTTCCGGCTCTGCAGGCTCCCGCCGGATCGAAGCTAACCTCTTTTCTTTGCTCCTTTTTAATTTCACAGATGTTTTATTTTTAATACGCCGGGATCGTTGAAAAGAGATATGAGAATCTCCCATATCTCTTTTCATTTCCGAAAGGTTACGTTCTTCGACGTTTTTGGCTTCAATCTGATTCGCTGTCAAACGATCCGCTAATCTCGTCTGTTTCATCAGACTCTTCTCCCCTTTCTTGTGGGTCTGGTAATGTACAATTTGCTCCATACTCAATAGAATACGGAATTACTTCAACAGCCAAATATGCTATTTTACTGATCTGACCGCAATATGGACACTCATATTCTTTCACATAAGACCTTGTTTGTATTGCCCCATTTATGCTCACATTGGAATGGATATGCAGCGCCGCGGCATATTCTGCTGCTTTGAGACCGTAGGCTTTAATCCATACATAATCTGTCTTTTTGTCTACGCCATCCTCAACAATCCGGCGTTTACGGTTTGAAGCAATCTGAAACTGAATCATGGATGGTGGTTTCCCTTTTTCTCCGCCAGGCTGAAAAACAGGTTCCCGACATAACTGACCATCCAGGAATATTTGGTTTGAAAATTCAATTTCTTTCTCCAGATGTTGCCAAATATCACGTTCTGAAAGGGCAAAGAATCCCGTACTTAGTAACATGTTCTGCATATCATGGTCTAAATTGTTTTGCTCGACAAATTCATGGAAGGAGACTTCACCACGTTCCATAATATTTACAGCAATTGGATTCACATATACCTGAACACCATCTTCAATATACGGTTCCATTACTTCATGACAGTGCATGCATAAAGGTTCTCTTTGGTATTCTTTCGTGCATAATGTGCCTTTGATCTGGACAAAATCTCCTTCATTGATAAGCGTATATACATCCCGAATCATCTCTTCATGTTCTGTACGGACAAGAATACTATCTCTACGAATCTCTCCTCTAAGCAACAATTCTTCTGTAGCATAAGATTTTCGGTTCGTATCGACAACAATCTTTCCCAAGACATATTGTCCTGCTTTATTCTTGTATATCCGAGGTGGTTGTTTGACACGTCCATATAGATATACTGTGTTCTCTTTCGCCATAATGCCCTCCTGTTTCTATTGATTATATAGAGAGGCCATCCCCGTCAGCACATTAATGTCTGTTTCGAATATATGGCTATAATTCGTCAGATCGGTTTCTCCACTTTCAACAGATTCCTTATACTCTTTCATATGATCGAGTGCTGTTTGCATCGCTGTTATTAAGGATAATCTATCATCCTCTTTACCGACGGACGGCTGCATAGCAGTTACATTATCCAGTGTTTCCTGTAGTAACTGTATACTCTGCTCCGTGGCTTCAGTCTCGTTCTCATACACGCCATCCGTTGAATGTACCGCTTGGTTAAGACGCGTAGATAGTTCATTAACAAACACAGTGATCTGTTTGTTAATATAGATGCTATATTCCAATGTTGTCTGCGGATATTGTGTAGCATATTTACCAGTCGATGGATCTGCTGGCGTGACCGTACAACTGGTCAACCCGACTGCCATCACCAAACATGCGATTATTATCTTAGGTTGTCTCTTCATAGTAATTGTTCTGCGCTCTCTGAAATGGATACTGCATCTGAGCATTAGCGGTTTCCACATGTGCCGGATTGTTCTCAGAATGCCGCTCTTCATAATTACTATTTGCCGTTTGCAGCGTTTTCTCAGAGAAAGCGTCAACGCCTGTTTCCGGATTTGCTGGAACAGCAGGGGGATCAAAGGACTCATTCTTGTCATTATTCGCCTCTTCTTCTGGCTGAAGACTTTCTGTCGGCTCTTCCGGGGCTTTCGGGGCTTCGTCACTTTCTCCATAAGAGAACAGATCTGTGCAAACAAGGCTCTGACGGCTTTCCCTTTGGGTATCGTCAAGTACAGATACATAGCATGATACAGCAACATTTTCTCCTTCCTTCAAATTTGCTGCTGCCCGCTGAAATCTGCCAAGGCACGTTACTCTGCAATTATAATCTCTTCTTCCAGAGGGAATGCGAATATTCAGGAAGGTAACTTTGTCCGTAGGCGTTCTGATCGATGTTACGATACCGGCAAGCACTCCCCAGTTTTCATCAGCCTGCGCACCACCGCCTTGCTCCGGAATTGATTCATCAAGAATCTGTGTTAATCTACGTTTGGAAACAGCGATGCTGTCTCCAACAATTGTTGGTGTGGAATGATAATTTCCTTCCGCATCCTGTGTTCTACGGTTCTGCATATGCCCAGCAATTCGGACATGATCACCAACGCGGAAAATAATTGCCTGGTTAATGTCATAGAATCTCAGTTGAATATTCCGAATCTGCCTTTCTGCATTGGAACGAATAACTAAGATGCAGTTTCCGCGTTCTTCCATACGCATAGACACTACTGTGCCTGCGATATGGATTTCATTTTTCAGAACAGTTTTTGTGTTTTCCATGTTCTTCTTCTCCTTATCTGATTTTGAACCTCAAAATAAGGTCCTTACTATTAGTATTGTAAAATGTCCGAAAATTTTAGGCCGAAACATTTCTGTTTCGGCCCATGAGTGGATTTCAAAAATTCAATTTTCGAATATTACGTATAGCATCTGTTTTAAGATGCAATACATCGTCATTTAAAAAGATTTCCTTTCCCTTAAATTGTAAGTGTTCACGAATAGATCCATTGTCGCATTCGTAGAATATTACAGGATGTCCCTGCTCAACCAGATACGGTTTCAAACTTTGGCATACATCCGGCCATTCTGTCCTGGATTGGAAGCTGATAAAAACATGGTTGCTGTAAGGATGACATGGAAATATCTGCCTTGCAATCAATTCGTTTGAAAAGGATTCTTCGTCTTGTTTATTAAAATACCCGTATACTTTGATAACATTTCCATCTTTGATATATTTTTGGACTTGTTTGTAGTGTTGGGCAAAAACAATGCATGAAGCCAATCCGTCCCAATCTTCCAAATCAAATGTAACACCTATTCCGTCATTCCGCTGCCGAAATTCCTTAATATTGGATATAACCCCCATATAAATTTGTGGTTTTTCGGCTTCAGCATGTGATAAAGGTGTAATTGATTTATCTGCTTTTAAGAGTTTAAATTGTTCCAATGGATGTCCAGATATATAAGCTCCCAAAAGCTCCTTTTCTTCATTTAATTGGAGCAGCCAATTTTCTTTATCTGAGCTTTGTGAAAGGGAAATCTCTTCTTTTAATTTTCGGCAGATTTCTTCTGTTGTATAATCTTTGATATATTTGTTTTTTATAGCAAATGCCGGAAGAATTGCATTTTTTAGTGCAGTGCGTGAAAAACCACATTTATCTAATGCACCACTAACGATCAGTTTTTCCATGTCGGCTTTTCCAATAGAAACTCTTGCAAGCAGATCACAATAATTCTGAAATTTTCCCTTTTTCCTTTCTTCTATCATTTCCTGCATACTGGCACTTGATATTCCTTTAATTGCAGCCAACCCATACAAGATTTTTCCATTGTAATCAGAAAACTGCATTTCTGAACGATTAATATCTGGTGAAATCACCGAAACTCCCATTGTTGAACATTCCTTAACTGCAAGCGAAATCCTGTCTAATTCAGAAGCATTCAAAATCGCACACATAAATTCTACTGGATAATGGAATTTAAGCCATGCAGTCATATATGAAATCAGCGCATAAACCGCAGCATGCGACCTGTTAAATGCGTACCGCGCAAAACCTTCCAAAGATTCCCAGAGTGCTTCTGCATCCGTTCTGTCGGCACCATTTAAAACAACACCGTCTACAAACTGGGATTTATACTTTAGAAACTTATCTACTTTCTTTTTCGACATATATCGTCGAATAATGTCTGCTTGTCCGAGAGAAAAGCCTGCACATTCATGGAAAATGGACATTAACTGTTCCTGATAGATACATTGCCCATATGTTGTCCCCAATATTTCTTTCAATTGAGGGATAATATAGTGAGTTTCTTTCTTTCCATGCTTTGCTGCTATAATATCCGGAATAAAATCCATCGGGCCGGGACGATATGCGGCAACCAGTAAGATCAAGTCTTCAAATGAGTCTGGTTTAAACTCACGCAGCATTTTTTTCATGCCATCAGACTCAAATTGGAATATAAAGGATGTTCTGCCCTCTGCAAATATGTGAGAAAAAACCTCATCTTCAAATGGAAGTTTCTCAGGATCAATTTCAATTCCATAGTTTTTCTTTATTCTTCGAATAGATTCAGAGATGATATCCAGATTCTTTAAAGCAAGAAAATCCATTTTCAATAACCCAATCTCTTCTGCTTCGACCATGTTGCAGGATACTGCCCATTGCTCTTTCTGGGTATTATAATACATTGGAATATAGCTGGAAAGGGGCTTTCCATCGCCGATAATAATGCCCGCCGGATGTACAGAAAATGCTGTAATAGTACCTTCTATTGATACGGCACGATCCAAGATGATTCTATGTTCTTTCGAAGTTTCATAGTCTTTTAATATATCATCTCGATTTTCTGACAATGTGCCTGTTTTATTTGAAATATTTTTGCAGAGTTCTTCTCCGATCCTACGGATCTCTTTTCTTCCCTGCTCACAGATTTCTTTCGATTTTTTCCCTTGTTCTTTTTCTGGCATTGGGTACATTTCATATCCCCTGACTCTTGCCATATTCTGTATACAGGCTTTTGCAAGCTGCGTCATAACCGTCCGAATATACGCAACCGCAGAACTGCCATATTTTTTCATCACATATTGAATCAAATTGTCTCTAATTTCATTTGAAAAATCCACATCAATATCCGGCATGGAAACTCGCTCTTTATTTAAAAATCGTTCGAACAGTAAATTATATTGCAACGGGTCCAATGCAGTTATTCCCATACAATAGTTCACAAGAGATCCTGCTCCCGAACCGCGGCCTGGACCAACCCCATATCCCATTTTATATGGATTATTTATCTTGGCAATCCGTTTTCCCTCCTGCACATAATCGGCTACGATCAGAATATAATCTGCATATCCCATATCAATAATCGTATTAAGTTCATATTCCATTCGATCTATATATTTCTGTGAAATTGTACTTACTTTTCTTTTCAATCCGCAATAAGCCTTTTGCCGCAATAATTTCGGAGCATCGACACGCTGTCCCATTTCGTCCAGAAAAACCGGATAATGCTGTGCTTCAGGCACACGCGGAATATCAACATTGCATTTGTCACATATTACCCTGATATTAGCGATAGCTGACTTTACAATGTTTTCTGGAATTATCTCACACAATTTTTGAGATAATTCCGTATCTGATTTTAAATACAATTCCCTGTCCGAATCCGTCACTGGTTCAAACTTTTCAAAACGCAATGACTTCAGGTAGCTGCGTCCCTCAGCATCTTCTGGCCGAATGATATGCACATCATTTGTTGCGACAACGGAAACGCCATTCCTATACGCTAATTCAGCAAGAATTGGCATCACATAGGCTTCATCTTCCATACCATGATACTGCAGTTCCACATAGAAATTCCCCTTGAAAATCTTCTGAAATCGTAGTAATTCCTTCTCTGCCATTGAAATCAGTTTCTCATCCGGTTCTATTTCCCGATTTTTTTCTTGAATTTGGCTTTCATATTTGTACCATTGATCGAGACTTTTTTGGGCTTTTTTCACACGTTCCTTGTTTCTGGTCACTTCAGATGACTTTCTTTTGAGTTCGGCAGAGATATGCTGCAGCTTTTCTTTCGCGTTTTCGGTTTCTCGCATTTCGTTTTCCAGTTTCTGTTTCGTTGCTATGTATACCTGCGAATCCGCTTGCAATGACGCTAACCCTTGCAACCTCTTTTTATACGTCTTTTTTGCCAATTTCTTAGTCTGCTCTTTTTCAGATCTCAATGCTTCTACTTCAATAGACGTTTTTTCAATTTCGAACAATAATAATTTCATTTCCAGCGTATTTGGAGCTGGATATTTTTTCTGTCTCCTTTTTAACAGATCAATTTCATGTAGGATATGTTTATTATGCAACAGAATACAGCTTAAAACTCCATTTACGCAAGCACTTGACGCAATTACATTTCCACTTGCAAAACAAGACTCTAAGATTTCGTAGTTCATAACGGGCGACGGAATACGTCCAAGAGTAAGCATATGCTGGTTTGATAAAGTGACCGCTTTGCATAGCTCCTGATATCCTTCATAGTTCATGGGAAGCAGTATTAAATGTGCATGATCTGCATAATCCGTCTGAATGTATGCTTCTACGCCGGGGATTCCTTTTATCCCTATTGCGTTGCAGGCATTTAAGAATTCAACATGTCCCGCACACACTCCATGATCTGTCAGTGTAATCGCTTTTGCACCCATTTCCTTTGCTGCAAGGCACAGTTTTTCAATCTTATTCGTCGAATCCTTTAATGAATAGTCTGAGTGACAATGAATAAATCCATATGCTTTCAAAGTAAATCCTCCATTCTAAGATTAGTATCATTATTTTCTATTTTTCAGAAATTCACATATAAAAAAAGTGGGTTTCATTTTCTCAACCCACTTTTTTGCCTAAGCCAAAACACTCTGGTTATTTATAAGTTCTTGTGAATTATGGATTTTTCCTCCATTTCTACGATATACCTTTTGGCATTCACGAAAAATGCCATCTAATTCTCTTAACAACTCATTTCTTCCGTATTGATCAAAATATTGAAAAATTTCCTGTGTATCGGTTGAAACAAACTCCGATCCTGTTAATTGGCGTGCCAAACGTCCAATTTGAATCATTTTTTCTTTCGACTTTTCTCTCAAAATCCACTGTCGGGTTTCTAAATCCAAATCTATCCAAGGGTTCCATTTGGGCTGCTCCATAATCAGATAGGAGCCATTCTCGCATTTTCGAAAATAACATCCCGATGGTTCCTCGAAAGTACAATTTTTTACCAGATTGAAGCTCGGATATGTCGCAAGACCTAACAATTCTTTGGTTTCTTTAGCTACAGGATCTTTCTTTTTCTTTATTTTTTTTGAAGATTGATAATAATCTACTTTTCCAGAAATCTCGATCAAGGCTTCGATGGATTGTCTATAGGAAAGAAATTGCTTTAAGATGTCGTAGCTGTCATATGACATATTGCAGCAGTAGCAATGACATCGGCTGCCTGCTCTTCCATCGTAACGATTCGTTGATATTTTGCAATTTCCAAAATTCGTATCATTGTGATCCGGAGATGGACATAAGATATCTACTGTACTTTTTCCTAAGTTTCTAACCTGTATTGGATAGCCATTCATCAATAACCATTCTACTGCCTGTAACGGTGTAACACTGTTTACAAGATCTTGAAATTCTTCCTTATCGTATTTAATCGATTTCATTGTGACTCCCTCCATTTCTTTAATAATTGGCGGGCATGGATTTCAAATTATATTGTTTGCTCCTTTCGTCATCCATCCCAGTTATGGATAGAATAGAAAATATCTGCAAAAATAAAAGAGGCCAAAAGCCTCTCTTATTCTTCCGGATGATCCGCCGAATCATCTTCCATCTGATCTATTTGCATCTGTTCACGAGCTTCTTTTGTCGTCAAATCGCTCTTTTCTGAAGTTTTCGTCTGTTCTGATTCACTTAAAACGGGCTGTTCAGACACATCAGGTGATGGTGTTGGCGTTGCGGACGGAGTAGGTGTTGCTTCTTTTTCCGCATCTGTATCATCCTGTTTTTCTGAAATTGCTTCTTTTGAGAAGTTACTTTCTGATGTCTGTGATCCATCAGCGGAAGCGAAAAAGCTGATTCGATCTCCGGATATTGAGTTGAAGCCAAACCCTTTGAAATCAAAATATGAGATAGATACAATTTCTCCAGATTTGTTTAAGATTTTTTTCGCTTTTTCCGTGATTTGGATTGTTCCAATTCGTTGTCCCGTTGAATTATCTGCGCAAAGTAAATTTCCCTCGTAATCGTATCCATAAATAAGAACTATGTACTCTCCTCGTTCAGCGCTCATAAGTGATGCCAAGATGCATGCATTATCCTCGGCTATGGATTGTCTTACGAACTGAAGGTCATTTAATGTATTGCTGTTCTGTGTGTATCTTTTTGTGTCATCTGCGTCATATGAAATTTTCTTGATGTCTGTGATTGTATTTGCTCGTGTATCTGGATCAATATCCATTGCTGTCTTTTCTGTTCCAGTTATAAAGCCCGTATCTGGAAGAATCGTTGTTAAACCCTTGAAAAAGAGATTGCTATCTGGATATATGGAATGTCCGAAAAAGGAAAATTCAGAAATCTGCTTTAACTTTGTATCATACAGCTCAACAGACATATCTCCATCAATGCGCCACGCATTTTCTTCCGTTTTTTTATCCAGCAACGTCCGGACTCCATTTATGTTCTTGTAGACGTATTTGTTTTTCGAATCTGGAAACTGAGCGTATCCTGTAAATCCACAAAACCTATACCCTGTAATAGTTTCCACAACAGAACCATATGATTTTGATGCATAATCGTCTGCCCAAAGGATTACGTTTCCTATTTGATAAGGAGATCCAACTTCCTTCCCATTTTCCTGATCCGTCTTTTTCTGTTTATCTGCCAGAACAGTTTCAGCTTTTAACGGATTCGTATTTGTAACTTTCAATTCACAATAATCTGTAGCGCCGTCTCCATCTGTATCAATATTCCATGGATCTGTTCCATTCGTCTCTTCGTCTGCATTTGATAACCCGTCCCCATCATAATCGCCAGAAGGATCTTCTCTTAATACCGTATTTGCCTTTCTGATCGCTGTTATGTCTGTGCTGACATTAACGGTTTGTGCCGTAGGCACATAAAAATACTGCGGCAGATAAATAAATGCGAAAATTCCGGAACAGATGATCAAAGTGATCCCCAGCTTTTTTTGCTTCTGCTTTCTACTGGGTGTTATATTTTTTCCACGACTATTATATACGGGAAGTCCGGTCTGCTTTTTATGCTCTTTTTTAGGGGTGCGAACCTGTTTTTGCTGTGCTTTTATTTGCTTTAATCTGCTCATTCTGCTATCCATCCTTTTTTAATCATTTGATTTTAATTATAGTATTATAAAAATACATTTTTTTTCGTACGTGAAAATGGGAAAAAATATTTTTTGCTATTCTATACTCATAGAAAAAAGAAATTTATTTTTTTCTGATTTCTATATACTATATTTGAACATTAAATCGGGCGAAAGGAGAACCACAAAAGACTCCTTTCTGCCTCCATAAGAATTAGGAGGACAAGTATGAATTCAGTTGTATTAATGGGAAGATTAACGAGGGACCCAGAAGTGCGTTATTCGCAGGGAGAACGGCCGAACTGTATTGCAAGATATACTCTTGCTGTAGATCGCCGCTACAGATCGCAGAATAGCGATCAGCCAACAGCCGACTATATCAGTTGTTTGGCATTTGGAAAATTTGCAGAAATCGCGGAAAAGTATTTTAAACAGGGAACAAAGATTACTATTCGTGGCCGCATTCAAACCGGAAGCTACACAAACCGCGATGGTCAAAAAGTATACACAACCGATGTCGTTGTCGAAGATCAGGAATTTGCAGAAAGCAAAGCATCTGCGGGACAGGCAGCAGGAGCTGCTTATTCTCCACAGCCAACAGGTTCAGCTCCAAGCGAAACTTATCGCCAGCAGTCAACTTCCACAAACCCAAATGGAAATTACCCGAATCCGCCAGCAGGCACACCACAGCCTCCGACCGGAAACTTCCCGGGTCCACAGGGGAATGGCGCATCCATGAATTACGGAAATTCTGCAAATTCCCGGAACTCTGGATCTGCACCAACATACAACAATCCAACAGGCTTCATGAACCAGCCGCCAGTTGGCAACAATATGCAGCAGGGTAACAGTTACAATGATCCCACAGTTGGGATGAACAGCGGTTTTATGAATATCCCTGATGGAATTGACGAAGAACTTCCATTCAGCTAATCAGAAAGGAGAAAAAACGGGAAAGCTCTCAAGACATGAGGGCTTTTCTGTTGTATGAACCATGATAAGAAAATTTTTCAGATTATTAAGCATCTTAGTTTTATGTGCAGCATTGTTTTTCGGATACCAAACACTTGAATGGTCTAATAAATACAAGCAAGGACACGATGAATATGAAAAACTCCAAGCTCAAAATACACCGGAAAACGAATCTACGCCGGAAAACGACTCAGACTCAACGAAAGAACTTCCTTTTTGTCCAGATTGGACTGCTTTAAAAGCAGAAAATCCTGATATTGTTGGCTGGATACGCATGGACCCTACCTGTGATTATCCTATTATGCAGGCACAAGATAATGATTATTACCTCTATAAAGGATTCGGGCGCAGTTATAATATCAACGGAAGCATTTTCCTTTCTTCCGTGAACAGTTCCGATTTTTCGGACAAAAATTCTATTGTTTATGGTCATAACATGCGGAACGGAGATATGTTTGGTGATAATGATTATTACTATGAAAAATCGTATTGCCTTGAGCATCCCTATTTCTGGATCTATAGAGAAAATGGACAATACACCTATCGAATTTTTGATGTCATGAGGGTAACAGATGCAACGGAAGCTTATGATACTCAGTTTGCGTCGGATGATGACTTTGAAACGTACTTAAACGATATGAAAAATCAATCTTCCTATACGATTCCGGATGCCTGGCCTTCCAAAACAGATCATATTGTTTCCTTATCGACCTGTGTTGCTGCCCACGGATCTACCCGCATGATTATCCAAGGGAAATTGGTTAATATTACGGATTATTCTGGTGATGATATTCCGCTTACATCCCTGACCACACAAAACCAAAATTCTAACGATACGCCAGACAGTTCTGAACAACAATAGTCTCATAAGAAAAAGCGACTCCCTCAAACCGGAAGCCGCTTTTCTTATTCTGATTTCAAATATTCTGCCAAATTGGTGAGCCTTTTCCCTGCTTTGGCAATACGAATTGATGTTTCCATAGCATAGGATTCATCAATCACATATACCTTTTTCTTTGCCCTTGTCACAGCTGTATAAAACAAATTTCGCACCAACATGTTCGTTGGTTCTGCCGGCATAACAACGATAATGCAAGAAAATTCAGATCCTTGGGATTTATGGATCGTCATAGCATAAGATAACCCCAAATTATCCATAAGATCTCTGGTAATTTCGTAATGTGAATTACGTACATTAACCGTAAGACCACTTTCTGACACCTTTACAATTTTTCCAATATCTCCATTGTACAAGCCAATTTCCCCTTCGTAGGAAGAAATAGAATAATTGTTCTTATAAAACATCACTTTATCGTTCAAACGATACTTTATTGAACCATATGTGATTCCCTTCGTTTGAGGGTTTAGTAACGCTTGTAAAGCAATATTCATATTTTCAACCCCAGAAATACCTTTCCGTGCAGGGCAAAGAATTTGGGTTGAAAAAGGTTCTTCTGGATTGTATAACTTTTTCATTAGGGATTTAACCTGTTCTAAAGACTCTTCCGCAGATTTTGTATGAATGACTTGGAAATCCGGTCGTTCATCCAGCGTAGTGATTCCGGCATTAATCCGGATAGCATTAGAAATGATGGAAGAATCACCTTTCTGCCGAAAAACATCTGTCAACATAGTCCGCGGAATCAAAGATTCTGGAGCCTCCAACAAATCGTGTAACACCGCTCCGGCACCAACGGATTCCAGCTGATTAATATCTCCTACCAGAACCAATGTTGTTCCGGTTTTGATTGCCTCCAACAGCAGATCGAAAACTTCAATATTAATCATGCTCATCTCATCAACCACAATAAGATCTGCATCTATTGGGTCGCTAGAATCTTTACATACAGTTGTATCTCCGTATGGCTTCAAATCAAGCAACCGATGCACCGTAACTGCTTCCATATGTGTCGATTCTGCCATTCTTTGGGCAGCGCGTCCGGTTGGAGCACAAAGACGTATCGTATCTTTCGGATGCATTCTTTTATAAGCCAGCAATATGCCCAAGATCGTCGTTGTCTTGCCTGTACCCGGTCCGCCGGTAAGAATCTTAACTCCCTTTTTTCGTAAAACCATAGGGAAGGCAGATCTCTGCTGTTCTCCATAGTTCATTTTACATGCACGCGCAGCATATAGAATAAGATCCGGTGAAAAGCTTTGGTTTTCACATGATGCAGATGCTAATCTACGAATATTTTTGGCAATTCGTTTTTCCGCAGTCAAATATTTTTGCGGATGAATAATACAGTTTTGTCCGTCTACTTCCTGCAAATAATCTTTCCCAATTGCAGTTAAGACCGCGGACGTTGGAACATGTTCTGCATAACATCCAGAATTTAAGATCCGCTGAATATTATAATGAAATAGTTCACCAGTATAATAAGTATGTCCATTTGCACTCAAAATATTAGCTGCCTCGAAAGCAGCTAATTTGATCCGGCCGAAAAATTCAGCAGGCTTATGAAATTTAACCCCTAATTTATCGCATGTCAAGAAACCAAGCCCAAGCTTTTTTCCATAAGAATACGGATCTTCCATAATCTTTTCTTCTACACTGCTTCCATACAATTTCACAGCTTTTGCACACGCTGCATAAGAAACTCCGCAGTCATGCAGCAATTCAAATACTTTTCGCTCCTCCGTTGTAGATGCAATGCTTTTACACAGATTTGAAATTACATTGCTCGGCAATCGTGTTTCTGCAACTAGCCGATTAACAATGCCTGGCTGATGGACCATTCGAAACATATCCGTTCCATGATTTTTCACAATAACAACCGCATCCGAAAAATTGATACCTGGAAAAGTAATCAAATACTCCAAAATCGTCATTTCTTCTGCATCAGTTTCTTCTACACGCGTTACTATGAAGTCATAGGCAACACCATCCGGCATGGAATCCAAGGAAAAGTATCCATATACCTTAATTGGAGTTCTTTCCTTAAAAAAGGAAATACCTGCTTGTGTTGCATCACAGTTTATGACATTCCATCGGATCTCTTTGTTATCTAAATTGTTTTTAACATATGAATCTCGAATCATTTCTTTCATTGGCATTTCCTGCCTCGTTTCCAAGCGGAAGTAACACCGTCCGGAACGTTCATCTCTCCACAGATAGGTTTGCATACATCCTATCAGAAGAGATTCCGGGGCAGGGACACATTGTCTTTCATTCATTTTTGTCTTCTCCTTAGCGAAGGACTCCATCAATTTGTGAAATATCGCGGCATACTACGGATTGCCGAAACTCTACGCGATCATTAACAGACCGCGTATTGCTGGTTATATATCCTGCCGCAGCTACTGCATCTCCTATTTTCAGATTACGTGCTGCCTCTGCCTGACTCGCAAAGCAGCAAATCTCTACCTGATTTGATTTGTCCTGATTTGGTATTTTGATTGTTAAAATAGTCAGCTCATTGGTCGGACAATACACATGCCGAACAGTACCAATATAAAGGACAACATTGGTGTCTCGTGGATATCCGCCTGTTGCGTCAATAGCTTCATTGGTCACATACGGGGCAAGCATCCGTTTCTGCTGTTCGATTTTGTCTCCGACAAATTCTTTAACATAATATGCATTTCCGAATCCATCTTCAGATTTCCTGTTTTCTCCATGCGCTCGGATTTTTACTTTCATTTTGGGAGTAATCCCCTTCAAAACTGACGTATCATAAAAAACAAATTCTACATTTGCTTCTTTTGATTCGCCCTTACTTTTTACAATCAAAACAGTATTCTTCTTATTTTCCCGAATACTAAGAATTGTCCCTGAGAGGACAATTAAATTTTTAGATTTTTCCATCTTTATAGTCCACCTTTCTGCGAAAGATACCAACGTGTCGTAAAACACGTTGGTTATCCTTCATTTTTTGTTTTTGAAATATTTTATTTATAATAAAGTCGGCTATGAACTTCACTATACGGAAAATGTTTTCTTATCAACCTTGTTATTTTTCTCCCATAAGCTTTTAATTCGCCTATTTCATCACAATTACTCCTTGTTTGTGCTGAATAGATATAAATAACTTTATTTTGTCCCAAGTGACAAGCTTCTTCTTCATTCACTGAAACTACCACTCTTACTTCATATTGAGACATTTCCCATATTTCTATCCAAATCCAATTAGGATTGGAATATGATTTTATTTCCTGTATAACTTCGTTATCAGATAACAATATCATGGTTTAGAATCCTTTCTTGATACTCCCGCAGCTAAAACAACGGGGTTATGTCGCATTGGATAGTTATAGTTCGATAATTTCGACTTCATCATACTGGGCTATTGTGGCGCAAGTATCATCATGATTTACGGCAGCAACAAATACATTTTCGTATTGCTTCTCGTTCTGCAGAAGATCAATCAATGTCTTGAGATTATCATTATCCAGAGAATCGAGATTATCTAATACAAGCAATCTCGTTCCTGTAATCTGGCTGATAAGGGACATTAAGGTAAAGGCAACAAATACAAATTCACCTGTAGATACCTTTTTCATTGGAACCATTTTGCCACCATTTTTCTCACAATACAGCTCTACGCCACCATCGTATATGAATTTGATCTTGGTATTCCGCGATAATTTCTGCATGCATGCTGTGCAGGCTTCTTCAAATGGATGTAAAATTCGCTGTAAAATGATGCCTTTTACGCCTACTTTCGCATCCAGTGTTTTTGCCGCAAGGGAAAGCATATCTACTTTATCCTGCTGCTCCCTGCATAACTTACTGTATTTACGGGTGGTTTCATATTCTTCTAATGTCCGCATACGCTGCTGAATTAACTTCTGCTGCTCTACCAATAGACGCAGCTCCTCTTCGTTTGGAACATTTGTCTGCTTTTCTGGAAGCTGCGGAATAACAAACTCTTTAAGTTGTTTCTTAAGAGCCTGTTTTTTCGTAATTTCCACCTGATTCTTCTGATACTTTTCAATGATTTGATCTCTTTTAGCGATCTGTTCATCACAACGTACCAAAAAATCCTTATTTTGTTTAACCACATCTTTATTCTTTTGTACAAGTCCCTGCCCCTGCCTTACGTATGCTGATAAATCTGCATTACAATGTACTGACGGGCATATTGGACAACTGTGATTGTTCTGCTCAAAAGAACTAATATTATGTAAGATTTGTTCCTGAAATTTTATGTTGGCATTTGCAGCCGCGATATTTTGATTCGCTATTCTGCTGGCATTTAAAAATTTCTGGCGGTCACTAACTGCCTGCTCATATACTTCCCTCGGAATCTCAGCCACATTACTTAATGACTCAAGCTCATGTTGGATACTTTCTTTCTTTTTTAAAGCCTGCTCTCTTTGCTGGATAAGGATCTGATACTTCTGCAATGTTTTCTGGATTTCTTTCCACTCGGCCTGCTTTTGCATGTTCTCAGAAAGAAGCTTCTCCAGTTCTTCTTTTGAATCCTTCGGGATTTCTCCTTCGTATTTGGACTTTTCTGTATACGTCACCAGAATCTTTTTCTCTGCTCTGTTTGCATCTGCCACTTTAGAAGCAACTTCATCGATAGTCTCCAACCCAAAAACGCCCGTTGGAAACATTTTCTTCAGGTACTCCTTGACAGCTTCCGGCAATGTATCCATGCGACTTTCTGCAGCTTCGATAATTTTTTTATAATCAATCTGCACCTGCAGCATAGATAGCAAAAGAGCCGTAAGATCTTTTTTGGAAAGTTCCGCAAAATAGTCGGTGCCAAACATCGTTTCATAGATGGAAAGTGGAACGCCGAGCTTTCCTACCAAAAACTCATTGGCAGATTCCTGACTCGTAGTCTTATCGTTCACCTTAACAACGGAACGATCTTTTCCACGAATTCGTTCGATGCTTGTACCGTCATCGAATACAATCGTCACATGCGCTTTTGATGCTCCAACTCGAATATCATCTGGCTCCATCTTTCCAATGAAAGCCCTCTTGATGGCAGTTAAAATGGTACTTTTCGATGCCCCATTTTTACCTAACAGGCAGGTGATCTTTTGCGGTTCGATTATCTGTGTTTCAATTCCTCCAAAGTCTTTTACAATAATTTCTTTGATTTTCATGTTTATATCCTCCTGACATATTGTTTTTCAGATTATTTTATGTGAAAACTCCTTTCTTTGGATTAATCTGATACATAAAGTATTGCGAACGCAAAAAAAAATAAATTTCCATTTTTTCTTGTACGTGAGAATTCAATTTTATAGTCATTTACAATACTATAAGCGTAAACAAAAAAACATTTTAGGAGGACTATTATGAGTATGAACACAAAGGATTACAAAACAAAAACTATGGTTGTGGAGCGCGACTTTCCTTGCCGCGATAACTATTGGGCTGTCGGATTAGATATCGGCTATTCAGCCGTCAAAGGAATCTCTCCTGCACGTCATTTCTGCTTT
Organism: Blautia sp. TM10-2; assembly: GCF_003480845.1. Taxonomy (NCBI): domain Bacteria; kingdom Bacillati; phylum Bacillota; class Clostridia; order Lachnospirales; family Lachnospiraceae; genus Blautia; species Blautia sp. TM10-2. The sequence continues at coordinate 153,240 of NZ_QUJZ01000003.1, read as the reverse complement.
CCGGCATATGCAAAAAAGATCCCAGAGAATCGTCCGCTGCTCAAAGAAGCTGCTGACACGGATATTCGTTACCGCGACAACGAAGGCGAATGGGTTGTCGGAAATTTGGCTTATGAGGAAATGGATGCTTCCAAGATGACAGAAAGTGAAGAGGAAGTTTTCGGTCGCAAACGTTACTATTCACCTATGTTTAAAGTCATCGTACGAACCGGACTGGGTATTGCCCTGATGGAAGGAAAAGAAAAATCGTCCGACGGCAAAAAGCTGTACGTCCAGACTGGATTACCGCCGAAATTCATGAGAGATTCGGAAGATCTTAAAGAGGTTTTCAAAGGTATCCACATGTTTGAGCTGAAAATCGGAACTGCACCATGGCAAACATTCACGTTCTCACTTGACGAGCAGAATATTTCCATCATGCCGCAGCCGCTCGGAGCATTACTGTCTGCGTCAACTGATATCAACGGTTATCAGCTTCCTATCGCCAAGAAATTTTGGAGTTCCAATCTTCTCGTTTTTGATCCGGGCTTTGGCACTACGGATATTTACAATGTTCTGCATGGAAATGTTTCGGAACGTGGAACAGAAACATTCAGCGAATATTCGATGCGTGAAGTTTTCTCTCGGACCTGTGATCAGATCGAGAACAAGTATCACGAAGAACGCAACATCTTCGAACTGCAGAATCTGCTGGAAAGCGGTGAGGTTCGCGTTAAAGACAAGAAAAAGATGATTTTTAAGAATTGCAACTTCAGTGAAATTCTGGCCGCTTGCTCAAAAGATGTATGCAATGAAGTAATTGAAAAGATGAAATCTATTTATGATTACTTTTCATCTTATGACTACATCATTGCTACAGGCGGTACATACGACGCTTGGGCGACTGACTTCAACGCTGTGTTTGCCAATATGGAAGGATTTTCTGTGATTCCGGCCAATGTAAATGATCCAACCCTTACCAACGTATTCTCGAACGTACGCGGATATTATTTCTCCCTCGTCAATCGTCTGCGTTAGAAAGTGAGGAGTTAAATGAATATTAAAGTCCGATTTACTGCGCCAGAAGATCTTGATTTGATTGCATTAGTTCATTCTGGAGTTCGGATGGGGCTTGTTATTCGAGATGTATTGCGGGCATATGTACGACAAGAGATTTTCTATGTACCTATGCCCAATACAATAAAATGTATCAATACAGAGAATACTTCCGTCAATTTTATTCTTAATTCTGATAAAGACGGAGATGTTATCGCTTTTCTGAGGAGCATTCGCAATGGTTATAAAACTGTAGTTATCAAAAACATTTTACGTTCCTATTTTACTGCTCCTATTATGGAACCTTTGAAAAACAATGTTTTTCCCCTTCGGGTCAATCTTTGTTGGCCGGATGATTTGGATCTGATCATCCTTGCACAGACGCAGGACATGCAAGAATTGACACTGAAAACGCTGAGTGCATACGTGCATAAAGCCAAATTCTCTATTGATACACCAGCAATAGCCGCATCCATCAATGCAGACACTATGTCCTTTACTTTGGACTTAGCGCAAGAAACAGATGCAACAATTTCAAGTTTTTTATTTTCAATACACCCTTCAGCCAGAGATAATGCCATTAAAAATATTTTACGGTTTTATTTTCAAAAGCCTTACATTGCTCCGTATTTGGCTCAATACACTTATAGCGTTCAGTCATCAGAGCGTAAAGAGCGAAATATTACCGTTGCCGAGAAATATTTTCGACCGGACGCCCTTTCGAACGCGTCCGCAGATGCTCAGGTTCGCCCAGCCCGGCAGATTTCTGCTCCGGAGAAAACTTTAAATCTTTCTTCTGAAAGCAAAAGCGCAGCTACGCCAACTCCAGCTCCGCCCAAACCAGAACCTGTTGTTGAAACAGCAATTTTCTCTGCACCTGCTGAAAAGGCTGAACCGGAAAACATTCCTGCTCTCTCCAAAGAGACTGTCAATCCATTAAATAGTTCCACGCAAGCAACCTCCGAGACTCCTTCTGGAAGTTCTTCCGAAGATGACAGCGATGGATTTGATATTTTCGGAGCAATTTCCGGATTAATTGTATAAGGGGGTCTGTTATGGACAATTACGACAAAACCAAGGAATATACCAAATACGTCAAGCCAATTGTAAGCGAATTAAAGAAAGAATGTGGATTGAATAATATCCCCTTTCTGTTTACCGCGGCTATTAAAAATTCCGAAAGCGAAACGGTGTATAAAAACGAGATGCTTCTTGCACAGACTCATGTATCGTTGACAGATAAAAGAATTGCAAGAATGTTATTGCGAATGAACGGTTTCGACACAAAGCTTCCCGAATCCGTTACTGCAGCGATGAAGACACTGGCGGAATACTTAGAAGTAAATGCTGAACCCGTTTCTGCACTGGATATGCAATTGCATGATCTTCAATTGGAAGATTTGCGGAGAATTGCAAACGGGACGTACAAGGTGATCACCACTGTCCCATCTTTGACTGACATTGTTGACACTGAGGAAGAGAATTACTAAACATCAAAGAAAGCTAAGAGGTTTTATTATGAACAACGAGGAGAAAAAAACATATGAAGAAAATTTAGTCAATTTACAGGAAGATATCCAGAAAGATGCAGAAGAAGTAAAACAGGTCTGCATCTATCAGAAAGAAAAACGCATTGCTGAAAATGCATTGCGTTTAGAGGAGTCTTGATGAGCATTTTCAAAAGCGAAAGCCGAGCTTATAGCCCGGCTTTTTTGCTTATAAAGTATACAATAAAATATCCGACCGTCAGAAACGGCACAAATGGGTAATCATGTTCTTTGTGCTTAACATGCATATACAAAAGATAGGGAATGCATATACATAAGGCTAATATAATCGCATAAAGTCCATATAGTCCAAGATTGTATCCAATGACTCCAGCAATCAGGGCATCTGCGCCGCCTATATTAGACCAGATCATTGCGAAAGCAAAAATTGAAAAGCACAAAATCATTCCAATAAAATCTATTTTCCAATAATTACTTGATAAAAGCTCACAAGTATGTACAAGATAAAGCATCACAGATATGGTGAGCGGAACTTCCATTTTTTTAATATCCCATATTGCAGCCATTATAAGTAATATATGTGTTATGTAGATCATGCATTTTTCTCCAACAGATAGTATTTCTTTTCCGTCATTTTTGAAAGTTCATCATAGGTGATTCCTAAACGGACAAGAATATCTGTCTCCAAAGCATCCAGATCAATTTGGGTTAAATCCAACTGGGAAGAACACCACTCTTTTTTATAGGTAGAAAAATATACTTTTCCTAAATTTGTCTGTACATATACGCCGGCCTGTTCCTTTCGATAGCCCTTCCAAAAATATGTATACTCGATAAATAATTTTGTTTTTCCCTCTCCATGCATATCCTGTTCACAATACATTGTATAGAACAATAACAGTAAACGTGCGGTAGCTTCTACGTCATCAATCGACGAATGAAACGTAATTCCTTCATCAATACCAAAATATTTGGATATTGTTTCAAGTTTGTGATTCTGCACTTCTTTTTTTTCTACAAGATCGCGTGCTACCTCCAACACATCCATTTTCCCACTACACTGTAACGGAGTATGCGTTCTGTCGCATAACGCTGAGATCATGCGAATGTCAAAATCAACATTATATCCAACAAGGATACTGCCTTCCATGAATGCGCAAATCTCTGCCACTACATCTTCTTCCGATGGCTTATCAGCCAAAAATTCGTCTGTGATCCCGTTCACTCTCATAGCTGCTTCCGGCATGGGGAAAGGAGCCTTAATGTAGATATCCATTTCTGCTATTTGTTCCATTTTCTGGTCCCGAATTCTGTATTTCTTACCCGAAAACTGAACAATGCGGTCTTTATTGGAATTGATTCCGGTCGTTTCAGTGTCAATAACCGCAATGATACGGTCATCCTGAAACAGACTAAGCATACGATTCTTAGTTTTTAGCGTCCTCATAAAATGTCTCTCCTATTCGATTGTTATGTATTGTCGTTGTTGCATACGGAGTAGAAACTCCATTGTGTGTAGTCATGAAGCAAAGCACCGAATCTTTCAGATCAATTTTGGCTGCTGCTTTCACAGCCATGTGATTTGAATAAGAACAAATTTCATATCGAAGCCCGTCCAGCCTTGTCCAGAATTCCAACACACAGGAGCAGACATTTTTTTCATAATATTTGTTCATTATCGGTGCATAAATCAAGGATTGCCCGGGACCTGATAAGAATTTTCCACTTCGGGGGAAGCGTTCTGCTATCCCCCGAAATGGATCTCCTGTATCCGCCCGGAATTGAACACACAAAAAATCTCCAGCATTCTTTTTCGCTGCTTGTTTTGCTACGTGCCGCCAACACAAAAATGTGTAGCTTTGTTTCGATTCTTCATTTTGAAAAAGCTGAATTTCTTTCGCTTTGATAATTACAAGCTCATTTTCTTCATTTCCTAATCCTTTTTTAATCTTTTGTATAACGCCAAGGAAAACATTCTTCTTATCTTCTGTTGTAACTATCATTCTTCCGTAAGTGCCTCCAGCTCCTTCATACTAAGCGTACAGATTTCTCCCATCGCCTTTTTGAAATAATTTCTGGTTTCGTACCCCATTTTTCCGGGATACATCGCTGGAAATTGTAACAGCCATTGGAAAGCGGCTAAAACGGTAGGAAAATACGGACAATTTTGCGTTATATACTGTTTTCTTCTGACACCTACTTTTTCCGTATGTATCATTTTCATGATCTTTGAGATGATTTTTTCCTGTTCATCCATGCCTACAGAAATGGTCGATGCCTTTTTAAAGGTGGCTGTGATTTTAGCTTCTAATTCTGGCAACTGCTTTTCAATAGCATTTACCAACTCCTTACCGATTTCTTCTGGAGTTTTTTTGCTCCGATGAGGAGAAGAAAAGCTTTTGCCGATAAGAACCGAATTATCGCCATAGACCAAGATAGGCTGCACTGTTTGAGAAGATGTTCCGACATCAGACAGCGAATATTTTACCCCCAGTTTGACTTGCGTCTTGCCCATATCAACTGTTTTATCCTGAAAGATCAATTCAATCGTCGTATAATAATTGCTTAACTCCCAGCCCAACGTTGTAACATCATGATTTTCCTGAAAATTCTGAAGCTCTCTCAAAATAAAGTGCTGTGGAATATACGCATATTTGGTAGAAGCTGCATGAAATCCTTTCACCCAGGAACTGTCCTTTTCTTCCTTCCGCCCAATGATAATAAACTCTTTTGCCTGAACGCAGCGGGACGCTAAATAACAGTACGCAAAAATGTTCGTTCCTTTCGCCAATGTCCCTGTTTCCAAGCGCTGACATAAGGCCGTAAGAAATTTTTTTGATGGAGTCACGATGATTTTCTTTTGATCATGTACGGTCAAGAAGAAACCGATCTGCTCAATTTCTTTTATCTGGTTCTGCAAGGATAAGAATACTTCTGATGTTGGTTTGTATCTTCCGATATTGCATTTTTCGGCTGAAAAAATAGACTCATCACTCAGCAGAATAGAGTCTTTCATTTCCATAGGGTCCAATACCACAAATCTTGGAGATGCATGCTCTTTGTCTGATTTTGCAATCACACAATGAATCCTCATGCTTTCTGGATTTCGTACCGGAATAATCACTGTTCGGTTGTCCATGTCGTGCAACGCTTCTTGAAATTTCTCATAGTCATTTCCTGTCACAAGATAATTGTCGCTTACCTTACTTTTAACACCTAACTTTTTCCCATTTGACATAATGTTTTTCTCCTTTCGTTTTCATGCTCCTGTCATCTGTTTCTTTTGCGGTTCAGTAATAGTATTCCGAAAACCTCCAAAAATAAGTCCGAAAAGACACCAGAGCTTTTCCCTGGTGTCTCATCGTTAAAACAGGACTCGGAAGATGAATGTAATTCCTTCATGGAATCCAAATAAAAACGCAGAAAGGACAATGCAAAAGAGAAGAACATACAATGTATCAAAAAAAAGCTCTTTTCCTTTTGGAAAATACATCTTCTGCAGGATTGCTGCGAGTTTCTTTCCTTTTTTAAATTCTGGTTTTTTCATCAGAAAATTCCTCCTTTTTCCAACATAGAACTGTATTTTCCATTCTGAGACTTGGCAATGCACTGGGTTCGAAATTCCAGACTCACACCCACAGTTATGACGATAGATGTTCCGAGAAAAGCGATTCCACTTAAATGCCAAATACCGGATAATACTGCCGGAACCATTGCGATAACGCACAATCCAACTGCTCCAATCAAAACTACTTCGTTCGATTTTTTATGCAGGTATGCTGCTGTTTCCTTGCCCGGACGGATAGAATAGACGTTTGCTCCTTTCTTTTTGAGGTCCATAGCAACCTCCGTTGGGTTAAAAATGATTTCTGCATAATAGAAAGAGAAGCCAATAATCATCGCAATGTAGAATATAGCTCCGATGCTATAGTAAAAATTCTCTTTCTGAAACCAATATGATGTATTCAAAAACTTTAAAGCGGTTAAATTTTCCTTTCCAATGAATGCAGCAATCATAGAAGGAAATGTTAAAATAGACGATGCAAAAATAATTGGGACTACGGTTCCAGGGCAGGCTTTAAGTGGTAAGGTACTTTTCATAGATGCCCCTTTGATTTTCTGCGAATGCGTAATCGGAATGCGTCTTTCTGCAGCCTGCAGGCATACGGTATACGCAAATAATGCAATAACAAAGAGGACAATCAGGATACTCGAAATCACTTTATATGCTATCTGCTTTTCAGAAATCATTGTCTGATATACAGATAATGCATCGCTCGGATAAGATGCCAGAATATTGAATAATAAGATCAACGACGATCCGTTAAAATCATATTTCTTACGAATCAGCTCGCCTGCTAAACTTGCAACAACTGATCCAGCCGTCCAGATAAGCATAACAAGTAAAATCCAATACCATTTTGCCGAGACAAGCAATCCTTTTTTACCGAATGAAATAGCAATCATACTGCTCTCCATCAATGCCACGAATCCACCCAGCACAAGAGTAATGATATGAATCCGCTTCCGTTCATCCTCCATGCCCTTTTCCATTTCGTGAATGTGAGGATAGATGACTCCAGCCAGCTGAACCATAATAGATGCTGTAATATATGGAGTTATTGACAATGCCATGATAGACATCCCGGACAGACCATTTCCTGTCATGGCATCAATGAAAGTTAATGCAGAATTATCATGAATGAGTGTTTTAAAGTAATCTGGATTTGTTCCCGGCGTAGGAATTGTTGCCAATAAGCGAATCCCCATTAAAATCAGGAAAGAATACAGGCATTCTTTTCTAACCTGTTTAGATTTAAAAATTGATTTCCATGTTTTCATTTTTTCCTCCTTATGATTGAGCTGGAACATCCGCGGAAGGTACCGAAAAGATAAAGTCAGCCCCCTCTAATTCCGGCAAAATGTTCATCAATTCTTTTTCTTTTGCTGCGATTTCCTTTTGGCTTTCTTCTTGTAACAGAATCTTCATCATCTGATCTATATTTTTCATGAGACATTCAGGTGGAATTTGTTTTCCAAAGGAAACTTGATTCAAAATTCGATTACACACTTGATGCCTTGCTTCTGTTCTGCAACGTTCTTTTTTGGTTGGATAGACAATCTGATCTTTTGCAATTTGCGGGATTCCATTTCCAAAGTTAATCGTCATCGGCGTGGCTGTTTTTTCCATCAGCGATTTCCACAATTTTGTCTTAGAATTATTCGGATCTTCATATTCCGATTCACTAACGGAATACTCTTCCAACCGATGAAAAGCCTTCAAAAATTCATTTTGCATACAAGAAATCGCAAAGTAGGTGTAATCTGCCTCCGTAAACACCTGTCCATAAACCTGCAGATTATATGGAGTCTTTAACCCCTGCAATTGTGCCACACGAATCTCCTCTTCAGTGCGGCTGCAGGCACACTCGTAAATGGAAACCGTTGGATCGCGCGTATACACATTCAAAGCAATTTTGTCCACCAAAAAAGCAATTTCATTGCCTAACAGTTTCGCGTATGTACGCGCTCTAATTTTGTTGACAGACATGCTTATCTTTTTGATTTCCTGTGTTATGCCTGTCAAATCCGTACCTTGTAAGCGATACCCTCTTAATACCATACCTATTCCTCCTTTATAAATTTTCAGGTGCATAGATAGTATTGAAAATAAAATAAAAATTTTGTATTCACGTACGAGAAAAAACGGGATTTTCCATTTTTTTTCCATTTTTTTTCGTACGTGAATACCGAAAATTTGAAAATGATAGCTGGATATAATATAATGAACTCACGGAGACGGAAAATAATAGCAAAATGCTTTTTTACATAATGTCGGAAGGAGGTCACAATGACAAAGTATGATTTATATAAAAGCATTACTCTTTTCCTCTTGTATCAGGTTCCTGAAAATACAAGTGCATCTAATGTAGAAATTTACAAAGTTTGGCGCAACATGAGCGGAAATTTTCTCGTCGATGATACTTTTGTTGCATCACTTTTAGAATATGTGCATGCCAAGAAACATGAAGATCGGAATGTCATGAAGGCATTAGCACAAATTGATGGATTTATTTCTAATTAAGGAGGATACTATGGTAGATGTTGAAAAAGAAATGATGAAAGAAATTATGGCAGATTATCATTCAGGTGACCCGCGGAAAGTGGCGTCAGCAAAAGAGCAGATTTTAAACAAAGCACAGCGCCTGATCACATTTATGATCAAAAAATACTTCCCTACATATATACCCAGATACTACGATGAATTATATCAGGAATGCATGGTCGCTCTGTACGATGCCATCCCAAAATTTAATCCTGAACGTGCAACATTATCAACTTATCTGACAAAACCACTCCACCGGGCAATGTCCGCATACATCCACAGCCTTACTAATCGCTCCAATTCATACTATGGCAAACAGATGGATGATGTAAGACATGCTATTCACGTTCTGGAAACAGAGGGAAAACGCACTACTGAATCAAATATTGCGTTATATACGAATTATTCGCTCCGTCAGGTTCATGATTTTTTATTCAGGCTGACTTATATTGACGAAGTATCCTATGACGGTACCGATGACGAAGATTCTCAGTCCAAACAGGATCATCTGGAAGCAAAAATGACATCTTATGTCAAAAACCCAGAGACAGAATATATCGAGGGTCAGGCTACGCTGCTCTTAAACACGGCCCTTACAAAGCTTAATCCTACAGATCTTAAAATTTTAATGACAAAATTTGACAGTTCTGAAACCGGAGAGGCTTCCTATGCTTCAACAGCCAAAAAGCTGGGGCTTCCAGTCTCCAAAGTCAAACGGTCTATTACCAGATCTCTCCGAATTTTGCGTAATGATGATGGATTAAAAGATTGGTTCGAATACCAGAACAATGACTACAACAGCGTTGACGGTGATTTGGTTGGACTCGGATTATCAGATGAGCAGTTAAATGATTATGAAGAAATGGATAACGATATTATGGTGTCCATCGGAATTTCTCCTGAAGAGCCGACATCCAAAGCACGAACTCCTAAGAAACGCATTTCCTTTAGCGTAACTATCGACGGTGATTTTTCGGATAGTATTATCCTTAAAGTGCAGGGAAATGGTCAGATCAAGAAAGAATATGTATAAAAGAAAGCTTCCGGAACTTTTTTATGTTTCCGGAAGCTTTTTCTCATCTCTTTTTCTTTTTTACTTTTGCTTTTTCAATCATCATAGCATGTGCAAATTCTGTCGCATCTTCATGGATCACTACAACAGGAACTGTATAATCCACGCAAAAAATTGCCAGTAAATCATCTGCGCGAATCTTTGTTTTTCCCTGCATTATGTATGTATGAGATGTGCATTGTTCTGCAGCTCTTGAAAATCGAATAATATCATCTACACTTTTAAATTGCATTACAGTTTCTGTCATATCCCAGCCCTTTCTCTGGAATAAACGATTCCGTTTACTCCAAGTACACTTCGGCAATATAGTCCTGATTATTCTTTTCTACAATGGCGATACCGACCTGCGTGTAGCCGGTAGACATTCTCAAACCTCTGCTTCCTTCATTTGACTGAAATTTAGCATCGATTTCATCGGCTGATTTCACACTGACTTTCCAAATATTTTCAGAGACATCATCGCCGTTTCCACCATATTTTTGAGCCAGCTCCGACAATGTTCCATATAATGGCGAATCATCAGAGCTATAATCATATATAGCCATATCAGCGGCCTTCAAAACAGCCAATTTATAGGTAAGACTATTTGTGTTCATTTGTAATTGCCCTAATCCGGCACTTGCACGATCTGCATTCAATTTTGCCAGCAGTTCAGCCGCTTTTGTTGTATCATAGCTTACTTTTCCCGATACTCTTGCCACTTCAGCATCTATTGTGTCTGCTGCTGATGCCGCGGAAGGATCTTCTGAAACATTAAGTTTTTCTCGGCTTACCTCATATGGGCCGTCTTTTTGGGTACTTATAAGGGTTCCATTTGTATCATATACGCTTGTAACGGTTGTCTTATAGGTGATGCAATATCCATCTTCTGTTTTCGTGCTTACATTGGTTTCTGTTTTCGTATAAGTACCATCACCGTTATCAATCTGACTGGATTCTGCTCCACTGCCGCCTACGATAACACCGTTATTTCCTGAATTTTGGGTTCCGTCACCGGAATCTGCCGATAGGTCACCCTGATTTGCGTTATCTTTTTTTGCTTCGGACCATTCCTGTAAGTCTGAGGTGGAACTTTGTGGAGGATCTGTTACCTTCCATACATAGTTCTCCCCATCCTTTACTCTCTCCCGATACCCAGTAAGGACTCCATTATCATTATATAGTCCATACACATTTCCTGATTTATGCACATAATGCGTTGTATCAATTGTCGTGGCATCGGCTCCATCATCCAACGGAACCCCGTTTTCGTTTACAGGCACGTATGCGTATGATCCATCTTCATTACGGACATATTGCTGGTAAGAAGAAGTTCCATCTTTGTCTGTTACTTTGTATATATGATCCAGTCCATCCACCTTTTCATAATGTTCTGCATTAGGATCTTCAATATCCGTCCATAACCAAGAACCGTCTTCCTGCTGTGTTCGATGGCGGTATCCAACAATATTTCCCGAATCGTCCAATACCATGTAGACTTCATCCTCACCAGCTACTGGAAGATAATTAACTGGGATTTCCGGATCTAGTGTCCATTCTTCTTCAGCTGTTGGAGCAGTATACCGCGTTTCATACCATGCCACCTGCTGCTCGCCTTGCACATTATTGGGACGATTAATGGGCATTCGGAGTTTAATCCCCCACGCTGAGAAAAATACAATAAGCAGTGCTATAAAAGTAAAGAATAATTTTTTCATAAAAAGGCCTCCTACAGATTAGTATTGTAAAATAGGGCGCATGATTAAATTCATACGCCCTGCAATTCGTTTTACTCAATGATTTCAAGACATTTTGCTCCGCCTCTGTACGGAGTTACCCTCATTTTTATTTGTGTTTTTCCTGAATTGCATGCCTGAGATACAATTTCGGCTGTATTTTGGTCAAAAAAGCATACCCACTGCTTCGTATCCATCAGGATCTTTGCAACATAACCTTCTGTAGTGGCTACTGGAAAGGTCAATACGGTTACTGTTTTTTTATATACACGCACATTATTCTGCTGCAAATTCGCACTATTTGAATTAGGAGCTTGTCCATATCCTTGTGGCTGCATGGATGGCAGTGTATTTTGAGCAGGCATTTCTCGCTGCCCTACTGATCCATAAGACTGCTGTGAAGGATTTCCTTGTCCGTTTTGATTATAATAATCAGGACTATAATAATCGGTTGGATTCGTGTAACTATCATTGTAATTATAGCCATTCTTCCTCTGACTATATTCATTTTCCATCTGTGCCAGTCCAAGAGGAATCAGATGCTGACCCGCAAGCATTTGAAAAACACGGATATAATCAGTCACTTTCCGTAAAAGATTCTTCAGATCTCTTTCGCTTAACCGGATAAACACAGCAACTCCTTCCTGAAAAGTCCCTTTTCTTTCGTAGAATGATCCTGCAATCTGTCCAGGAGCCGCCTGAGCAAATCCATTTTTTATGCACAGATAATATGGGTTTCGACTCAGTTCTCCATTTTGAGCTTTTTCTGTGTACTGCAGCGCAAAATGGAAGGACTTGCACATTCCGTTGAACTGACCACCTGTTTCTGGGTGTTTGCCATAGATTTTCTGGGCGAAAAAGGATTTTTTTGCTTGCATACAATCTTTAATTTCATAAATATCAGAAATTTCAAGGTTAAAATATGCGAATTTAGACTTATCGCCCTTTCCGCCGCTAAAATCCTGCAGGGCAATCCGAATATTCCCTTCGATCAGTTCTGCAAAACGTTCCAGTGGGGCTTCCCTGATATTGCACCAAAAACTCAATGTTTTTGTGCTTGTCCGCAATACTGCTGCCTGTGTTGTCGTTTCTTTATAATTTTTTGCCATTTTATTGTTACTCCTCATCTACATAAAATTCAGCATCGCGGAGAGTTCTTTTTTGAAACTTGTCTCCGTCTCAGCATTTTTACTTGCGCAAAAATCCAACATACGTAATCTCCGATGCTCTTTTCCATGAGAATATATTGTATACACTTCAAATGTCATATCAATCTTCTTGGGAGCATCCATCAGCAAATATTCTGCTGCCATCTGATAACCAGAACTTGGATACGGCATGGTAAAGAGTTTTATACTCTTACCGTCACTTCCATTCTGCTCATAAAATTTTCCACGCACCGGGTTTAATTCAAAATTCCGGATAAAAAATACAGGTTCCGGATTTCCTTCGCCAAATGGTGCAAAGAACTCCATTTTTTCATACAGTTCCGGAATTTCTTCTTTTGTAACTTCCAAATCGTACAAAATACGCTTTTCTCGATACAGCACTGGAATATCAAGTTTTCTCACCTTGTTTCGGAACAACATAAGATTTTTTTCTGGTATTGTCATTCCTGCAGCGCCGGCATGTCCGCCGTAGGCAAAAAAATACTCCTTACACGGATCTAAAACCTGGTTCTTCAGATGGATATTTCCATATGTTCTTCCAGATCCTTTCAATTTCTCGCCATCCTGTGCATGCGCAAACACAATTACTGGACGCATATATTTTTCCGCCAGTTTTCCGGCAACAATACCCATAACACCTTCCGACACTTGTGTATCATAGATGATATATACCGCATCGTCAGCCAAGCATTGCTGAGATATTAATGCATCAGACCTTTCCAATGCTTCTTCTGTAATACGCCTACGATCTACATTTCTTTCAATAACAGTATCCGCAAGCGCATGCAACTTCAAAAGCTGTTCGTCGTAATCCAGTGCAAAAACATCCAATTCTTGCGACAGCAAATGGAAAATATCCATCGCCCCATCATCCAGCAATCGACCGGATGCGTTGCATACCGGACCTATTTTATAGCCATAGTCTTCGGCTGTAATCTTCTCCAGTCGCATTTTTCGGACTAGCGCAAGAACTCCAGACGTAGCAATTCCGCGATTGATTAGCTTCAGGCTCTGCCGAACCAGATAACGGTTTGCTCCGATCAGCGGAACGACATCTGCCACTGTAGCAATTCCAGCTAATACCAGCAACTTATCCAATAAATCCTTATTTGTTATAAGCATTTCCGCAAAGCGGTATGCGAGGCCTGCTCCGCAATAATGTTTAAAAGTAGACATTCCTTCACAGTGTGGGTCCACGATAATATCCGCGCACGGAAGTTCCTCTCCGCTTAAATGGTGATCCAGAATAATAACATCGATACCTTTATCTTTTGCTTTCTTTATGGCATCAATTGCTGCGATTCCATTATCGACCGTGATAATTAACCCACTTTCTGATTCGTCGATGATTTTTTTAGATAAACCATAACCTTCTGAATACCTTCTTGGCAGCCTTACAGACACCTCTGCGTATTCAGCAAGGGAATTTGCCTTGAGATATGAAATGATTGCATCATACAGAATTGCTGATGCGTTCATTCCGTCTGCGTCATAATCACCCACGATTTTGATCTGCAGTATTTCTTTTTCTTCTGCAGCATCATTTACTTTTTTCTTGAAGAACTCAACCGCCCGATCCATATTATGAATATAAGGATTTGGCTGTGGTGTTAGAAATGCTTTCAGTGACATTCCTGTGTTTCGTTCAATAACTTCTTCCATTGTCATGCAAGAATCTCTTTTGGTATACTCTTTCATACTTATTTTCCTTTCTGGACATAATGTTTTTCAGATCTATTTATAGCTACTCCTTTCTTTTCATATTGACCTGATATTTATAGAATTGTTAATTGATCGCAAAACAAAAAGACCGGGATTATTCCCGATCCTTTTGCTTTTTGATTTCAGTATTTAAGATGTACGTCAAGATCTACCTTGTCACCTGTGTCTGACTCTGAGGATTTCAACTCTTTAATAAACGGAGAAATTTCCCCTGAATTTCCCTGATAAGACAATAACTGCAATTCTTTTTTTGCTCTTGTGCAGCCCACGTAGAACAAGCGGCGTTCCTCTTCCAGATCCTCTACAGTCCCCTGTTTTGCAAATGGAATCGTGTTCTTTACACAATTGAGGATATATACACGATCCCATTCCAGACCTTTTGAACGGTGAAGTGTTGACAAAGCGATTCCATCATGCTTTCGCAGTTGTTCCTGTAAAATGATTTTATGTTTTCGAACGTACGCATCCCATTCTTTCCAATCATTATGTTTTTCTGCATCCGCTTTATAACTGTTCCAGTAAAAATATAATTCTCCCGGAGACATATTTCGGTATTCTGCATAATCATGGAGAAATATTTTGTACCTGCCAAAACTTTCTAAAATCTTTAAGGTATCTACCGGATTTTTATCTTCAAGCTTTTTAAACAGATAAAACATATCTTCCACGCTATCCATTGCCTTTGATCTTTTCCATTTTCCGTCTGGAAGGGTGGCTGCCACATGCATCAGTTGTTTCAGTGACCCATCCGTTTTGAAGAAACGCGAATCAAATAGAAATCTTTGAGGATGATTTAGAATTCTATTCAAATCCATTTTGTTTCCTATACCGTTTCCCAATTTGTGATAACTCAAAATATCACGATAAATCCAATGGTCATACTTATCCTGTATAGGCTCTGTACACCAAAATGGGATTTTTTCTGTGATCAAAAGGTCACTTACCTGCACTGCTTCTTTATTGGTTCGGTATAATATGCTGGTATTACGATACTCGTCCATTGACATTTTCTTTTCGAGAATCATTTTTACCAGGCCCCGTTGTTCAGCATCTATATCATTATAGGTCTGATGATGCACAATCCCCTCTTCCTCATGACTCGCCAGAAATTCCTTATCGAATCTTTCCTTATTGTGATGGATCAAATTTGATGCACACTCAATAATCTTACGATCCGAACGATAATTCATGGACAGATGCAAGGATACTGCATTAGGATAATGTTCGGCAAATTTAAGCATGATTTCTGGCTTTGCACCACGAAATCCATAAATTGACTGATCATCATCGCCAACAACAGCAATATTTCCATTTTCTCCTGCCAAAAGATACAGAATGTCTCGCTGAAGATAATTTGTGTCCTGAAACTCATCAATCTGAATGTATTGATACCTTTCCTGTAGCCACTCCAAACACGTTTTATCGTTTTTCATCAATTCATATGCTTTCAGCAACATGTCATCATAGTCAATCTTACCTAAAGCATCTTTCCAGTTTTCGTACGCCTTAAACAGTTCATCGAACAGTTCTTTTTCACCGCAATTTGGTTCAAACTGGGCTAATGGACACATACTGTTTTTGCAAACAGCTATGTCTAAGAGCAGCGCTTTAATATATTCCACTTTATCCACGATTTCTTTGTGGCGGACCAGCTGCTGAAAGAAAAATTCGTAGATATCACCTGTTGCCAAAACACATTCTGCATCAAAATGTGCGAATTTCTTTAACGTAGCCAGGCAAAAAGAATGGATCGTGCAAAAAGTGACCATTCCATCCTCTGCATACTTCTTCCAGAATCTTTGCTTCATTTCTCCAGCAGCAGCGGTTGTGAATGTTACCATTAAAATGTTCTCTGCAGGGACTCCCTGCTGAATCATTTCATGGATTCTTCCCAGCAGAGTTGTCGTTTTTCCACTGCCGGGGCAAGCCACTAAAATCAGCTGCCCCTTAATTGTCTCAATTGCTTTTTGCTGTTCTTCGTTAAACATTTGCTTTTTCCTCCGCATTTGCAGCTGGTTTATACACTTTTACGCCAAGGCCAAAAATACGATCTGACATTTCGCCTGGATTAAGTGTCTTTTCGACCTGCTCATACTGATACATAGACGCATCAATTACGTCAATTTCGTGTAACAGCATTGCTTCCTTGACTGCCGGCATGGTAATTGCGCCATACTCTAACTGTCCGTGATGTGCAACAATACAGTGCTTTAACAGACGGATTTTTTCTGCCGGATATGTAGGGTTTTCAAAGCTCTTGCGGTCGATCATTTCGATAGCAAGCAATGTATGACCAAACAGGTTTCCATCAACCGTATATTCAGCCACTCCCGTTGCATCTGTATCTAACTCCTGCAGTTTGCCGATATCATGCAGGATAACTGCTGAATACAGCAACTCTTTATCAAAACGGTAAACTCTTGATAAAATGACTGCCGTCTTGAGCATTCTGAGCATATGATACAGCAGGCCTCCATAGCAGTTATGATGGATCGTTTTTGCAGCTGCCCAGTACAGCAGCTTATCCGCATTTTCATCCAAAATTCCCATAACCAGCGGATATAACTCAGTTTCAGAGATTTCTTTTGAAAGGATACTCTTGATTTCGTCCATCATGTCCTGCGATGGAATAGGTGCTGTCAGAAGATAATCTTCCAGTTTTGCATCATCTGGAGCAGCCTGATACTCTTTGACTTCATATGTTTCTACTCCATTATACAGCTTTTTGTACAACTGAACGGAAATCACACTCTTTTCCTGCACTTTGTAGATGTCTTTTTTCTCAGTATTCCACAGATTTGCTGTGATAGCGATGTCTCCATCCAACAGATGAAACGTGCAAAATGGCTTTTTAGATTTTGTTTCCCTCTCTTCGATGGCTCCCAGGAATGCGACGGTCCATGTAGCTGTGTCAAGGGCAATTTCTTTGAACTTTGGATACATAATTTTTCCTCTCTTTCTTTTAAGACAAATTGTTTTTCAGACCATATGATATTTAAGCTCCTCTCATGCTTATTGATCTGATTATATATAGTATGTAGAAATTACCCATAAATAAAAAATACCCGGATACCTTCTCTCTTGAGAAGTATCCGGGTATCTATTGCTTAAATCACCAAAAAGCCCTTTTTCTTCTTGATTTCGTCTAACTCTTCTGGAGTCACTCCTGTGCTTTTCATGATTTGTACATCTGAAACTTTGTTTTCTATTAAAGATTCAATCATTCTATTAAATCTATTTCTTTCTTCTATCTTTTCCATTTCACGACCTTTTGCAATTCCTTCTTCTATAAGTTCTTCCATTACACTACTCATGTCCACGACCCCTTTCTTCGTTTCTTTAAAATATCGTACACGTTCAGCCAAGATACTGTACTTCATGTTCTCCGCATTGACGCAGAAAAAGTCATGCATTAGCTTTCCCAACGCTGTTTCATCTTGGATTTGAGCATTGACATAAATAATATGTGCCTCATCATTAAAGTTTTCGCCTGTTTCCTTCACGATTCTGTCAATATGATAAATAGGATGCCCTGCCTGCATGACATCATTTTCTGTGATAAAAATGACGTACGTTTCCTTGAGGTTTTCATATTGATTACCAGCCTCCGTTATGTTCGCATCTAAGAGGCTGCTGTTATAGCGCGCTCTTTTGGCCTGCGCTCCATGATCATTTTTCTGGACCTCAATATTGTATATCTTTCCAGAATCATCTACCGCCAGAATATCCAACCGGACAGCTCTTCCTTGAAGATTGCTAATCCCATGCTGTGAATCAACATTTTTCACATACAAATCCGTTCTGTTCAAGATGATTTGAAGCAGTAGTTCGACACAACTTTTGTCTTCAAACACTTTATTCATAAACACATCATCTATCAAACGAAATTGGCGAATACGTTGCAAATCAGCTTCTTGCTTTTTCGCAAGATCAAAGGGAGTAACTGGTTCTTCCATAGATTCCTTTTCTTTTGAATAGTCTAACATAATTTTTTCTCCTTTACAATCATCACTCCATTTTTAATTGATCTATTTCCATCAAAAAGCAAATGAATCATGTAAAGAAGCAGATTTTTTTAATCCTAAGTACATAGATTTCCTCCTTTTGGACAAATTGTTTTTCAGATCTGATTTTGTTCTCCTTTCTTGATATTTGATCTGATATGAATAGAATGGAAAATCTTATTAAAAACAAATGTTCTTAGGACTCAGCGCCATTTTCTTCCTGTGAAATATATTTTTGGGCCTGCTGCTCCATAAATTGCTGAATTTCTTCCTCACTCATATGATACGATTCTGCAAATTCCTCTATTGTCTGTTGTTGCTCGGCAGCGAGATCTTCTAAGATCATATTAAGTTCCTGCTTTTTCGCTTCAAAGTCTTTGGAAGTATATTGCGTAAAGCCTTCCGCCTGGCTTACCTGCTCCCATAAATTGATTTCATCTTTGGTCATATTGGCCTGATCCTGTGTAATCCATATTCCTTCCAAAGTTCTTTCCCTTAATTCTTCAAAGGAATCCATATCCAAATATTGTTGGATAAAATCATCGGATAATTCGGGAGTAACATGATATTCTTCAGCTTTTGCTTCAACATTCTTTTCCATTTGCTGTTCTACAGACTTCTGATCCGGAACAACAATAGCCGGAGGGCTTGCTGGTTCCATAGAACATGCTGTCAAACATGTACTCAGCACCACAAAAACGATTATTTTCTTTGACATATGATCACACCTTTCATATCATTTTTCTTTTCCATATAAGAATGTCAAAAAGCGGCAAAGATAAGAAAAATCTCCTACGTGAAATTTATTATTTTAAATATTTTCAATACTATAGATATACATATATAAAGGAGGCCACTATAAATGAATAGAAAAGAAATCGCAGAAATTCGAAAGCTGCTCTGCATGCAAAGAAACCCAATTCACACTATCTACGGATGTTATGTTAATTCTGAGAAAGATCTCTTATCTGAATTCAAGCATCCGGCCTTATCCCTTCCAGAGGATGAACTTTTCAAATATCTGGACATCTTCAGAAAAGCTCTTTCCGGAAAGAAGGAAAAAAATTTAACACAGGTGGATTTTCCTCTGTCGGAAGAATCTGCCGGTGGAACACAACACTTTTTATATCAATTCTGCAATGGAACGGGTGATATTCAGGAAGATGCGTTGGAAGAATTGTATGGAATCATCGTAGAAAATTATACTACAGTAGAAAACTATGCTATCCTTGTCGCTCTGGGGGCTTATGATGTACCGGGAAAGGCTACGGACGGAACGATAATGGATGATGCCTCCGAAACCACTTATTGCTTCATAATCTGCTGTATTTGCCCTGTTAAAAAGACAAGCAATGATCTCGGATATAATGAGAAGGAAGCCATTTTTGAAAATCTCGTCCGACTAGAAAAGGTCGCTCCGCCTGAAAATGCGTTTTTGTTTCCTTCTTTCGATGATCGCGCTTCAAACTGCCATTCTCTTCTCTATTATTCAAGAAGGGATATGCACGCGGAGTTCGTTGCAAACGGACTTAACTGTCAGCTCCCGTTATGGGAACCCGATCAAAAACAGTATTTTCAGGCAGCTGTTGATACTGCCTTTTCGTCACAGTACACTGTAGAAACATCCATTGAACTTTATCAGAACATCTGTGAAAAAGCGGAAGAATTGGAAGATCCAACAATCTCTAAAAACGGTTTACATCATATTCTGGAACAATGCGGCGCTACGGAAGACGATTTAAACGCATTTGACAGGGAGTTCCCAGATAATGTTGTCTTACATTCAAACAGCATCATTGATACCCGCAAATGCACCATATCCGCCTATGGCATGACGCTCAAAATCGACCGAGATCAGTTGGATCTGCTCGAAACAAGAAATATTGATGGACAAACATATCTTTGTATCCCCATCACGAACAACTTTCGTGTGAACGATGTTGAAATTAAGGGATAAGAAAAAGGACGGCAGCCATAGGTACTGTCGTCCTTTTCAATGTTTTCATTTCATACGATAAAATTTCTCCTCAGAGTAAAGGAGGGAGAGTCCCGCAGGCTCCTCCCCCGTCTGTAGGCTTCACAAGTTTCTACAGAACGATCACCAAGCTTAGTATATGGCATTTTGAACGGTCTTTCAATGTTCCAAGGCCTTCCCATACCATATTAGCTCAGAATCATTCTATGCTATTGTATAGCTTTCCGCAGATCTTTTTATTCCTGAACTGCATCTGATTAGATGTCTGTGACACTCCAATCTGCTCCATAATTTATCAGATTCCGAGCCCATAGAATAAAATTTTGCCTTAAAATAAACAACTTTCGTGTGCGCGTAATCGTGTAAAAAAAATATAACGAGTTTCATTTTCCGACCATCTTTGTACCACTGACACGTTTCCGTTTCCTGCAACTCGGTGCAATTTGGTGCAACATTGAATTCTTCTTAAATATCTGTGGTTCCACTAAAACACTGTATTTAAGCCTTAAAACAGTTTCGTTTAACAAGAGTAGTATATCATCGGGGAAAGCTTCTCACACTGATCCAGCGCATCCTGTGCTGTCACAGGCCGCGTGGACATCAGTGCCGGCGCTTTTACCGCTGTGTTTTTTGTTTCTGTATCGTTCATTTGTATTTCATACCTTTTCTCAAAAATAAATATAAGAAGTATAACAAACGTTATACCTGCACAATTTTAGCATGAAACCAGAAATTGTGCAAGATTCACAAGCGTATAAAATGCCCCCTTCCTGTCAGTGGTTTTTTCTCAAAACCAGCCGTCCAGGAAGCGAGCATTCCCTTTAATTTTTCTTTTTTTGTCTCCATTTTGAGAAAGACGAACCAATCAACAGGATCAGCACAAAAACAACGGCAACCGTTTCATAAATCTGCACGCCGGTGTTGACAGGATTGTCGTCAATTGAGCGGTAATCGCGCTCCAGACGCCACAGCATCGCCATCCGGTCCATGAAATCAATCTGCCGCGTGCCGTCCGTCTCGGTCTTAAAGACGGCACAGTAAAGATTCGTGTACCACTGGTCAAGAAGACTGACCCCTGATCGCCCGATCTTTCCGCTGCCGATCTCCTCGTCATTTTCATCATACAGAATCCTGCCGCTTCTCGAACTCTGGTAATCGAGCGGCGTTTCATCTACATCAAGGAAAATCAGTCTTGTATCTTTTCCATAGGAGGTATCCACATACTGCTCCTGCGCATAGCCAAGACACGTACCGGATGCGTCGTAATAGCCGTACGTCGTGCCGGAGCCTTCTCTGTCATTGATGGGCTCATCCTCCACATAGTCAATCGAAAACCACTCCTCCTCGTTGATATAGACCGTATTCTTCTGAAGATAGCCCGCCACTTTTCCGTCTGCCACAATCTTCGTCTTTCGTTTACTTCCATACAGGTCAAAGTAGATTTCTATGGTTTCTGCCGATGTAAGCGCCTCTTTTGCCTCATCCGCAGTTGCAAACTCAGATTCCGGCACTTTTTCTTTTCCGCAGCCGCCAAGCACCAGAGCGGCGGCAAGAAAAAGACCAGCGGCTGTATATATTCTCTTTTTCAACTGCCTTTTTCCTCCGCCTTACTTGTTATCTTTGTAATACTCATTTGCCTCATCGTACATCATATCGAGCAAGGCGTATTTATCCTGGAAATCCATCACCTGCGTACCGTTATCCTCCAGGTTCACATAGAGATTGCACTGTGAACCGGACCAGTCCATCTCTTTTTTCGCAGAACCGATCACCGTTCCGCCCTCTGTATAAATGGTATGTCCATCCTCTGATGCGTAATATGGTTTTTCGTTCAGATCTGCATCGAGAAAAATAATGTAATACGCTTCCGGCATCTGATCCGGTGTCGTCACGCGCTCCTGTGCATAGCCAAGCAGGTTGTTGTCCGGATCATAGAATGCATAGGTAGTAGCGGATTTTGTCATCTTATTGATTTCTTCGTCCGTCACAATTTTCATATGGAACCATTCTTCGCCGGAAATAGAGATCGTCCAGGTCTGATCAAAGAGACCGCTGTTTTTCATATACGCGGCAGCCTTTTCATCCGCATAAATGTTTCCCGAAGCGTCAACGTTATCCAGATCACAGCGCATGCGGACGGACGAAGCCGATGCAAGGGCTTCTTTTGCCACATCCGCGTTTTCATACCCTAACTTTTCTTCTGCCGCCGAGCAGCCGCACAGAAGCAGAAGTCCTGCTGTAAAACCCAAAAACAATTTTGTCGTTTTTCTCATAGATTCCCCTCTCTTTCTTTTGTCAGGACCGATTGGAAAGACCGCCGTCCTTGTCGCGTGCCAGTTCTCTTGCCGCCATCACAGCGAGTGCGGTCAGCTGCGGCAGATATTTTGCATCGTAGACAATCAGAAACGCATTGTCGAACATGATGTTTCCGACGGTAAGATCCATATTGTCGACGATGGCGCCGATCATAGTTCCGTTCAGTTTTACCGAGTAATTGTGGCCGATGGAGCCGGCGTATTCCCGGAGTTCCAGTTTTCCCTCCGGCAGTTCCATCGAGAACTGATCCCGTACGAGTGCAAACTGCTTTTTCAACACACCATACGGCTCGCCGTACAGATAAAAACGGTAGGTCGGCAGCGCGTGGAGCAGTTCCTTCGTCATGCGGAAGATTTCGGTGTGCATCGCATCGTAGATATAAAATGTTTTCAGCGGCACGGTGCTGTCGATCTCGTAAACCAGGTTTCCGTCTGTATCCTCCAGATCGAAATGCTGGCCCGTCAGGCGGTAATCCTCCGTGAAAGTGTAAATCTGGGACGCCGAAATCTTCTGAAACGGCTGTACCGTTCCGGTTTTGACGAAATGCTCCAGATTCGCTTTTAATTCGCTCTGGAACATCATCAGATCGGAATGGTAGCTTAGATGGTCTGCGAGGTTCTCTGCAACATCTTCATGAATCGGATACACGGGTGTGGTGAGTTTCTTTTTGATAAAGCCTTCGATGAAGGAATATCCCAAATAACCGACATGACCGTCTTTGGTCAGCCAGAAGTAGAGATATTCTCCCTTGGCGTCCGGTCCGAAAACGAGTGCTTTCTGCCGCATCGTGTAGAATTTTGCAAGCCATGCAGAACCGAACGGTGTATCGACGTTCTTGTAAGCCTCATAAAATTCTTCGATTTTCCGCGGCTTCTCCATGGAGATCATGGCAATCATATCCGTCATGGAATTGTAGTTCTCCGGGGTTGCCATGGACCAGATGGCAATGCCGAAAATCAGGACAACCGTGGCGATGGTGAGTGTGATCGTCTCTCCGTAGCCGACCGCCATCAGATAGATGCCCAGCAGCGTGACAGCGCCGCCTGCGATGCGGAATTTCCATTTTCTCTTTTTCAACTGAATACCGCCTCCTCTCTTTTCGTTACTTTTATTGTACTTGCTCCCCTTTTTTGTGTCAATTGAAACTCGCTCCTCCGCTCTATTTTGTTCTGCCTGGCGGGACAAAGAAAGCGTGTCGGCGCATCTTTTTTTGTCAGAATGCATCCGGCACGCTTTGTTTCAAAAATTTAATGAACGAAAAGAAATTATGAAATTGGAATCACGCGTCCCGTTTCTGCCATAGTTCGGTGGGAAATGGAAATTACGGTACGGTTTTTGGAAACCCTTTGCAATGCATTTAATACCATTTTTTCCGTCTCTGCATCAAGGTTTGCGGTAATCTCATCGAGGAGCAGAATTTCAGGCTCCGCTGCGGCTGCACGGGCAATCGAGAGGAGCTGCCACTGACCCTGTGAGAAGAGATCCTGTGTACAGATCGTATCATATTGGTCCGGAAGCGCCTCGATGGTCTTTGCAAGTCCGGTCAGCTCTGCTGCTTTTTTTACATCTGTATCCGAAATCTTTGCATCATACAAAGTAATCTGGTCTTTTACCGATCCCGGCACCATGTGGAACGACTGCTCCACATAGCCGAAAACCTTTCGTTTTTTTGCATCCGGCAGATCGACAGATGGAACACCCCAAATCAGAACCATTCCTTTCTGTGGTTCATATAAACCGAGCAGCAGTTTGAAAATAGTACTCTTTCCGGCACCCGTTCGTCCCAAAAGTGTTACCTGCTCGCCTTTTTTGATCTGCAGACTTACATCGTTTAAGATGACCTGGCTTTCGTCATATCCAAACGTCACATTTTTTAGCTCAGCCGCTATGCCGTAATCTGTATTTTCAGTCAGCGCAGCCGGCTCTTTCTTCTCTTCCAGGCTGTAAAATTCATTGATTCTTTCCATACCGGCAAACGCAGACTGAATTGTCTGGATTTCCATACCAAGACTTTCGACCGGAGCAAAGATCTGGGAAATATAGTTTATAACAGCAACGGCGGTTCCGGCGGACATGCCGAACAGCTTTAAAACGGTCGGATTGCCGGAGGCCGAAAGCAGCATGACAACAGCAACAACAATGGCATTTAAAATCAGGATGACCGGAGAATAGACGGCATCGTAAAAATTGGTCTTCTCCATTGCGCTGTAGCTGTCATCAATATAGTGCGCATACTGCTGCTCCATATACGTCTCTTTCTGCAGACAGTGAATGGTACGGATGTTGTGCAGCGTCTCTGGAACGTGACCCGAAGCACGGCTGACTGCACGGCGGTTGGCAATCTGGGAGGCCAGCATGTTTTTCTGAACATAACGGGTAAAGAGGAACAGAACAGGGAGTAAAATAATCAGAACAATCGTAAGTCCACGATTAGTCACCCAGATGACGGCAAGAATGCTTAAGATTTTGCACGCATCGGCAAACATACTGATGATCCCGGAGGTAAACAGGTTTTCCACTGTGTCGATGTCACCGACAAATCTTGATACGAGAGCGCCCGGCTCCTGGCGGTTCAGCTCGTTGGCGGAAAGGCGTCCGAACTTTTCCATCAGACTGCTTCGGAGTGCATGTGTAATTTTCTGGCCGAATACCGTCAGAAGACTCTCTCGTGCCGACTCCAGAAGACCCGTCAGGGCAAGAAGTCCGAAATACAGCAGAATTCCTTCCATCCAGAGGGTATGCTTCTTTGTCAAAAGGTCAATCAGCTGTGCCAGCACAAGAGGCGGGAGCAGTGCGAAAATAACCGCACCGCAGACGACTCCCAAAAGTGCGGCTGATAAAACGCCGTGTTTTCGAACGGTTTCTTTGATTACCCGCAATACAGATTCTTTCTTTCGCATCAAAAGCTGCCTCCCTTCGTCTGGTTGCTGCAGAGCTCTGCGTAGGACGGAACCGTTGCAAGGAGTTCCTCATGTGTGCCGACCTTCGTATGGCACTCATCCATCCAGATGACCTGATCCATCTGGTCGAACAGATAGAGGCGATGGGAAATGAGGATTATAATAGAGTCTTTTGCCAGCTCCTTTAAATTTAAAAAAATTTGTGCCTCCGTCTCTTTGTCGAGTGCCGAAAACGGATCGTCGAGAACCAGAACCGGCCGTTTGTGGTACAGGGTTCGCGCAAGGGCAAGGCGCTGCGCCTGACCACCGGAGAGGCGGATACCGCCCGTTCCGACCAGAGTATGGATTCCGTTTTCCATTGCTTTCACTTCATCTTCCAGGCAGACGACTCGGATCATCTCCTCTGCGCCCTCTTTTCCCCCGAGACGGATATTCTCTTCCACGCTTCCATGGAACAGCTCCGGGTCATGGCCAAGATAACCGACCATGCGGTTCCGGTCTGCTTTTTCCATTTTTCCAAGTTCTTTTCCGCCGAAGGTGATGCTTCCCTCATACGGCGACTCGCAGAGAAAAGTCTTTCCAAGCGTTGACTTTCCGCATGCGACAGGTCCCGTTACACCGATGATCTGGCCAGGAGCCGCCTGAAACGACAGGTCATGGATGATCTCTTTTCCGTTTGGATAGGCAAAATGCAGGTGATCGACGTTAAGCTCTGCAGGTGCTGCGGCCGGAAACTCCGGTTCGGCTTTCGAATTTTGCAACAGAGGTTTGATTCGTTTCCAGGAAACCTGCGCTTTATGTACCGCATTAAAAAGCTTTGCTGCGCTCGATGATTTGGTGGCAAGCTTCGTGTAGCAGGACAAAAATGTGGTAAATACAGCAATGGTCCACGGTGTCCAACCCTCATGCAGGACGTTTCTGCCTCCAAAATACAGGATAAACAGAATGCTCGTCATCGAGATCATACGGTAAATCGGCGGCATAGCTGTGTTCCAGATATTGGCGCGCACAGCGGCAGATTCGTAAGCCGAAAGATTCTCCTCATAAGCGGCCTTTCTGTCCTCCTCACAGCCAAAGACACGATACGTGATGGCATTTGTCGCACGGTCCAGGGTTGCAGCACTTAATGCACCCGACTGTACCTTATAGGCAGCGCCCGTTTTCTGTACCATGACCTTCATCTTTTCGGCAATCACGTAGGAAATGGGTGGAAAAATCATGCAGAGAAGAGCCAGGCGCCAGTCGTACCAGAGCAGCATACACGCATAGGCGAGAAGAGCAACACCGGTATCAAAGATTTCCGTTGTAAATTTCCGCATTCCTTCTACGCAATCGTCTACATCGAGAATGGCCTTCGTCAGTACATTTCCGGTACCTTCCGCTTCCAGCTCCAAACGGCTTTTGCGAACCAGCGTTCCGTAAAGAATCTGCTTCATATGCCGGTTGACGTTGTTGGCAAATCTTCTGACATAGAACCGTTTGAAATAGCGGGAAACCTGCACAATGCCAATACTCACGACATAGGCCGTGACCAGCATCAGCATCTGGTGGAAGGTTCCTGTGCCGCCGAGGAGATCAACCAGCTTTCCTGTCATTTTTCCCTCAAACCAGGGGCCTGCAAGAAGTCCCAGATTATAGATGAGACCGGAAACCGTAACAAAAAAGAGAATTTTCCATTCTTCCTGAAAGTAAGAGAGCATCCGGTTCGGGCGAAAGGTTTCATCCTTCATCGCTGCTGCCTCCTTCTGCTGTTGCTTTTATTGTTTTATCTGCTTTTTCACTTAAAATTTTTGAAAGTTCCGCAAAATGATTCTGCCGTTCTCTCTTCGATTTCCAGTACAGCTTGTCCAGTGTTTCGCAGAAGCTTTCTGCCTCCTTTTCCGGAAGCTCCAAAAGCAGCCATTCATAAAAAACCGTTTCAATTTCTGCTTTGGAATTTTTCAAAGTTTCTGCTTTTTCCGTAGCATACAGAAGCTGGCTTCTGCCGTCCCACGGATTCGGTTTCCGGATCAGATATCCCTTTGCCTCAAGGCTTGCAGCGCGTCTTGCAGCGGCTCCTTTATCAATCTTTAACTGTTCGCGCACTTCCGTCTGCGTGATGCCCGGATGATGGCGCACCAGATGGATAAAGTCAAATTCTGCTGTGCCGATGCCCTCTTCTTTCATTGCCTGAACCGTAAATTTCCCGGCTTCCCGCGCTATTTTTGTTATTTTCCGTTCTGTTGGATCCATTTTTCTGTTCCTCCTGTCCATTCTCAATCTGTTTCAAATAGATGCATATACAACTAATTAGATGATAGTACAACTAATCGAAATTGTCAATCTATAGATCTTCTGGTTGACGAAGTATCGTCCGAACTTTATAATAGAAGTATTCGGCTGTTAAAAACAGTCAGTCTATCAATAAGGAGATGTATCTTATATGGAAAAGAAACATACGCGCGGCAGCTTTACCGGATCGATCGGCTTCGTGCTTGCTGCCGCAGGAAGCGCGGTTGGACTGGGAAATATCTGGCGTTTCCCTTATCTTGCCGCAAAAGACGGAGGCGGAACCTTTATTTTAGTTTATATCGTACTGGCTCTGACCTTTGGATTTACCCTGCTGACAACTGATATTGCCATCGGAAGAAAAACCGGACAAAGTCCGCTTGTCGCTTACGGTAAAATTCACCCGGGCTGGAACGGTCTTGGCCTTCTCGCCAGTATCGTGCCGGTTGTCATCCTGCCTTACTACTGCTCCATTGGCGGCTGGGTATTAAAATACCTGTCTGTGTTTCTCACCGGACATGGCACTGCTGCTGCCGAGGATGGTTACTTTACCGGCTATATTACCGGTACATGGCAGCCGATTGTGTGGTTGGGAATCTATCTTTTTCTTACCGCATTCGTTGTATATCGTGGTGTCAATAAGGGAATTGAAAACTACAGCAAAATTCTGATGCCGATCCTTCTGATTTTAATCATCGGAATTTCTGTTTTTTCTCTGACCCTGACCCATACCGACGCAGACGGTGTCGTCCGTACGGGACTGCAGGGTATGAAAATTTATCTTGTTCCAAATTTTAAAGGAATGACGCCGCAGAAATTTTTCACCGTCTTTGTCGATGCACTCGGACAGCTTTTCTTTTCGATCAGCGTTGCGATGGGTATCATGGTTGCCTACGGTTCCTACGTAAAAAAAGAAACAAACCTGATGAAATCGATCAACCAGATCGAAATTTTCGACACCATTGTTGCGCTGCTCGCCGGTTTGATGATCGTTCCTGCCGTATTTACCTTTATGGGGACAGAGGGTATGTCTGCCGGCCCTGGTCTGATGTTTGTCTCCCTGCCGAAGGTCTTTCAGTCCATGGGAGCAGCAGGCGGCGTAATCGGAACCATTTTCTTTCTTATGGTCTCCTTTGCAGCCATTACATCTTCCGTATCGGTCATGGAATCCATTGTTTCCTGTATGATCGACAAATTTCACATCAGCAGAAAGAAAAGCACGGTTATTGTAACCGTTTATGCATGTCTCGTCGGTATCATCGTATGCCTCGGCTACAATGCGCTTTATTTTGAACTGAAGCTTCCAAATGGCGCAACGGCTCAGATCCTGGATGTCATGGATTTCATCAGCAATAACCTTCTGATGCCGCTTGTCGCACTTCTCTCCTGTATTCTGATCGGATGGGTTGTAAAGCCGCAGGTCATCATCGATGAGGTGACTCTGGGAGGATATAAGTTCGGTCGAAAGAGGCTGTATATCGTCATGGTGAAGTTTATTGCACCCGTGCTCCTTGCCGCACTGCTGCTGCAGTCGTTCGGTATTTTAAACGTCTGATCACTGCGATACCAGATTGCTATGTGCTTTGCACTCACGCAATCTTCAAAAACATTCGTAATCCGCTCATTTTCCTTCGAAAAATGGCTCCTTACTTATGTTTTTGGCGAGGCAAGAGATCAAAAAAGCATGTTTTCCGGTGGCTTTTCCAGAAAACATGCTTTTTTTGTGCCTGTCTGCACATATTTCTAACAGGTGAAACCCTTACATCCTGCGAATTAACGTTCCATTTACACCAAGTATCTCTCCATCAAATTCCCGGGCAAAAAGTACTTCCCCGTCTCCTTTTACTTTTATCTCCTCATCCGATGCGTTGAGCAGAACTTCGATTTTATTTCCCTCTTCGTCTAGTTTAATATACTCTACACACCGATCATTTTCATAACCATTCGGAAAATGGAAATGCAGGCTTCTGCACACTTTTTCATTTCTTCGAAGCATGATCAGTTTCCGCATCGTTGCAATTTTTTTCTGATTCTCTTCGCTTTCAATTTCACTCCAAGGCATACATCTTCTGCAGTCCGGATCATGAGCGCCTTCCATTGCAATCTCCGTTCCATAATAAATACAGGGGCTTCCCGGAAGCGTAAAAAGGATTGCAAGCTGCTGGTAGAACTTGTCCAGATCGTGAAAACGGTTCATCAGCCTCTCGGTATCGTGGGAATCCAGGAGATTAAAAAGTACATCGTTATTCTGCTGCATATACATGGTATAGCAACGGTTTACCATATATTCAAATTCTTCTTTTTTCATTGTTTTATCAAGAAAGAAATCATGGATTCCACTCAGCAGCGGGTAGTTCATGACAGAATCATATTCATCTCCCTGCAGCCACTGGCTTGCATCATGCCAGATTTCCCCCAGAAGATAAATATCCGGCTTTATCGTTTTTAAATGCTCCCTTATCCGCTTTAAGAACCTGTGCGACACTTCGTTTCCTACATCGAAACGAATTCCGTCGATATCAAACTCCCGTACCCAGTCCTCACAGATTTTACAGAAATACTGTATCACCTCTTCGTTGTTTGTGTTCAGCTTTGGCATCCCGTCTGTAAATGCAAAGGAATAGAACCGTCGGTCTCTGGTGTCTCCCCTTTTTTGAACCTGTTCCCAGTCCTCTACCATAAACCAGTCCGCATAACGAGACTCTTTTCCATGCTCCAGGATATCTATCCACGGCTCAAATTTTCTTCCACTATGATTAAACACTGCATCTACCATAATGCGGATTCCTTTTTCATGTGCTTCTTTGCAAAGCGCTTTCATTGTATCCGCATCGCCAAAAAACGGATCTATTTTTGTATAATCGGTCGTGTCATATTTGTGGTTGGACTCTGCTTTCATGATCGGATTCAGATAAATACCGGTAATCCCAAGTTCCTGCAGATACGATAATCTCTGACGGATCCCTTCCAGGTTTCCTCCGAATTTTTCTTCGTTTGTTACGGTTCCGTGATTTCTCCAGGGTGTGATATCATCTCCGTTTTTTTCCGGTGTCCCGTTGCGGAACCGATCCGGGAAAATCTGATACCAGATCGTTTCGTTTACCCATGCCGGTGTGCGATTGATATCTGCCGGGTTCATCCAGGGTACAATAAAGCACTGCTGCATACGGCCATCCATCCGGAGCTGTTCTTCTGTCAGGAAACCATCCTCAAAATAATACCAGACTTCCTTTTCCGTCCGCAGCTCGAAATAATATTTGCATCTTTTGTATTCCGGAAGAAGCGTTGTTGTCCACCAGATCTGATAAGGCAGACGTTTTTTATATATCATTTCCTCTCTTTTTCCGATCCACTTTTCTTTTCCGCCCAAAATTCCGGCTTCATAAGGATCTCCGTAATGGATAAAAACCTGTTTTACATCATATCCTGTCTTGATATTGACAATCAGTCTGTCCTCATCCAGGGCATAACTCATCTGTTCTGAAGTTTTATGGTATACACCGCTAAATTCCATCTCATTTTCCTCCCGTATAGCTCTAAAGCTGTTTTTTGCATCCTTGTAAGAAACACGATCACTTTTTGTTTCGCATTGTTTCGTAACTTTACTATAAGCCTTTTTTATTTCTTCGTCAATCAATTTCCATTTTTCCCTGCGCTTTCGTAAAATTCAGATAATTTTCAGGATGATTTTTGTGCAGGATGCTTTCTTTTTTCGAAACTTAGCGAAACATTTCTTTTTCACGGTATGGATTGCTTTTTATCTTATGTTTTTATATAATGATACGGGGGCAAAAGGTTTTTTGACCCCTTTGATACCAGATTGCTACGTGCTTTGCACTCCCGCAATCTTCATATAATAGCGTTAAAAGAACTCCATCATGATAGCTGGGAGTTTACATTTTTTGTTTTGTGAAAGGATTGCCGATTATGACTACCATTCAGGATATTGCTGATAAAATGGGAGTTTCCAAGAGCACGGTATCCAAAGCGCTCAATGACGCGCCTGATATCAGCGATGCTTTACGGAAACAGGTTTTGGAAACTGCCGTAGCTCTGGGTTATACGAAGCTGCGGCGTTATAAGAAACCAACGAAAAAAGTCTGTATTATAATAGAAAAAGAAAATATGCGGTATCAGGAACCGCATCATTTTGCCTATGATATCCTGGTGGGTTTTCGTCAGATGGCAGAACCAGCAGGCTTTGATGTTGAAATTGTGCCTGTTGATATTAAGACCCAAAGAAACCAGCATTATGATGTTTTTATGCTGGAGCATGATTATATAGGAGCTTTTGTGGTCGGCTTTTCCCTGAGCGATCCCTGGATTCAAGACTTTAAAATCAGCCGCACACCGGCTGTTCTTTTCGACAACTATATAGTAGGGAATCCTTCCACCGCTTATGTAGGTATTGATAATGAGGAGGGAATGGAGCTTGCCGTCTCTTATCTTGCCGGACTTGGACACCGGAAGATCGCCTATCTGAGCAGCTCCCTCGGTGCCCGGGTTCTCCAGGCACGCCATGCTGCCTTTCTCCGTTCCATGCACCAGCATGGACTGAAGACTTCTCCTGCTGCGATCGGCTGTTCTTATTATCTGTCAGAATGTATGGAAAAGCATCTTCCCCGTTTTCTGGAAAACGGAATCACTGCTATTATTTGCAACCAGGATACCCTTGCTAGTGCAACGCTCACGCAATGTCAGCAGCTGGGATTCCAGATTCCTGATGATATCAGCATTATCGGATTTGATGATCTGCCGATTGCTGCTTGTACGTCACCGCCCCTTACAACCATCAGACAAGATCGGCTGGAGCTCGGAAAAAGTGGATTTTTTGCATTGTCAAGTCTTCTCAATCACATCCCAATCAGTACGTATTTGTTGCATGCACAGCTGATTCAGCGGGAATCGACAGGAAAGGTTCCTTCATAAATTCATCTCATCAACAATATTTGCCGGTTTTGCAGTCATTTCTACCCATGCTGGTATAAAACCGCTTTTAACAGCGTTTCTTACAGATCTGACATTAGACCAGGCGGTACAGTAAAAAGGTACTTTTTCCCTGTTTATGATCTCTTTTGTAAGTCTGCTTGTCAGTGCAGAGGCAATCCCCTGTCGTCTGTATTCCGGCAAGACATCCACACCGATCTGCCACATATCGTCGCAATCGGCAGAACAGGCGGCAAGTCCCACCAGCGTACTTCCATCATATGCGCCGACGCCAAGTACATCCAGATTCTTCCGATCTTCGCAAAGCGCATTGCTCCATTCCGGTCGATACAAATCCGCAAAATCTTCCTGTGTCAATACTCGTGTCTCATAGGCGCAGGAAAGAGTCGGTATCCGGCTGATGTCCGGCAGATAGTATTCTGCCATGAAACATATTTTGTGCCCTTTTTCAGTTAAACGTTCATTCAGCCAATGCATGTTTGGTGTCTCAAAACAGTGGTAAAATTCGAATTTGTCTACATACGCAGATACCAGATCCATAGTCTCCGGTATGGAAGCCGCCATGATATTACTTCCATAGGAAACCAGATTGCAGGTAATAGGCTCTTTCAAATATTTGCGGGCCTTCTTTCCTAAATTTATGGGAACAACAACATTTTTGTCCGCCTTGAGATCTTCCACACGGCACCCCATATCTTCCGCAGACTGCCTCATGGCAATCTCCATCATTTCACGATTCGTCATATGCTTTTCTCCTTTATGAGTTTGTAATAGAAACTGCTGGGCATCAGAGAAGCTCATTCCCTGCAGTTATTTCTGTGGATCAATTTATGATTATTCCTGGCTCTTTTTCATCTCTGCCTCAAATGTGTTTTCCGTCGTATGCGCCCGCAGAATATGAAGCAGCACTCCCGCCGCCCGCTCCATTGCAGCCGGATCGATAGAGGAATAGTTCATGACATACGTATTTTCCTGCTTTATTGCCTCCGCCGCATCCGCGTAATAGCCGGAGAGCGGCTTTAATTTCACACCACGGGATTTCGCCTGCGTGACAATCGACTCTTCTTTCAAATCCGTGCGAAGATGCATCAGAAAATGAACGCCGGCTTCTTCTTCCTCGATGGTCACATAATCACCGAGCGGCTTCTTTTCAAGCGCCCGTAAAATCAGATCTCGTTTGTTCTGATAATAGTTCCGCAGCCGGTTGATATGTTTTTCGAAACTGCCGTTCTCAATAAACTCTGCCAGTGTGTACTGCTCAAAGTTGGAAACGGTGCAGGAATAAAACGACAGCTCGCGGTAAAATTTCTCTGCCAGTGTCTGCGGCAGCACCATATAGCTGATCCGTACCGTGGAGGCAAGTGTTTTCGTAAACGTATTCATATAGATGACCTTGTCCGATACATCGATGCTCTGCAGCGTTGGAAACGGCTTTCCGCCGAGACGCAGCTCACTGTCGTAATCGTCCTCAATGATATAGTGATGATCCGATTTTGCCGCCCAGCCGAGCAGTTCATAACGGCGGCTGACCGGCATGACTGTCCCGGTTGGAAAGTGATGGGACGGGGATGTATGAATAATATCAACCGATCTTTTTTCCAGCTCCTGCACCGAAACACCGTTCTGATCGAGCGGCACTGGCTCGTACCGTACCTTCATGCTCTCATAAATCCGCGCAATTTTGTGATACCCGGGATCCTCTACTCCATAAACAAGATCGTTTCCGAGAAGCTGAATCAGAAGGTTATGCAGATACTCCGTTCCTGCGCCGACAATAATCTGCTCCGGCAGCACCTGCATTCCACGAAACTCTCGCAGATATTTTGCAATCGCACTGCGCAGCTTTAAAATCCCGGCGCACGGGGAATTGATCATGAGCTGGATCCGGTTGTCATTCAGGACAGCACGCACCGTCCGCGTCCAGATTGTAAACGGAAAAATCTCGCTGTCCGTCTGGTTACTGGAAAAATCCGCAAAATAGGAAGTCTCCCCGTTTGCTACCTGCAGGATCTCTTTTGGCACCGCATCCCGCATGGAATCCTCAATTTCCAGATCAGCCGCATAGAATCCGCGCTTTGGCATGGAATACAGATAGCCTTCCGCAACAAGCTGCGCATAGGCATTCTCGACGGTAATGACGCTGATACCCAGATTTTTCGCGAACGTCCGTTTCGACGGCAGCTTCTCTCCAGGGCGGATATTTCCCAGCAATATGTCATTTTTGATACATTTATATAAATATTCATACAGGGAATCTGACCCTATATTGGAAAAATTATACGTCAGCATCCGACCGCTCTCCTCTCATCTGACCTTACTGAATATATTTGTTTTGGCAATTTTTTTATAGTCACTTTACCAGTATACTGTGAGGCAGAGCAAAAGTAAAGCCAAAACAGAAACTAAAATTTTTCAGACACGGAGGAACTTATTATGACAGCAGCAAATGAGAGATACAAACTGAACAAAGAACTGGCACAGATGTTAAAGGGTGGCGTGATCATGGACGTTACCACTCCGGAGCAGGCGCATATTGCCGAGGAAGCTGGTGCCTGTGCCGTTATGGCACTGGAGCGGATTCCTGCAGACATCCGTGCAGCCGGCGGCGTTTCCCGTATGAGTGATCCGAAGATGATCAGCGGCATTCAGGAAGCCGTTTCCATTCCGGTTATGGCAAAATGCCGCATCGGCCACTTTGTAGAGGCACAGGTTCTTGAAGCCATCGAAATCGACTACATCGACGAGAGTGAGGTTCTCTCCCCGGCGGATGATGTCTACCATATTAACAAACGAAATTTCAAAGTACCGTTTGTCTGCGGTGCAAAAGATCTCGGCGAGGCACTCCGCCGGATCAACGAGGGAGCGTCTATGATCCGTACCAAAGGTGAGCCGGGAACCGGCGATATCGTACAGGCGGTCCGCCATATGAGAAAAATGAACAGCGAAATTCAGAAACTGACCTCAATGCGTGAGGATGAGCTGTTTGAGGCAGCCAAGGTCCTGCAGGTTCCGTACGATCTTGTTCAGTATGTTCATGATAACGGCCGTCTCCCGGTTGTCAACTTTGCAGCCGGCGGTGTGGCAACTCCTGCCGATGCAGCGCTGATGATGCAGCTTGGAGCAGAGGGTGTTTTTGTTGGTTCCGGTATCTTCAAATCCGGCAACCCGGCAAAACGTGCGGCTTCCATCGTAAAAGCCGTTACCAACTACACCGATGCGAAACTGATCGCAGAACTCTCCGCTGATCTCGGCGAGGCTATGGTCGGCATCAACGAGCAGGAAATCGCCTTACTGATGGCAGAAAGAGGAAAATAATGAAAATTGGAGTGCTTGCACTGCAGGGTGCGTTTGCAGAACATGAAAAAGTATTAGAGCAGCTTGGCGCCGAATGCATCGAACTGCGTCAGGCCCGCGATCTTGCCGAGCCTTACGATGCACTTGTACTACCGGGCGGCGAGAGTACCGTTCAGGGAAAGCTTTTAAAAGAGCTTGGCATGTTCGATATCATGAAAAGCCAGATTGAAAACGGCATGCCGGTCCTCGCAACCTGCGCCGGTGCGATTCTTCTGGCCGAAACGATCGACGGACAGATCAAGGGACAGCCGGAACAGTATTTCGGCACGATTCCGATGTGCATCAGGCGGAATGCCTACGGCCGCCAGTTAGGCAGCTTCCACACAGAAGCACCGGTTGCGGGCATCGGAACAGTGCCGATGACGTTTATCCGTGCGCCGTATATTGCATCTGTGGGGAACGGCGTGGAAGTGCTCGCGGTTGTGGAAGAGCGGATTGTCGGTGTAAAATATAAAAACCAGATGGCCTTCTCCTTCCATCCAGAACTCGACCCGGATATGAGGATTCATAAGACATTTCTTTCGATGATCAGCAACGTATAAAGCAAAAGACTGTGCAAATCATAAATTCATTTGCACAGTCTTTTGCTCTGTTTTCGTACCGCAATGCAGCCTCACTGAATATCTTCCTTCTAACAACGTCAGGAGCTTTTGTATTATTCCGGGCAAAGTACAAATCGGCTTCGCCAGATATTTTCTTTTCCGTCAGCTTCCCATTGAATCAGAAACACAGTTTCCATTTTTCCTTGATGATCTCTATGAATGCATGGAATAATTTGAATCTTTTCCGGAGAAACACCATCTATTTTCAGAGTTCCCCTGTCACCGATTCGAATCCGGTCTTTTTCCCGACTTACGTTCTGCCGTGTGACAAGATTTTCCGTGAAGCCATTATCCAAAGGAGCGGTCTTCAGGCAATCTTTGATCTGAAGTTCACCGGTTTCCCTGCAAAAAACAGCAGTCCGTATCAGTTTTTTCCTGCTTTCTTTCTCATATGCCCCAGCAAAGGAAATCGAAATTTCTCCTGTCTCGGAGTAATTCACTGCATCGGCACGATATGTTTCCCCTTTGCACTGTTCCTTTCCATCCAAAATCGGAACGCTATGGCCACGTGAACTACAGCAGAGTACGGAATATCGTTCGGGGCCAAAATATGCTTTCGTGTATTCTCCGGCTCCAAGATCACTGATAATTTCTTCTTCCCCGATAAAATACAGAAAGCTGCCGACATCGTTATGATTGTGCGGCTCCCCGTTGTTTCCACCTTTGATTGCGAATGCGGTCTGATGCTTTCCAGTTGCAATTGCCCATTCGGCATCCGCCAGATAAGTAAACGTGCCGGAACATACCCGTTCCTCTGCAGCATTCTCGGAACCGTCCGACCTGCTTTTTAACACATTCAGATATTGCTTCGTCCAGATCCAGTCCCTATATGCGGCATTCCAGCGATAACACGGATCTTCCCCAAAATGCATTGCCCGTACCAGCGGCGGGATTTTAACATTTGGATCCAGCATTGCAAAATGGCAGGTAAGTCCCATCCGGTAACGGCTTTTGCTGTCTCCGTCAGAAAAGCTTAACGTATTTCCGCCCGGGAAATAGCATTTCTGCTGAAATTCCATGATTTTCCGCTGCTTTTTTCCATCCAGCAAGTCAGTTTTCCCGCCCGTTTTTTCTTTCAGAAGTTCCGCGAACATGGAAAAATAACTCATTCCATATTCCCAATAGCCAAGACCTTCCATGCAGGCGCCGTCCTCGCCGAAGCTCGCAAGAAAGCAGGAAAGATCCCGGGTCACGCGCGTCAAGATCTGTTCACAGTTTTGATTGATACTCTCGATGCTTTCCGCATTCGGAAAAAGAACAGGAAAAAGCTCAGATGCATAGCAGGCGGCTGCTCCTACGGATCCACAGCAAACAGCATTCCAGTTACTTTTACTCGTTTCCCACCAGAATGCACCGTTTTCCTGTATAAGAAACGGCTGCAACACTCTCCTGCTGCTTTCCTTCCAGATCCGACACAGTAACTCCGGCCGCAGATCGTTTCGAAGTAGAAACGCAATTTCCAGAAGTGACTGTGCAGTCTCGCACGCAAAAAGATCCAATGTAATCTTCCACTTTTCATCCTTTTTCCGGTTCACATGTGCCGGCAGCGCCCAGCAAGTTTCCGCACAAATCTGCTCCAGAACCCATTCCAGGCCGGAAAGATCCATAGAAATGTCCCTCTCTTTTGCAAACAATGCATTGAACGCAAAAGCAACGAGGTATTTCCGGCGTCCAAAGTAAGCTTCTTCATACCGCAGCCGGTTCCCCGTCTTTTCAAACAGAGAAAAAAGCTCCTCTGTCAAAACAGGGAAATCCAAAAGAGAAAGCGTTTCGGCTTCTCTTGAAAGCTCTGTTTCATATTAGAAAAGATACTGCTGCAATTCTTGTTCTGTTCTTCCGTTCATATATTTTTTCTCCGTAAACCTAGACAATCACTTCCATCATTTTTCCGGCTTCGTCAAACTCCAGCGGGGCCACGCAGGTTTCCCGGTGGAATCCCTTTCCCTCCGGATACTGCGCAAGCGGTGTGCCAAAACGATGGTAAGCAATCCAGTATGCATCTTTTCCAGGCACCTTACAGATGCTGTGATGACCCGTTCCAAGAACACCTTTTTGCACATCTTTCTGAAGAATCGTCTTTTCAAACCGAACCGGTCCGTACAGGGAATCGGACGTTCCATAGTTTACATGATAATTTTCACTTCCTGTATCATCACAGGACCAGGTAAAATGGTAAATTTCATCCCGCTTCAGAACCGTAACCGCCTCACGGAAATCGTACAGTCCTTCCAGATTTTTCATCGTCTCCGGAACAATATGCATCATATCCGGTGTCAGTTTTGCAATGGCCGCATAACCATTTCCAAACAGGAGATATGTTTCGCCGTTTTCCTGATAGATCGACGGATCAATCGTCTGACTCATCTGGATCTGATACGTTTCCATCATTTCCATGGTGATCATGGGTTCTGCTGCAGGCACAAACGTTCCCTCCGGATAATCAGATACTGCTGCTCCAATGCAGGATTTGCCATCAACACGCTTTCCACAGAAATAGTAGTAATACTTTCCATCTTTTTCTGCAATGCACGGCGCCCAGGCACTTCCTACCGCCCACGGAACATCTCCATCTGCCATGTCGAAAATATCAGCAGCCTTCTGAAATTTTCTCAGATCCTTCGATGCAAAAACAGAAAATTTCGTACC
Organism: Blautia sp. TM10-2; assembly: GCF_003480845.1. Taxonomy (NCBI): domain Bacteria; kingdom Bacillati; phylum Bacillota; class Clostridia; order Lachnospirales; family Lachnospiraceae; genus Blautia; species Blautia sp. TM10-2. The sequence continues at coordinate 113,901 of NZ_QUJZ01000003.1, read as the reverse complement.
GGACCAGTCGGTAAAGCCATCCGTTGTCGGATACAGGTAATACGTTCCGTCAAAACAGGCAAGATCCGGATCTGCAAAGAGCCCTTCTACGACCGGCTTTTTGTGATCAAAAAATCGTTCCAGCAAGGCAAGCTCCTCGTCAGTAACTGCAAGAACGCCACCGTGGCGTTTTTTTGTTTTTCCAAGAGCATATTCCTTTTCCTTTAAAATACGGAATTTTCCCGAAGAAAGATCATCCGTTAAAAGAGGAAGATATCCTTTTCCCTCCGCAAACTGATCCGCAATCAGACACCATGTCTTCTGATCCGGTAGCAGATAACATTCCGGTCCTTCTACGCCAAACAGCGAAGAAAGTGTTTCTGATGGGATCTCCTGAAAATTGCCCGTCAGGGAGTCACAGGACTCCAACAGCAGACATTTATTCGTCTCATCCTTGGAAATCCGATAGTATACACCTTCTGATTCTACCATCGTTGTATCAATCACATGTTCTTTCCGCTCCATGTAAATAAATGGCTCGGAAAAACTTTGAAAATCAGATGTCCAGGATGCATAGATCCGCTGTTTGGCTTCCGTATCACCGGAAAGTTTTACCATAGATGCCCAGAAAACCAGAAACTGCTCTCTTTTTGAGTCATAGATTCCTTCCGGTGCCCAGACGCATCCGGCTCCCGGAACACCTATGGTACTGGCACGCTCCGCACTCCAGTGAACCAGATCCTTCGATTCCCAGACAATCAGATCACGGCTTCCGCGATATTGTGCCGTATCCCAGCCTTCTCCTGCTTCGATCCGTAAATCGGTTGCTATCAGATAAAATTTCTTCTGCTTTGGATCACGCAGCAGAAACGGATCGCGAACACCTTGCATTCCAAGATGAGAATATAAGACTGGCTGTCCGTCATTCAGATCCTCCCAGTGAAGTCCATCCCTGCTGATGGAAAAATAAATCTGTTCTCCATCCTTTTGTTCTCCGGTAAAATGTACAAATAAATAGCCTGCCATATTTTGTTCTCCTTATCTGCTTTTCATATAGTTCATAGGTGTCATTCCAGTCATTTTTTTAAAGACTTTACTGAAATAACTTTCATCGGAAAATCCGACTTTTTCGCTGACCTGCGAAATTTTAAGCGAAGTTGTACCAAGAAGCTCCTTGGCATGGGAAATTCTGACTTCCGTCAGGTACTGAAAAATCGTTTTTCCTGTTGTCTGACGAAAAATCCGATTTAGATAATCAAAGTTTCCACCAAGCTGCTCTTCAATCAATACTCCGGAAATTGGCTCGCGATAGCAGTTATTCAGATAATCCAAAAGATCATATATTTTCCGGTAGCTTCCGACCACTCCGGTTTTTTCCTGGGCAAGCGATGTTACAAACTGTCTGGAAACCAAAATCATCATCTCCAAAATCTGACAGGCACACAAATTGTAATAACCTTCCATACGATTTTTCTGACAGGTAATTCCATCATTGATTTTCTGCAGAATTTCAGAATAAGAAGAAGTGTCGGAAAGATGCATATATTTGGGCAACGCAAGAAGCGAAAGACTGACGCGTTCCTGTCCGGAAAGGGTACAGGAATCACTTTGCATGGACTGCGTTCTCTTTCTTAAAATTATCTCAGTTGTCTGCTCATTTGTCATCTTGTTTTTTTTTATGGATTTCTGATGGAAATGAATATAATGGTATTCACAATGTGTTGCTCTTTCCCCCACATGTATTTTATCCGGATCCAGAATTAAAAAATCCCCCGGTGTTAAATGATACCGTACACCATCCTCCAAAAGAAACATCTCACCCTGACGCACCAGATAAATAATGTATTCCAACGGCATTCTTCTTTTATGAATATACGGCGGTTCAATCACCGCCGTATCTGCCAGGCTAATTTCCGGTAGTTGACTGCTGTCATACTGATAATAAATGTTTTCCTTCATTCTTTTAGCCAAGATCCGGTTCATCGCAGAGTGTAATGATTCCCGGCACTTTTCCTTCTGTTTCAAAAATCAGAATCGTATTCGTTCCTTTTTTTAAAAGCGGACCCGGAATATATAATCGTTTCTGTGGCCCAATTTCCCAGAATCTTCCAATATTAAATCCATTTACAAGAATGCAACCTTTTCCCCATCCGGTAAAATCAAGGAAGGTATCTCCCGTCTCATCTGCTTCGAAGCTAAATTCATAAAATCCCGGTGTACCAGGAACGGATGGAATTGTAAAATCAAGATGTTCCAGATGTTCCATCGGAAGCGTATATTCTTTCCAATAATAGTGATTATGACCATTAACCTGTACGCTTCCATCAATCCCTTTTCTCTGTCTTTCGAGATTCGGACCGAAATTTACTCTTCCCATATTTTCCATCAAAATAGAAAGTTTCTGTCCTTCCGGTTTATTCTCCTCCCATTTTATTTCATCAAGAAGTTCTCTGTCATACAGTGTAACAGTTGGGATTTCATCCACAAAAATGTTAGCTCTGTCGTTAGCTCCCCACAGCCGCAGTGTTTCCAATGGCCCTTCATCTTTCAACTGGCTTTCGTATAAAATATATCCGTATCCCTGATCCAGTTTTTCCATTGACACCGGGTATACACTCTCCATCGCTTTACTAATCCGGTCTTTGTTTCCGAATAAAGATGTGCTTCTTTTGACACGAAGTTTTCCATATGATTTTCTGCGAATTTCTGTACTAAGTTTTACTTCCGGAATTTCGGTATATTTCCGGATTACATTCTGGAATGCCGTATACTTCGCCGTAATCTGACCGTCTTCCGTCAGCAGTGCATCATAATCATAAGAAGTAACATCCGGTGTCAGCTCATCATAGTAATTGGATCCATTCGTAAAACCAAAATTGGTTCCACCTTCAAACATGTAGATATTCACATGGCCCTCGGAAAGAATTTCGTCCAGATCTTTTGCATGTTCTTCTAAATCACCGGTCTGATGCGTTTCTACACCCCAGTTATCAAACCATCCAACCCAGAATTCCATACACATCAGCGGTTTATCGCCGATTTTCTTTTTCATGACGGCAAACTGCTCTTTTCCTTTGGAACCAAAATTTCCGGTCTGTAAAACACCTTCCACTTTTCCGCAGTCAAAAGCATCTCCCCAAGGACCATCCGATGTAACCATCGGCACTTCACAGCCGCAGTCAATCATCAGCTGTTTCATGTAATCCAGATACGATTTGTCATCTCCGAAATATCCATATTCATTTTCCACCTGCATCAGAATAACAGAACCGCCCCGTGTAATCTGAAGCGGTGCGATCACTTCAAATAATTTTTCATAATATTCTTTCACATGTTGTAGAAATGGCGGATAGAAACAGCGAAGGCGCATGCCGTCTTCCTTCAGCAGCCAGTATGGCAATCCGCCAAACTCCCATTCTGCACAAATATAGGGAGATGGCCGGAGAATCACCATCAAACCAAGCTCCTGGGCCAGTTTTACAAATCTGGTAATATCCAGAATTCCGGAAAAATCAAACTTTCCTTTCTCTTTTTCGTGAAGATTCCATGGAATATACGTTTCCACCGTATTGCAGCCCAGAGCTTTTAATTTTTCCAGTCGGTCGCGCCAGTATTCCGGCACAGTACGAAAATAATGCATACCTCCGGAAATGATTTTTACTTTCTTTCCGTCCAGATAAAAATCTTCTTTTACTTCAAACGTCTTCATAGTTCCTCCTGTTTCTGAAATTTCCATCTTTTTTATGTTAAAAATAATATGTCTGCCAAATTTCCCGTGACCGGAACGGAAACATTTGACTCGCAAAAGGGAGACACCAGAGGCATCATGTCTTTTCCGGTATCTCCCTTATCTTGCTTATCATGAAATCACAGAATTATCTGCCAGGTTTTGTCGCTAACCTTTCTTGTTCTACGGTCAAGTGAACACCTTTTTTATTCACCTCTTGTGAAATCCGGTGTTCCATTTTCCTCTACAAAAGCATCTAAATCTTTCTGAATTGCTGCCTTTACATCGTCATAACCGGCCGCTTTCAGTTCTTCTCTCATCTGATCGACAGTTGCCTTCGGATCATCTACCTGACCATATGCCAGCTGCGGGATATATTTTGCGAGAACATTAGCCAGTGCTGCCTGCTTTGCCTCAATTGCAGTTGTATCAACAATCAGGTTTTCAAATGGATAATCATAACCGATTTTATCCAGCGAACTGATCAGATCATCGGTTCCATCCCACCAGCTTTCATCCTGCAGTTCCAGATCATCATTACGTCCCATCCAGAAATTGGAATCCAGGGCATCTGTACTGGAATCAAATCCATCTGGTCTGCCCAGCTTGCCATCTTCTGTTACAATATAATCCTCACCTTCAATACCATAGTTTAACAGACGATAGCACTCTTCATCATTTCTTAACAGATCATATACCATCAGGGCGCGTTCCGGATGTGTGGAGTTTGCACTGATAGCACATGCACCATGCTCTTTCAGCGGATGCTGTACGTTCTGATTTTCTTCGCCCCAGTAATAGAACTGCGGATCGGAACCCGGCTGTTTCTTCTCCATATTCGGAACAATCGTAGAATAATAGGTCTGGGCATGATGCTGATCCGCACCGGTTGTTCCGGCATAAAACTCTTCTCTGGTGTCTCCGTCAAAGTTCAGGACATCTTTTCTCCATACACCCATGTCATTCCATTCTTTCATCAGCTCTGCCGCATCATAAAGGCTGTCATCCTCTACATACGGAGACATAACGGTTGTCGGATCGTCCTGCATAACACCCCAGAAGTCTGTGTAAATACCAACACTGGCGCAATTGAATGCCGTATATTCCTTTTTCGAAGTAATATAGCCGCCAAGAATACCTCCCGTCTGGTTTTTGCCAGCGATATCCCACGGAATAACATCTTCCTTATTATCTTTAATATACTGGAAATACGTCGTCAGATCTTCAAATTTTGTAATTTTTCCATTTTCCAGACCTGCTTCTTTTGCCCAGTCTCCACGATAGAACATACCATGGTTCGTATACTGTGTATAGTGATCTTCCGGTATGAAATAAATTTCATCGTTATATTTGCAGATATCCCAGTCTCCGTCTGCGGATACCTGTTCCCAGGTCTTTGGCGCATATGTTTTCAGCATATCCTCGGAAAGTGGAAGAAATGCGCCCTTCTTTGTATTTTCCCATCCGTACAGCCAGTCCGTTGCCGTACAAATCAAATCCAGACTGCTGTCTCCACTCAACAGCTTCAGATTATACTGTGTCTGCCAGTCTGTCCATTCTATGTACGTAAACTCGAGTTCTGCATTTACTTTTTCCGTCAAAATCGGATTCAGTTTGTCCAGCATGGCTTCCAGTCTGCCATTGGTCGGTTTGTTTCCCAGCACCAGCATGTTAATTACTTCATGCTTGGAAGTATCAATACTTCCATCTTCCTTTACGCTTGTGTTGCCGGATCCGCTGCTTTCGGACCCACTGCTTCCGCATCCTGCCATACTTGCAATCATCAGGGAAGCCATTACCAGTGCTACTGCCTTTTTACCTGTTACGCGTTTTCTCATAGCGTCCTCCTTCTTTTCCTGCTTTTTCGGAATTTTATGTGAATCCCCATCAAAACACAGGGGAATCTCACATCATACTTTTTCCATGGTCAGCCTTTGACCGCGCCTACTGTAATACCAGAGATAAAGTATTTCTGTACAAACGGATACAGAAAGATGATCGGTCCGGTTGCAACAACTGCTGTTGCCATTTTCAATGTGTTAGATGGAAGGTCTGCCACACTGACATTTGCACCTGCTACAGAGTTTTTCAGTGCATTTGCTGTATTGATGATCTGATATAAGTAGTACTGTAATGGTTTATAGGTTACAGAACTGTTCAGATACAGAGAAGAAAGATACCATTCATTCCAGTATCCCAGTGCCAGAAAAAGTCCTACCGTTGCAAGTGCCGGCTTTAACATCGGGAAAATCAGTGATACGAAAATTTTAAAGTCTCCCGCTCCGTCAATTTTTCCGGATTCTGTAATTTCATATGGTACCGATTTTGCAAAATTCTTCATCAGAATGATCAGCCACGGAGACATTAACAGCTGTAAAAATACTGCCATATAACTTCCGTTTAATTTCAGGTACCTGGAAACCCAGATATAGGTTGGTGCCATACCGGCGGAAAACAGTGTTGTAAAGTAAATAAAAAATGACAATGCATTTCGAAACGGAAAGTCCTTTCTTTGTAATGCATAACCGGTCATCGCAATGATAAACAGACCAACAACTGTTCCGCATACCGTCAGTGCAATGGTAACTCCGTATGAGCCAAGAATCATTTTAGGTGAACGAAATACCAGTTCATATGCACTCAGAGTAAACCCTTTGGGTAAAAGCCCAAATCCCTCTTTCGCTACAATACTCTCGGTACTGAAAGATGCAGAAATAACCAGGATAAATGGAAGTAAGCAGATGAGCGCCCAAATACTCACAAATACGTAGGAGATAATTCGTAAAGCTCGCGTCCCTGGATCCAGTTTGATTTTATTACGATTTTTCATTTTCTTCTCCTCCTAAAACAGTGCATAGTCCGGATCAAGTCGTTTTACCACCCAGTTGCTGAACATAACCAGAACAAATCCAAAAATAGACTGATACAAACCTACGGCAGAAGATGTTGCAAAGTTATTCTGTGTCGTCATTGTACGGTATACAAAGGTTTCAATGATATCAGTTGTCGGGAACAACTGTGAATTCGCACCACCTGTCAGGTTCCAGAACAAACCAAAGTTTCCTTTCATGATTCCGCCAAGCGCAAACAGAAGCAGAATGATAAAGGTTCCTTTCAGGGAAGGAAGAATGATGTAACGAATTCTCTGCCAGCTGGTAGCGCCATCTACCTCTGCTGCTTCTACCATACTGGAATCAATACCGCAGATTGCCGCGAAATAAACAACAGAACCATAACCTGTTTGCTGCCACATGTTACAGAAAATAATGATGAAGGGCCATAAACCAGCTTTGCTGTAAATCTGTATTGGGTCAGCACCCGTTTCACGAAGAAGTGCATTTAATGCACCCGTGTCATAATTCAGAATATTAAATGCGATCGCCCCAATCAGTACAGCAGAAATAAAATACGGAAGGAACATGATTGTCTGTGATACCTTTTTAAAAAATTTACTTCTGATTTCATTCAGCATAAGAGCAATTACGATCTGAAAAACATTTCCAAGAAGAATAAAAACCAGATTGTATAAAATTGTATTTTTCGTTAAAGTCCACAATTCACCGGAAGAAATCAAAAATTCAAAGTTTGATAATCCTACAAAAGGGCTTCCAAAAATACCATCCCGAAAATTGTAACTCGTGAATGCAATCCATACGCCCGGCAATGGGCAATAGTTAAACACGATAAAAAAGATGACTGCTGGCAAACACATCAGAAGAAGTGTTTTGTTGTTGCGAAAAGTCTTCCATGCTCGATTCTTTTTACTGGGGACAGCCGGAAGAGCTGCTGTCGTTTGGTTCCTTTTTCCTTTCACGTTGCGTTCCTCCTATTTTGCAGTTTGTGAAAATTTGTCTGCACATAATTTGCAGCCTTTATATGAAACCGTTTTCACGTTTTTCCAAAAATAAAAGTGATCATGATGAATGTATCTTTGTTTTTACTGCTTTTCCTGTATATTATAACGATAATTCCATCTAAAAAGCACTTAACTTATACATCTTTCCAAATCACATATCTTTTTAATTGGCACTTTCGTGAAACCCTTTTCATATTTCGTACTATACTCCTTCCGCTTTGATTTGTCAACTTGTTTTTTGTATAATTTGCTTTCTTTTTTTTAAAGCCATCTGAATTAGTTGACAATTTGACAAATCACCCCTTTATTCCTCTATGTATATCCACTTTTTTTCTTTCTGAAAACGCGCTATTTACCGCCATTTTGATCTGTCGGTATCTCTCTTACAAAAGCCAAAATCTGTTCCAGGATCAATATCACCATGTCTGCAAACATTCCAAAATTAGTGCAAAAAAATTCTTCTCTCTGATGGTCTTTTAAAATCAAAGAGAAGAATTATCTGGCTATATGAAATTACATGCTTCTGAATCGATAATGTGATATTATTGCAATATCGTGGATTCGCGTACGATTAAACGCGACACACATTGCTGAATTTTCGGAATCTCTTCTCCTGAAAGAAGTTTTACCGCAGACGCAGCCAGCATTTTTCCAAAAGAAGCATAATCATAGCAAACGCTGGTAAGCTTCGGGTTAACAATATCTGACAGAAAGGTTCCGTCAAAGCTGACAAGCGATATATCCTGCGGAACAGACAAATGATGTTCCTCAATACACCGAAGAATTCCGATTGCGCTGAAATCATTGATTGCAATTACGGCAGTCGGCATCGTACGATTTTCCTGAAAGAGCTTTTCCATACACTGGTACCCCCCTTCGATGTTGTAATCCGAATCCGTTACATAGCGTTCTCTGTATGTGATTCCATTTTTACGAAGCAGCATACGATACCGCATTCGTTTATCATATGTTGACCGGATGTGATTTTTCCCGCCGATCAGTGCAATATGCCGATGGCCAAGCGAAAAAAGATGCTCCATGGCAAGGTCTACACTCGCCATTTCATCAATGCATACCTGATAACAAAGAGATCCTTCTATTTTTCCAGTTGTAATAATCGGTGTAGTGTCTGTGATTCGATCAAGCAAATCCACATATTCCAAATCTGTAACGAGCTGGTCTGATTTTCCTCCCATTAAAATAATTGCATCCACACGCAGGTCAAACATCTTCTGCAAATACTGTTCTTCCATTTCATAACTGCTCTGAGATGAAAATATCATGGGAACATATCCACTTGCACCAATTTCCTTTACGCATTCGTCCACAAGCTGTGCATAAAAGGGATTCATCATATCCGCTGCAAGAATGCCAATGATTTTTGTTCTTGCATTTGTCAGCCCCTGTGCTAGCGCATTGGGGCGATAATCATATTTTTGTATGATTTCCTCCACTTTTTTTCTTTTTTCCTCGCTTACCCGGGCATTTTTCGTCATGACCCGAGACACCGTCGCCGGCGAAACGCCTGCTTCTTTTGCAATAGTATAAATGTTTTTTTCTTTTTTCATAAATCGCCCTCTTGAAACTCTTACTCTATTCCAATTTTTTGAAACCCTTTTCATTTCAAATTCAAGGATAGACTTTTTGCACGTAAAAGTCAATCCTAAAGTCGCTATTTTACAAAAAATCCCTCTCTTTTCCATGGATTTTTCAGATGAACTCTTTATAATAAAAACCATAGGAACGTATAAAAATTGAAATATCATGATAAAAACAGGAGGTTATAAATCTATGAATACCCAAACAATTTATCTCCATCATTCCTGGAAATTTCACTATGGCGAAGAGCCGGATGCCTGGAAAAAAGACTATGATGATACTGGCTGGACAGCTGTCGAGCTTCCACATGACTGGTCTGTTGCAATGCCATTTTCCAGATCCTATTCCAGCGGCACCGGATATGCAGCCGGCGGCATCGGATGGTATCGTGGAACCTTTTCCCTGCCTGAGAAGTATCGTGGAAAACGCATCGTGCTGCTGTTTGACGGTGTCTACAAAGAAAGCCAGGTCTGGTTCAACAGTTATTATCACGGCTTTCATCCCAATGGATACACACCTTTTTTCTATGACATAACATCCCAGGCTGTTTTTGGTACAGATGGTATCAATGAAATCAGCGTCCGTGTAGACCGGACAGAGATTTCAGATTCCCGATGGTTTACCGGTTCCGGAATCACAAGAAAGGTAACGCTCCTTGTTACAGATCTTCTTCACGTTACACCATATGGCACCTGCTTTTCCATAAACAGGGCAGATAAAATCTCAGCGGATCTTTCTATCACAACAGAGATCTGTAATATGGAAGATCAGGAAACCTCTTTTTCACTGGTCCAGTATCTGCGTGATCAAAATGGAAACACGGTGTTTTTCGCCGAGCAGAGAGCCACTCTTCTTCCTGGAGAAACCGCAAAACTAAAGACTGAAGGAACGGTAGCACAGCCAACACTGTGGTCTCCGAAACATCCATCTTTATATACACTCGAAACATGGCTCCACAAAGCCAAGGATGACTCCGCCTTTCTTGCAGACAAGTTCCGTGTAGGTATCCGCACCTTCCGTTTTGATGCCGATTATGGATTCTTTCTGAATGAAATCCCCATGAAAATTAAGGGGGTCTGCGTTCACCACGATGCCGGTGCACTCGGTGCCGCCGTTACAAAAGAAATCTGGATACGCCGCCTTGAAAAGCTCAAAGAAATGGGCTGCAATGCCATCCGTATGAGCCATAATCCGCATATGCCGGAACTGTACGATCTATGTGATGAAATGGGCTTTCTTGTTATGGATGAAGCATTTGATGAGTGGGAAGGGCCAAAAAACAAATGGTCTACCGGTCATAATGTTTATCCTCCAAAGCATCAGGGATATTACAAGTACTTTCCTCAGTACCAGAAAGAAGATCTGTCTGCTATGGTATTGCGCGACCGAAATCATCCAAGTGTAATTCTCTGGAGCATTGGAAATGAAATTGATTATCCAAATGATCCTTACTGCCATCCTCTGTTTCAGACCATGACCGGAAACAATGATGCAAACAAGCCTGCCGCAGAGCGCGTATACAATCCGGATCGGCCGAATGCAGAGCGATTAAAAGCACTGGCTTCCATGCTTGCTTACGAAGTACGCGCAGTGGATCCTACGCGCCCGGTTACACTGGCTGCCGCTTTTCCGGAGCTCTCTGCAAAGATCGGTTTTCTGGATGCCCTCGATGTTGCCGGATACAATTATAAAGAACATTTATACGAGGAAAGCCACTGTGATTTTCCTTCGCTCCCATTTTTAGGCAGCGAAAACGGACATGATCTTGCTGCCTGGCATGCGGTAACCGAAAACGAATATATCAGCGGACAGTTTCTCTGGACAGGCATTGATTATATGGGAGAGGCACACGGATGGCCGCTTCGAGCTTCTGAAGCCGGGCTTCTTACGATGGCTGGCTTTGAAAAATCCGGGTTTTACCGGCGGATGAGCTTCTGGTCATCCAAACCGATGTGCCATCTTTCCACACAGCGGGCAGACTCCATGAGAGAAAGCTGGCAGCCATTATTCGAAAGCTGGAATTACTGTGATGGAGAAGATATCGAAGTCCGCTGCTACACAAACCTTTCCGAAGCGGAATTATTCTTAAACGGAATCAGTCTCGGCAAAAAGGAGGCTTCCTATACTGAAGATTCGATTCGCTGGATCGTTCCCTTTCAGCCGGGCACGCTGATGGTTCTTGCTTCTGGAAAGCTTGCGGCACAAAAGGGCGGGGCTTCCTGTACTTTTGAAGCAAAGGATGAGCTGAAAACGACTTCTATGCCTTGTGCCCTGCAGATCCGACCCTGGAAGCCGTCCAAAGAAAATTCCGCTGTTTTACCGGAAAATCCGCTTCTGCAGTTCGAAGTTTATGCCGCCGACAGAGATGGTGCTTTCTGCTTCGGAGATTCCTCCATGGTTCAGGTAACGACAGACGGAGGCGTCCTTCTTGGAATTGAAAACGGAAATGCTGCAGACTGCACCGAGTATGCTTCTTCCTGCCGCCGGTTGTACCATGGACGACTGATTTTCTATGTCCGCCGCTCTTTTGCAGATCACCCGGTTACCGTGCAGGTTTCTTCAGAACTGCTAAAATCCAATTCTGTTACTATTTTCTGAAAGGAGTAACGACAGACTTTATGTGGAAATCCTTTTACAATCCAGATCTGGGCAAAGTAGAAACGCCACAGGGAACGATGACTCTCCCAAAGATTTTTCTTCCCCTGTTTCTGGAAATGTTTTTGATGAATCTGATGAGCACCGTCAATACTTTTACTTTGTCCTTTTATTCCGATGAAGCAGTTGCTGCCGTTGGTTCCGCCGGACAGTTTATGGGCATGATTCTGAATTTCTATTCCGTAATCAGTACCGGTGCGTCCATCGTAATCAGCCAGAATCTTGGTGCCAAAAAGGAAAAAAATGCATCCGATGCTGCTTTCTGTGCGCTGTTTGCAGGTGCCGGGTTAAGCGTTCTCCTTGGTGCTACACTTTCGTTCTTTTCCATGCCCCTGATGCGGCAGATGAATTTATCCGGCCAGGTATTAACATATGCCTCTTCTTACCTGAGAATCTGCATTCGTGTTTCCTTTTTTGCCGCGTTCGTGTCCATCTGCAGTGCCATATTTAAAAGCTATGGAAAGCCCAAAATATCGGTATTTGTTACCCTTGGAATGAATGCGCTGAATGCCCTTTTAAATTATCTGATCGTCTTTCAGCCGGTCGAACTGCCGCTTCACGGCGTAGAAGGGATTGCCTGTGCCTATGCCTTCAGTGAGGGCTGTGCCGCTTTTACCATGCTTCTGCTGCTCCTGGTTCTTCCGCTTGGCCTTGACTTCCGTCATAAGTCCATACGCAGCAGTTTCCGGATTTTACCAAAAGTGCTTCAAATCGGAATTCCAGGCGGTATCAGTACGCTTTCCTATTCTGTATCCCAGGTAGTGACAACCTCCATTATTGCACTTGTCGGTGTGCAGGCTGTTTCCGCCAAAATTTATGTTTCCACACTTGTTTTTTACGTGTATGTCCTAGGCCTCTCCCTTGGTCTTTCGACCTCGTTGCTGATCAGCTGGCTTACCGGCGCCGGAAAATACGAACAGGCTTATCAGCTGAATTTGCAGAATTTAAAAATCACAATTTTGCTGAATGCCTGCCTATCCACGCTCCTTGCCTGCTTTGGTTCCGTGCTGCTGCGGATCTTTACAGACGATCCTGCGATCCTTTCGATCGGACATACCATTTTGTTTTTTGATATTTTCGTGGAAATTTTTCGAGGCTTTAATCACATTGAGGAAAATTCCTTGCGCGGAGCAGGCGATGTGGTTTTCCCTATGGGTGTTTCCATTCTCTCCTGCTGGCTGATGAGTGTATTCTTCTCCTATCTGCTTGGTGTAAAAATGGGATTCGGATTATTCGGATGCTGGATCGCTTTTGGCATGGATGAGGCGTTCCGTGGTGTAAATTATCTGATCCGGTGGCGATCACGCAAATGGATGAAAAAAACCGTTGTTATTTCTGAAGAAAATACAATCTGGCCTTAAAAGGCTCCAGCTTCTCGTTGATTTTTCATTCGAGAAGCTGGAGCTTTCCGCTGTTGTTCATCTGCCCTAAAGCATTTTTTTGTATTATTATTTGATACGTTTCAGTTCATACTGTCTCGTACCAAGACCAATTTTCTCTGCCTGGTCAAGGGTTGCCTGCCATTCAATATTCGGATTGGAATCCTTGAAATGATCGTGGTGGCAATGCCATCCCGGCTCTGCAAGATGCTCGCCAAGCTGACTGTTTTCGATCGGAGTTGCCTTCAGGCAGGCATCGGCACACGCCTGGTCAATGGCAACCGGGTCGAAGCTTGCAAACATTCCGATATCCGGCAGGATCGGAGCATCGTTCTCCCCATGGCAGTCACAGTTCGGGCTGATATCCTGTACCAGAGAGATATGGAAACACGGACGTCCATGACAGACAGCCTGTGCATACTCAGCCATTTTCCGGTCGAGAAGCTCGTTTGCACTGCTGTTTGGATTATAAACCGCATCAAAACTGCAGGCACCGATGCAGCGGCCGCATCCTTTGCATTTGTCATAGTCAATGACTGCTTTTTTATCCACATAGGAAATTGCATCGCTTCCGCATTCTTTTGCACAGCGGTGGCAGCCACGACAGACATCCGTATTGATCGCCGGTTTTCCACTGGCATGCTGCTGCATCTTTCCGGCGCGGCTTCCGCATCCCATACCGATATTTTTCAGTGCACCGCCAAAGCCCGTTGCTTCATGGCCTTTGAAATGGCTCAGACTGATAAAAATATCTGCGTCCATGATCGCATGGCCAATCAATGCTGTTTTGCAGTATTCTCCGTTGACAACCGGAACCTCAATTTCATCGGTTCCTCGCAGTCCATCTCCGATGATAATCTGGCATCCTGTGGTAATGGTATTGAATCCGTTCAGATTTGCGCAGTCAAGGTGCTCCAGGGCATTTTTTCTGCTGCCCGGATATAACGTATTGCAGTCTGTCAGGAACGGAAGACCTCCCTGCTCTTTACAGAGATCTGCAACCACTTTCGCATAATTCGGACGAAGAAACGCCATGTTTCCCAGTTCGCCAAAATGCATTTTGATTGCAACAAATTTACCTTCCATATCAATGTCTTTGACGCCAGCAGCGATACAGAGTTTTTTCAGCTTGTCAAGCTGACTCGTTCCCACAGGACATCGAAAGTCGGTAAAATAAACCGTTGACTTTTCCATTCTGTTATTCCTCCTAATTTGTCCTTTTTTATCAGAATAGCACTTTAAGCTTACTTGAAGTCAAGTGTGATTGTAATATGCATGGATCCAGTCATGCCCGAATGTTACAGTTTACTGCTACCCAGCAATCTGTAATATTTGCAGTCCTCATAGAAAGTTTTGCTTCGTAAAAGGAAGATTTGTAGTATTCTGTAAAGTTCATGCACTTGTCTTTTTTCAGGATTTTTCGTATACTGAAGGTAGTTTTAAAAAAATCAGAGTACAGAGTAAACGAAAACCGTCTGTTTTCTTTTACTCCCTGGGAGGTCGCATTTATGATAAAGGCAGTATTATTCGATATGGATGGTATCCTGTTTGACACCGAGATTGTAATGAAAGAGGGCTGGCAAAAAGCTGCCCGGGAGCTGAATTTTACGCTCACGGAGGAACATCTCTCACAGATGCGCGGCAGCGCGCTTCCACGGAGCAGAAAGCTGTTTGAGGAGTGGTTTCACGGAAAGGTGACATACGATGAGGGACGCGCGATCCGCTCGGCGTATCTGAATGATTATATTCAGCGAAATGGTGTACCGGAAAAGCCGGGACTTCACGAGTTTCTTTCCTGGCTGAAGGAACATTCGATTAAAGTTGCGGTTGCCACTTCCACAACACGGCGCGTTGCGGAAGGATACTGGAAACAGTCTGGCATTGACCAGTATATCGATGCTTCAGTCTGCGGGGATGAGGTAATCAACAGCAAGCCGGATCCGGAAATTTTCTTAAAAGCAGCGTCTCTTCTGAAAGTTCCGATTGCTGCATGCATGGTAGCCGAAGACAGCATCAATGGTCTGAAGGCCGCGCGTGCAGCTGGCGCCATCTCCTGCATGATCCCGGATCTGACACCGTATACAAAAGAGCTTTTTCCATTTTGTGATTATGTGAGTCCTTCTCTTTTGACCTGTAAAGAAATTCTGCTGCAGACTCCGGAAGCGGACAAACTGAAAAGCTGGAAGTAAAAAATCATACATAAATTCAATTATTTTACTGTAAGAAAGTCCTCCACACAGAATCTTTCTGCTGCGGAGGACTTTCTTTAACACGTTTTCATCATCTGTTCGTTTATTCTACATCTACCGGCGAATCATACGATTCCATAACATTGTAGATCTGTTCTGCTGCTGTTGTACGCAGTTTCTGCTGTGTGCTCTGGTTTGCGCATTTTTCGTATTCACGCATGAAGGCAGTTGCTGCGGTGTCAACATCTTCGGCATTTTTCAGTCTGTCCAGCAGATTCGGATTGTAGTCGGAAAGGTAGGCCATCAGACTGTCGAGCTGGCCGGACAGGCTTCCAAGGCTCTTTCCAAGATCAATGGTATATCGGCACAGATACTCTTTGATCGTTGGATCTGTAAAACCACAGAGACCATATCCATATCTTCCGCCACTGTAAAGGCCAAAACGGGAACTTCGGATCACTTCGTCACGGGAAATGATTCCGGCGTCAACAAGGTTCGTGTACTGCTCTCCGCTCAGGCTTGTGCGGCTGGTAGAGCCATACTCAAGCAGTGTCGGATTGAGGTCTGTGGATGCCTCGTTTGCAATATTTCCCATAATACCGGCGGCTCCTTCTTTTGTAAATCCGTGCATCAGGAAGTAATTCCAGATCTTTTCTGCGTTCGTTCCGCCGATTTCATCGTCGGCTGCAAAACGACGGATCGTCAGAATCGTGTCACAGTCCACCGGGCGGTCGCAGGTGATACCGGCGTTTTCATTCAGCGCTTCTACGATTTTTCCTTCTCCGTCATACAGCGCCACATGGCCATTATAGCAAATAACATCGCCTGCGCGTGCCTCATCCAGGCTTGCAACCTCCGTTCCAAGGCTGCGCCATCCGCCGGAGGTCGTATATTCACCGTCGTACGCACCGCAACGGGTCAGAATCTGCCATACAAAATGAGAGCAGTCAATACCGTCCGTCAGGGAGTTTCCACCCCAGACGTATGGTCTGCCAACGAACTGTTTTGCAAATGTGATAATACCGTTTCCGGTTGAGGTTTTTACTTCATAAACCGTTTCTTTTTTATAGGGAAAGGCTTCATTTTCAGACGGATCGATCACCTGATCCGCCAGTTTCATCTGATCCTCTCCGGTGCCGGTTACATATTCCAGCGCCTCTTTTCCCTGCTGCAGATAATCCGTACGGACAAAACCGCGGACGTCGCCCGATTCAATATAAACCCACTCCTGATCCGCATCGGCGATCACAAAGCAGAGTGCCTTTGCCGGAAGTGTTCCCACGATCCGTGCGCTGGTGGAACCGCTTTCGCGGACGTTTAATCTGGTATCGACCTTTGCGTAGGCGTACGCTTTGTCGACCTGTGCGAAACCTGCGCGGAGATCTTTTTTCATGGAGCTGATATATTTTCCGTAATCAATCGTCTGAATCCAGTCATCCGCCTGTGTCTCATCATTTTTCGGTGTTTCTGTCGGTGCTGGTGCAGGCGTCTCGGTTGGCACCGGTGTTTCTGTTGGTTCCGGGGTTTCGGACGGGGCTGGAGTCGGCGTTTCACTTGGGGATGGCGTTACCGACGGTTCTGGAGTTTCGCCTGGAGTTGGTTCCGGGGTTTCACTTGGAGATGGCTCCGGCATCTCGCCTGGATTCGGGTCTTCCGGTGTCTCCGTTGGAGTCGGATCCTCTGTCGGTTCTGGCGTTTCCGGTACTTTTGGCTCCTCTGTGGAAGCGGCATTTTCATCCTGAGATGGTACGGACGGTTCTTCTGCTGGTGTCTCGGTTTCCTGTGTTTCTACAGCCGGAACAACGGCTTCTTCTGTGTTTCCGTTTTCCGTTTCACTTTGCGTGGCCGGTGCATCCGCCTGATCTTTCTGCGTTTCCTGCACCGTTTTCGCTGTCTCCTCTGCATGCGCCGGTGCAGCCGAACCGAGAAGCATTCCGGCTGCCACGCCGAACGCTGTTACCGTTGTGCCAAATTTTTTCTTTGAAATCATATATGTTTTGCTCTCCTCTCTGCTGTTTGTCGATTTCTGCCTGCCATTTTCTGCTTTTGAGGCCGTTCGAATGAAATCACGAAAATGTATCGTTCCTGTAAAGTCTGGCCTCTTTTTTTGAAGATAAACCAAAAATGATATCATTCATTTTCATTGTGCAAAAATTTCACGTATTTTCTATATTGTATCACAGACAACAGCAGATGCAAAGAAACAAATCACATATTGAGGAATTTTTCTGTTTAACGCGTGAAATTGAGAGAGATTCTCTGTAAATTCTCAGGAACCGGACGGAATGCGGATCAGAAGCCGTTTTCCATTCTGCTCTGATACCGTCAGAACCGGAATATGTTTCTTGCGGAGCTGGTGCATGACCGGATAGGCCGCAAAGAGATCACCGCTGACACAGACAGCCTCCGGCTTTTCTTTTAACAAGTCCGACAGGTATTCCCGCAGGCGTATCTTCCATTCTGCTTTTTCAAGTGATGACACGGCATAACTGCCACAGATGTTCAGTTCCGGGGCCTCCGGCAGCGGTTTATGAAGAATAACTGCATGCTCCATGCCCGGCATCTGCCGCAAAAGCGCGTCATCCGCATCAATCGCATCGGTACCGATGTGGATCAGAACCGGTGCTTTTGGCATTCCCGCAAGGCTGATGCGACAGGCAGCGACGGCATCGTCAAGCGTTTCTGCGGTGAGAAGAAATCCTCCTTTGTGGCAGAAAGACACATCGGAAAGCCCCGTCGCTTCCTGCAGTGCTTCTTTTTCCAGGCCAAGCCATGTTTCCGGAAAATCATACTTGTAATTGAATGAATTTTCTTTTCGAACCGGCTGCACGCAGTAACCGCCGCGATTCGATGGGAATATCAGAAATGCAATTTCAGTCGCGGAAAGCTGTTTCTGACATGGAAAAAATTCCGACAGAATCAGAATCTTTTCATCCATTGTTCCTGCCTTTTTCTCCGCTGCGATCCGCTTCCTGTGTTCGGCAAGAAGAGCTGCAAACTGCTGCTCCGCCCGCTCATCCGCACGAAAACGCTCCCATTTATGTTCCAAAATCCGTCCGGCCACTGCCACCGCTTCCAGGAAAGCAGCATCGCTTCCGCTGTTATCATCCCATACCGGATTGAACATGCCGATCATACTGGCGAGTTCATTCTTTTCTCCTGTATTATCATTGAGATCGAGCGGCTGTACAAACTTCTCGTCAAACCGCGCGGCCATCTCCGGACTTAAAATTTCTGTGCCAAGTGCCTCCCATAAAAGGCCAAACGCCGCGTACGGAACCTGGTTTTCCCGGATCCGGCTGTCTTTCTGGTGATGGTCGTATTCTCCTCTCCCAATATCAAAAACAATCCCGTCAAAATCCTCCGGCACACGATTTCCGCGCTGGATGGTAAGCTGCGGATTAAAATGCAGAAGCAGTGCCGCAGAGAACACATCATCCGCATGAAATTTTCCGCCGTGCGTAAAAGCAGCGGCATGTTCTTTTTGTATCTGTTCTAATAATGTCATAAAATTCCAACTTCCTTTTTCTTAAGATCTGCTCTATTTTACTCTATCTGGCGGCTGTTTCGCAACGGTTCTATGTAAAGAAAAGTTTGAAAACTTCCTGGCGCATATTTATTAAAAATCATTTCCGCAGTCTGCACACTTATCTACGAAAATTCTTTTGTGGGTATTTGGAAAATCAAAATGAGCGGCTCCTCTTCCAAGGTTCCGCTCATTTTGATTTTTCTTCCTTTCATACCTGAATCCGGTCTGCAGCTGCATCACACATTGCAATCCGTTTTCCATCCATGCCAAGGATCAATCCACCGTTTATTCTCTGGATGACCTGTACGGTGCTGCCTTCTTTGATTTTACGGCTTCGGAGGAAATCCAGAACATCAGGGATTCCAAACATCCATTTGATGGTACAGATATCACCGGTTTTTTTCTTTGAAAGTGCCTGCATGGTATCCCTCCTTTTTACTTTTTCTATATTGTATTCCCTGAGGAAATATTTAGTCAATAAGAACAATTGGGATACGCTTCTAACTAAAGTTTGTGTGCAAAGCGCTAGAGTGTGTTTGAAAAAGGCTTTTCGTAGTCTGCATGTTCCAATTTGTGGGAGATTTTGTCTGAATGAAGGAGGCGTAGCGGGCTACGGCGACTGAATGAGGGCAAAATATACCGCAAATTGGGGCGTGCAGGCTGCGGAAATGGTTTTTCAAACACACTCTAGTTTTTCAATCAGAGAAAGAGTTTGATGCACGCGATCGCAATCGAAGCCACAGCCACGATCCGTTTCAGCAGCGTCTGGTTGATTTTCGTTGCATTTTTGCTTCCGGCAAAGACACCGATGCCATGTGCGACCAGAAGTACCGGTAAAAGCAAAAAGACTTCTTTGTTTCCGGCGGCCGCGATCAGATAGCCTGCCGCAGACGGTACGGCGATGAAAATCGAATCAAACAAGGAAATACCGACCGCGGTGTGCGCCGGAATACCGAGCAGTGTCAGAATCGGCATTACAAGCACCGGCCCGCCTGCACCGGAGGCGGCACAGACAGCACCGGTTACAGCACCAAGTACCAGGTAAAACGGAACGCTCTGGACTGCTTTTTTCTCTGTATTTCCCGGCTTGTCTTTCCGAATCAGGATGGAAATTCCGGAGAGCAGAACAACGAGATATAGAATTATTTTCATCGTGTCCGCCGGAATCAGAAGGTTGATCTTGACACCGGCAAGCGTGCCGACAAAACTTCCGGCCGAAAGCACACCTGCCGTTTTCAGGTCAAGGTTCCCGCTCTTATAATAATTTACCGATCCTAGAATGCCGGAAATCAGAAATGCTGCAAAGCTAATTTCCCTAAAAAAAGGAAAAATCGCCATGACGCTGGAGCAGTATCATCTGGCGCAGAAGACGATTCATCATTATGTTAATTATTAAAGCGTGCTGGGAAAACACTTCTTATTACGTTCTCCACTATTTCTTTAGATTAAGAAAGACCCTGCATACGCAGAGCCTTTCTTACATTTTCTTTCGAGGACTAACCTATAGCCAGATTGTGTTAAACCCTTATAAAGCTCATAAGACACTGCTTTCTGGCACAACATCTTACTTTACCGCTTGGCAGACACTCAAGTTGCCTGTCTTTAACATTATATTATATGTGATACGAAAATATGTCAATTCCAAATGCATTACTTCAGAAAGAGTTGACATATTTTATCTGGCATAGCACATGTGACTGCATCCATTTGGAAAAAGCTCTGCTTTCATCGCTCGGATATATTCTTCTTCCGTAGAAGAATCCTCCAGAATCTCCAGCATGCGGCGCAGATTTCGGATATCACGCTCCATAAAATTGGTATAATTTCCTCGGCCTACCAGCTTCAGATGAGTGATTCCGGCATCGGAAAGCTGTTTTAATGTACACAGGCCGCAGCCGGTTGCGCCGCAGAGGTAACCATCTTCCGATACAGGATTCGTCAGTTCTGATGCAGAATCCCATTCGGATATAGAAATATTTTCTCCTGGACGATTTTTTTCTTGTTTTTCTAATTTAGATTCTGAAAGCGACACCGGTTTCTTCCAGTAAGGAACCCGGCAAAGATATCCCATTTCATCGCAGTGCAGGGAATTGCAGAAAGCACCACTGAACTGGCACAGTTCATTCAAAGCAAATGCCTCGAACTCCGTTGGATAAGTCCATTCTTTTCGAGTGGCTTCTTTCTGCGCAGTTATATGCTGGATCACTGCACGCATTTCCGAAATCGTATTTTTGCGCTGGAAAATGATCCTCTTCGGGTATTCTTTCGCAAAAACCTCTGTCATCGCAGAATTCACCGTTCCCAAATCCCCGCTCAGATGTACCTCACAGTCAATCTTTTCTTTTCGCAGGTACACAAGCAGCGCGGGATCCGCAAGAATATAACTTTCAAACCCTATGCTGCGGCACTGTTGGATGATCCGTGCAATTTCTTCATACTGCTCCGGCCGATAATACAATGAATTGAACGTCAGGTGCACTGGCTTCTGGTATTTCTGCACCATATTGGCCAGAATTTCCAGTTCGCTGAACGATCCGATTTGTACATTATAGTTTAAGACCTCTCTCCGATTCAGCGGCAGAACCGTTCCGTATTTTTCTGACCAGGAAAACGGAACGTAACCGCAGAACAGCTCGTCTGCTCCGGCGCGGACGTAACGGGGATAGTCATCAATGGAGCCTAGGCCTGCTGTGATTTTCATAGTTTTTCCACCACCACTTTACACCGTTTTCTGCAGAATGCAATTCCATATGCAAGAATATCATTTCGTCCATCCTCGCGAAGTTCTGTATCATATCTGCGGTCCTTGATCTGCTCCAGCGCTCTTTCACACGCCTGATCGAGATCATGCAGGGAGCGGACATCTTTCAATTCCACGATGATTCCCGCATCCGGATTTTTCGGTTTAAGCAGAATATCCGCAAAACCATCTCCAGATTCCCTGTTTGATTTCACAACCCAGCCAGGATAATTTTTCAAAATACCAAGCAAAATGTCGTGATAAAAAATTTCCTTTTCTTCGTTCCGTGCCTTTGTATCGAAAACACGAATCGTTTCTCCAAGAAACATCGTCAGTTCCCGCTGGATCGTCTCCGCCTTTCCTTCCAGAAATCCCTGATTAATTTTATCTATAGATGCTCTGTTGTTCGCAACGATCTGATTAAACCATTCGCGGATTTCCTGATTCGGAATGATCAGCTTGTACACGCCATTGTCAGCTTTTCCAAGCCGTGTGAGATATCCGGTTGTGAAAAGCACACTCCATATGTTGTCGATGCTGTTATCAATTTCGTCATACGTCAAATCCGAACGAATTCTCTTTTCAACTGCATTTCCCGCAATCAACTGTTCGATTTCGTCTTTTGTCGTGATATCAGCCTGTTCAATAAAGCGTTTCACAAGATCATTTCCGCTGCTGTTGATCCAATAGGACTTAGGCTGTACATTTGGATCACTCAATAAATCGTCCACATAGTTGATCACATCCCAGGGACAATAGATATCTGCGTCGCCGAAATGATAACCGTCATACCACTCTTTCACTTTCTCGAAATGTTCCTGCAGATTGTAATTTGCAAGAAGTTTTTTTACCTCTTCATTCGTAAAGCCGAACTCTTCATCATAGCGAACGTCGTCTGCTGCATAAACTTTGAAGTTGTTCAATCCTGTAAAGATACTTTCTTTGGAAACCCGGAGACATCCTGTCAGTACAGCAAATTGCAGATCATCATTCGTCTTCAGCGCTTGGCCGAACAATCCCCGAATCAGTGAAACCATTTCTTTATAGTATCCATGCTGAAACGCTTTGTCGAGAGGAACATCATACTCATCAATCAGAATTATGGCCTTCTGACCATAATGTCGGCATAACAGCTGTGATAATGTCTGCAGGCTGGAGACAAGCATATCCTCATCCATGGAATATTTACCATTCACTAAATGGATGATCGCCCGATATTTGCTCCGCTCATTTTCCGTCAATTTTCACTGTCCGCTAAAAATGCAAATCGCTCTGCTTCCACCCCGATCAACTCCGTTAAACGGTATTTTTCGGCTTCAAAGGATAAGCCGTCAATTCCTTTGAGCGACAGGAAAATAACAGGGTACTTTCCCATATATTCCTCACACAGCTTTTGGTTCCGGGAAATATAGAGACCATCAAACAGCGTTCGATCTGCTCCAATTTCAAAAAAACTCTTAAGCATACTCATATTTAAGGTTTTTCCAAATCGGCGTGGTCTGGTAAAAAGATTCACCTTGCTCCAGTTTTCAAGAAGCTGTTCAATTAATTTTGTTTTATCTACATAGTAGAACCCGGATTTTTGAATTTCCTGAAAATTTTCAAGTCCAACCGGCAATTTCTTCCATTCTGCCATATCTACATGCTCCTCTCCGAAGCTAATCTCTGGAGTAAACTGTCTGTTTTCTTTCATCTACCACAATGCATTTTAATTTTAACATTTGGCAGATCAAATCGCAAGCCGATCTCTTTTTATTATTTCAGAAAACTTTTTATCACCATTATTTGTATCTTTTACCGACTGAATTCCTTTCGTTAAACACTCACGTTATTTGTTCATACTTTTATCTTGACTTTTTCTGTGTGACTTATCATACAAATTAAGAAATGAGTTTTCACTGGGTAGGGCTCATACCTGACAGAACTTGCTCATTTTTTTATTTTCATGATATCCTTAAGATGTTGAATAAAAGAGAAAAAACTGAAAACAACTGATATATAAAATAAGTCAGATCTTCCTTATTCCGCAGTAAGCATAATATCGAAAAGAGGTGTTTCGAAAAACATGCGAAAGAAAATCGGCGTTTTTTCAGCGCAACTCATAGAAATACTTGAATTGAACATTCCAGCTGGAACACCTATTTATATAGCAGATTCCAATATAGAACATATTAAAACTTCCCATCCTGATAATTTCGCACAATACGGTAGCGAATTAAGTAATATCATTGCCAATCCTGATTATGTTGAAAAAAGCGCTAAAGATGATTCTATAGAATTCACAAAAGAATACTACATAAATGGAGAATACGTAAAAGTAGCTGTCAGAATATCCACTCATAATATTTATTACGCGCGTTCAATGTACGTATTGACTGCTGCTAAAATCCATGTAGCACATAACAAAAACACAACAATCAGCACATTGTTAAGGCGGACAAATTCTCCCCAATATGACTGATTTTCAACAAGTTTAGTGACGGGGGTAAATTTGAAATTGCGTACAATAGTCAAAAAAGCCAATGGACTCAATGATTGCAGCATTAGCTTATGTTTCAAGCTTAAATTCATTGACACACCTCCATAAAGCTTACAGTTCAACAAATATCCTTTTGAATACCAGTGAAGTAAATATATCCTCTACTTGTTTAGCCAATTCTTTCGAATGGATTCGTGCCCCCAGCTCGATATTTCCTTCCTGTCCATGATATGAAAGATTTGCGGATGTAATCAGCGTATCTGTTTGATCAACAGAAATTACCTTTGCATGAAGAGCAGACATTTTATCTTCCTGTTTTGGATAGTTATAAATTCGCAGAAATTTTCCCTTATAGCAGCATAAACGGTCAAAGGCCTTCTGACTCTCAATGTCATTCACAAAAAATTTCACGAGAACGCCTTCTTGGCTCTTTTGAATTACACAATCAACTAACTCGGCAAAATAATCCGAGAGGGAGTACCCGGTAATTAGAATGCTCTTCCTAGCTCCCATAAGCATTTCTCTTACGGTAACCTTTGTCGGTTTTGTTTTCAACGCAAAAGAAGGTGGCGCTGTAACAACTAATTCAGCGCTATCATCGTTACTTTGGGCAGTCGCTGAAACCATAGCAAGAATTTCATGAGCTTCTTTTTCAGAAAGGGATGGATATCTCTTCTGAATGGCTCTAATAGACTCATTTCCACCAGATATAGCATCTGTGAGAATTTTGTTTAACAAAATATCTAAGCTTATACTTCCAGTTGACATAGTTCTTCCACCAAAGTTTTAAAATAAGACTGATTTTCTCTTCCGTCAATAGGCACAATTAATCCGCGATCCAACATGCGATTTCCATTCTCGCAAGCTGTTTCTGAGATCATACAGCAGGAATGGCACGCCGCACCATTTGAATTATTACCAGCAGGCACATTGTTAAGGCATTCCGGATCATTTGTGCAAACCAGTGCTTCCTGGAAAGCGTCTTTCATCAAAACAATAAGCTGATCAATATTTCCTAATTCTACAAGTCCACCAAGTGAGCCTTCTTTATCGGCACTTCCGGTATAGAGCAACACACCAGACATATCATCCCCAAAATAAATACGCTCACGAATAGCGGATGAAGAGTACCCCGAGGACATTGACATCTGCTTAATCAACAAATGTGCGAATGTATGCATCAGGACATACCTTGCATCTCGTAATGTGGTAACAGTCCATTCTTTAGATTCACAGAATTCCTTATAACACTGTGCATATTTCTGAGAAAGTGCTCCCAGTTCTGGATCTCTCAACCACGCATCAATACTATCCCTATTAAACTCAATAAAGACACCTTCACCGTGCACTTCTGCAGCAGGAAGCCATTTTTCAGTCTTACCCTTATTTAGATAAACGATATTTGTCTGCTCATCGGCATCTGGATCCGGAGCATCTACACGGGTGAAGCCAAGCAGCACTCTCACTTCTCTTAATCGTGTAATGCGAATGACTCTCTTAAAATACGGGAGCAGATAATCCGGAAGCGGATCCTCCTCAGCTTTAAAATGTTTTTTGTTGGAGGCGTACACAGGATCTGCGTGATGCGTAATGGCGTTGTATTCCATCTGCTTAATCTCTGTGAACTCTTTGATGTTTTGTCTTCTGCGCAATAAAGCTGCATCAAATTCTTCTCTTGTAAATGCAGAGAAATATTTTTGATACACTTTGTCTAATCCCATCTCTCCAAAATCTTCTTCATAGCTGTCAATTAAGCGCAAATGCTCATCAATCAAGTTATAAAGCGGATTGATCCAAGGTGGAATGGATATGGCACTTCTCATTACTGGAAAATACACATTCGACGCGCCACGCTGAGAAGGAATCATTTCCTTATCGCATTTTTCATTTTTATGATTTGGCCGGAACGGATGATGTCCGGAACATTTCATACCTTCAAAATTCTCATGCTGCGTTGCGCCGCTCATACTCCGTCGTGCCCCACAGGAACATTCAACCCACATATCTGCAAGCGTTGATGTATTGCCAGTTGAATACATCCTCATCGTACCTTTGCAGGTTGTATTGCCACCGTGAACCCACCAGCTCCAAGGGAAATCATCCATATGGCCGTTCTCACAAATAGTAATAAAACGAGAAGGATAAGCCTGTCTATGACATTCTGGACAAGTTACACCAAACTTCAGATATCGATCCAGGTCAAAATTCTCTCTTAAATCAAATATTCTCCCACATTTCACATTGGAACAAACATGCATATAAGGGAATGAGACCACAGGAATATCTCCGCTATAAGAAGTCCGTGGCATATAAAAGCAGTCAACGCCAAGATATGAGGCCAATCTGCCATCTATAATTTTCTTTCCTTTTTCCTTCCAATAGTTCAAATCCAGAACCGTGACGGAATCTTTCACGGCATCCACAATAGAACCTGGACCAAATGTAGTTATCAACTGATTAGGACGAATCTCACCTAATTTATTATTATCAAACATAGGCTTTTAGTCCTCCGTGTAATAGAACATATTTGCTGCACTCTCAACATCACGCATAGAACGAAGAGTTGGCTTTTCAAGATCAGTACAAACTTCGCCATAAGTGTTCATTAGGCGATTATACGTTTTAGTTGTATATACATAGTATCTAAGTTCCTTGGATTGAGTTGCCAGCAGTTTCCAATTACTTATAAAATCATCAATCTCATGTTCGGCATCTGCCTTAGCAGAAGGCTTGATGATGTTCAATCGATTCATGATAAGAGCCTTCACTTCATTAAGCTGCTCATCGGTTAGCTTATCAATAGCTGCTGCTCCATCATTGCTTGCAAATTCCGGATAATGCAAACGAATTGCAGAAATAACCAGCGCATGCAGCACGCGATCTCTTGCACGTGCAGAAAACGGTGTCGCTGTTGTGCCTTCAACAAAACGATATAGCTGAGCATGATAACCGGTAAAATTCTCATAATGCGACAAGTCGCGGGGGCGATAAGGGTTATATAAAGTAACTACTAAGCCTGGATAGGAACGTCCAATACGGCTAGTTGCCTGAATATATTCGGAGTTCTGCTTCGGTTGACCAGTTACCACCATGAGACCAAGCCGATCCACATCCATACCAACAGCAATCATATTAGTTGCAATTGCCGTATCTAGGCAATTTCTATCTGTATATGGAGTTTCCAACTGACTTAGTTTCTTCGGAATGTCATAAGAAGCCATGCGAGAAGTAATTTCAACCTTATGATTAAGGAAACGCTGCCTACTCATTCCATATTTTTTCTTAATACGTTGAATTCTGTCAGGAATATCATCCTGTAACAATCGAACGGCACCGCCGAGTTCTCGAATACTGTTATAATACCCAACAAGGGTATAGTAAGGGTCAATAACATCCTTGTACTCATCATCCAGCGAAAGATTATAAGCACTTTGAAGGATAATCGAATATACACGCAGCAAAGCTGTCTTTACAGACTGGCCTGGTGCGCAGACACCAACGTATCTTCTAAACGGATCTTGTTCAACCGGTACCTCACGAATATAGAAACTGTCACCGATTTCAAACCCATTTGGTGGAAATTGCGCAGTTACTTTTCTGCCATATAAGCATTTTGTCTGCTCAGCAGCATTTTTGATAGTTGCCGTAGAAACAACATACTTTGGCTTGATTTTCTTACCTCCAATCGTGTAGGAACACAGATCTTCAATAACCGTTTCATATGCACCGTATACGGTTCCCAGAGGTCCTGTGATAAGATGCAGCTCATCTTGGATAATCAGCTCCGGCGGAAGGAATGGTTTAATCGATCTAAGCGTAGCTGTGGATAACTCTTCTGTACGAGTATGCCGAGCATGGTCCGCTCCAATAGCAACATAGCCATCGCGACTGCAAATTCTATCAACACGACCAAACAGAGCATTTGTATTCACATCCCACGGAAGGCGGGCAAACTTATCAACTGTTGACAGAATAATGGTCGGGCACTTAGCATAAATTTCTTCATCTACCAGATAAACCGGGATTTTCATCTTATTGCTGGGTTTATACCTATAGAACATGCATTTATCATCCGAACAATAGATGCTAACCGATTTTGTAGGAATATCTATATAAAAATTTTCCTCTGTAAGTGGCTTCCCACAGAATGGACATGTAAGCAGCTGTTTGTAGATAGAGTTTTTCTTGCTTCTTGCTGTTCTTGTTTTAGCTGGATCCTCCGGATCTTCTTCCAATTCTTTAAAGGTATTCGGAGTCACAGTACCACCAACCCAGAAACCAATACTGATGGGTTCTTTTCCGTATTTCGGATATTCTTTTTGCCGGATCAGTTCCGCGGCCAAAATCATCTTGGTGATACGGTCTCTCTGCTGTGTAGTAAGCAGGCGCAAAGTATATCGCAAAATTGCAGTTACACCGCCGTCACGATTGTATTCATCGCTCTCGTTAGTGCGCAGTCTTCTATTAGCAATAACAAATGCCATAAGGCCCAGATATGCCTCGGTCTTGCCTCCACCAGTGGGAAAGTAGAGAAGATCCACGACTTCACGGTTATCATGCTCCGGATCTACAATACCTTTCAGATTCATGAGAATAAAAGCAATCTGGAAAGGTCTCCAGCCAAAATTATTGGAAGGATTGCGAGGATCTACAAAATCCCTAAAGGCACACTCGATACCGGCTCCATGCTTCTTAGAGAAATTCATAATATTTCTCTGAAGAATCATGGAACGATTCATAAAGCAAAAGGCATCAAACGAAATATCATCCTCTACAAGTAGCTGAATGCCCGCGCGGATTCTTCCAAGAGCTTCTATACATTTATTTACTACTGTGTCGCCAATTTCTTTCTTGAACTTAGCATCATCCATTTTTGAGTCATGAACCAATTTTTTCTGAATCCAATCCTCATAGGAGTCCGCCAAGACATTCAGCCGGTTAATGATGTCATCTTTTTTCTTTGCAACAGAAAGAGTTCTCATAGAGAAGAAGAACGGGTCAAATCCTTCCAAAGCAGCACTAACACCTGGAAATTCGTACTCTGGAATAAATGTCGATACAATTTCAGAAGCACGTCCATTTTTATTGGCTTTCCAAGTTGCTGCGCAACCACGTCCCCTTCCTAAAATAGGTCGCTGGGCAAAGTAAAATTCATCGACGGCAAGGATTTTTCTGCATATGTGTTCTGCCACGAAGATATCCATTTTTTCTTGGGAATAGGCACACAAGTTGACTTGGAACATCATTCCAGCAATATCACTCTCAGGATTTTTGCGCTTGTTGATAACATATGCTGTTACCAAGGTATACCCCTGCTTGAGGCTGATTTTAGAAATATATAAAATTACATTTGAATCACAAACCAAAGGGTATTCTTTGTTCTTACTAAACTCTTGCAGATCAATAACAACTGTCTCTTTCTGCGGATGACGTGTATACGTGCTTACATCAACTTTTTTTCCCTCTTTGTTAGTGGTTTTATCAGAAGCTTTGGTGTAATCGCCCCAAGTCACATCCACATTGAAAGATTTTGTACTACTTTCTAGGTAAAAGCTGATGCCAATGGAAGACGGTGTTTTAAATCGATTTGTAAAGACCGGCTCATTATCATCGTCTTCGCCCACAGTATAATCTGCATCCCCTTCGAAAGAAGCATCTCCATCGACTTCCTGCTCATTCGAATCATTTTCACTGGTTTGTGGCGCAAGCATACCCACGATATATTCAAAGCGCGGGTTTTGATTCAGTATTTCATTTTCACTACTCGGTCCCAACAAGTCTTTCTTTAACATTTCTATGACTTCTTGGCGAACCTCAGCAAACTTAAATCTATCTGCCATGTGGTGCCTCCTGTTAAAATTTAAGGACAATGTTAATCAGAAGCAATGGATTGATTTCCTGAGACTGATTAAATCGATCAATTTCAGCCTGCGCCTCGTCTTGAATCTCTTTTCTGCGCTTAGGCAGGTCGTGTTGCAGCTTATCCATTTTTTTCTTCGCTTCAGCCGCTTTTTTTCGGATATCCTTTTTTTCCAGCGTGTCAGTAGCCGCCATTTCAGCAAGTATGTACTCCTCAACTTCTTTTTGAGCATCAGTAAGCTGAACATGAAGCTGTTCTTGTTGGACATTGACCCAGTTTTCAATCTTCTTCTTGTTATATGCGATAGTAGGGGCTACAGTTTTATCATGCTGATCCTGAACTTCTGAAATCAAGCGAGCATAAATCCGGTGAAAATAAGATTGTTCTTCTTCTGTCGGTTTAAAATAGCGAACATCCGAATCATTAGCCTCCTCCAATGCGGAAACAATCTCATCTTCAGTAAAATTGATATACTCACCATTTTCATCACAAAGTAGTAAAACTGGGAAGAGGAGTTTTGTATTGTCCATGAATGCTCCAAGAAACAAAACGCCATGTGAACCAAATATCTTTTCACCCCAGTTGTCGATTTTCCAGTAATGTAGCTTGTGATCTACTTCTGGTTCTTCAAACTGGTTCCAATATTCAACATCACGTAGATATTTATCAATATCAGCCTTGGTCTTTTCCAACGCTTGCCCCTTCGCCTCTCTACTTTCTGTAAGCAGAATTGAGCGAAGTTCTGCTGCATGAGCATTCTTCCTTGCATCTAGCTGCCTGTTCAAAGCTGCAAATGCTTTCCTTACCGCAGTGATATTCTTACAATTCTGGTAAATCTCCAGAATACGCTTTTCAAAACTCACACCAGATTCAAGTGCGCCTAGCGCAATATCCGATGCACCAAACACGCCCTCGAACAGTTCAAACTTCTTAGAAAGAATATCATATACTCTGCGATCTGCTTCATTGTCCGTATTCAACAGATTGATTGCTACCACATCGTGAGTTTGTCCATAGCGATGACAACGTCCAATTCTCTGCTCAATTTTCTGCGGATTCCAAGGCAAGTCATAGTTAATGATTGTATTGCAAAATTGTAGATTTAGACCTTCTGAACCAGCATCTGTAACAATCAAAATCTTGGCATGACTCTTGAAATAATCGACAATTGCGTGCTTATATTCCACACTTCTGCCATAGTTTGTTTTACCAAAATTCTTGACCTGCCATGTTCGAAAGATTTCCTTCGTCATAGCATCATCAAAGTCACCATTAAAGAGAAGGATATCTTCCTCGCTATAGCCAGATCTTCTTAGTTCTGCAGCTATATATTTCTGTGTTCGCTTAGACTCTGTAAAGACAACAGCCTTCTGATTCAATTCCTCAGAAATCTGGTGGTCAAATGCATATTTCAGTGCTTCCCTCAACGCGGCGATCTTTGCATTCGTCTTTATAGCCCTTGCCATTTCAAGAATATGTCTTACAATCTTGAGCTCAGCCTGAATAGCCTGTTTCTTCTCTGCTGTTTCTTCATCATCGTATTCGTTGAAACCATCCTCATCGATTTCATCTTCTACAAACCCCCAGAATAAATCGAATCCCTCCTGGGCATAAGCAGATTTAGTGCCTTCATAGAGTTTTTCAAGACGTTTTTCTAATACTTCAAAGGTCTCTATCAAAGCAAAGCTAGAAGATGCAAGCAACTTTCGAATAACAAGAATAATCAGCCCACGATTCGCATTCGGAATAGAATACAGCGGATCACGACGCAGAAAATCATTGGTCACATCATAGAGTTCTTTTTCTTCTGCACTCAAATGGAAATCGACCGTAATACAGATTCTCTTGCTGAAGGCCATGTATTTTCCGACATCGCGTCGAAGGGTGCGATATAACACTGGAAGAAGTTCCTGTTTCAATTCCTCATAATCACAGCCATCCACAAATCGACGGTTGAAAACCTTTTCTGACCCGAAAATACGTGGATCGATAAAGGAAACCAGTCCATGAAGATCTGTAAGGGAATTCTGTAACGGCGTAGCAGTCAAAAGAATTTTAGGAATCCCATGTGTCAAATCATATAGATTTTTTGCCCGCTTTGTGCCATGAAAAACATTCCGCAGATTATGAGCCTCATCAATAATCAGGAAGTCCCATTTGACATGAGGAAAACGCTTAATTAGTTTCGATGAATAATCATAGGAAGCAATGACAATACTAACCTCATCTGCATTTCCAAGGTGCGTTCGCACATTGGCAAGATCATGCTCAACCGTGTACCGATCCAGAATAACAGCTTGGCGACTAAACTTCTCCAAAAGCTCTACTTCCCATTGTTTTCTCAAAGTAGCAGGAAGAGAAATCAGTACTTTTTTTGCTCCGTTATCCAGAACATAGTTAAGCACTAATCCAGCTTCGATTGTTTTGCCCAGACCAACTTCATCTGCCAGAATGATACCGCCTGTCTTTAATGCTTGAATGGCCGCGCAAAAAGCATTGACCTGATGGGGATTCGGTTCAATATCCGCATTCAGTAGACATTCAAATGGAGCCTTGGCCAATTGTTGCTTCTTATACCAGCTATATTGTTCAAGTAGGAGATTGCTTTCCATCGATACCCTCCTTACTTAATTCATTGGCGATTCCTTCTGCGATGCCTTTAGCCATTAACGTAGGAACGGCATTGCCTATCTGTACAAATTGAGCCGTTTTCGGGCCTTCAAAGAAATAATCATCCGGAAACGATTGGATGCGAGCGGCCTCCCGGACAGTAATCGAACGGTGTTGCTCAATATCCGGATGAATAAAGTAATGTCCATCTTTTGAGATATGAGCCAGCATGGTGTGGCAGTACGCCTCGTCGCCCTCTACAACTTTAAATCGATCCAGAAATGACTTCCGGTTTTTATGTGTCTTCAGCTCATCTGGCAGATCATTATAGTTCAGCCGTTTGTGCCCATCATTCCAGAGTTCAATTGTACGCCGATAAATCTCAATATCCCTGTCTTTATTGGGTCTTGCGCAATGATGCGTCAGAATGTCAGAATCCTTGCGGATTCCAGTGCTTCTTAAATAATCGCTGAAATCATTTGATCTGTATTCACCCGATTTTCCTCCTGGCTGCAACGCTGGCAGATCACTGAGAATATCGTTAACCGTAGCATCTGCTATTGTCTGCTCAAACTGCGGATAAGAAAGCCCACTATTCTTCAGCCACCCGACAATGATCATTCTTCTTCGGTTTTGCAGCACACCAAAATTCTTTGCATTTTGCTCATGACATTCAATCTCATAGCCAACGGAACGCAACGCTTCTTGGACTTTCAGCCAGGTTGCACCACCGTTTGCTGACTTGATTCCCATAACATTCTCAAAAACGAACATCTTTGGCTGATATTTCTGAAGGAATCTCGCATACAGCTTATAGAGATCATTTCTAGGATCCGCCGACATCGGCGTTTCCATATGCTTGCTTTGCGCCCTTCCCACCAAAGAATATGCTTGGCAAGGCGGTCCACCAATAATGACATCTACTTGCTTGATGCCTCCTTGCGTAAGGATCCTATCTATATTTTCAAATAACCTTGGAAGAGTTTCATTTGACATCGTTTCGCAAAATACGGATTGTAGCTGCTCCTCTGGAATATGTTGCAGAAATTCGTCGCGGGTGATTTTTCCGCTAATATAATCCTTGTAGATATCAAGCTTCCCTTGTGCTTTGAGATAATAGTATCCCGTTCGCGTTTCCAATGTTTGAGCAGCATATGGGTTCATCTCCACATGCGCTACAGGTGAAAAGCCCGCTTGGATGAAGCCTTCGGACAATCCACCAGCTCCTGCAAATAAATCTATAAAATTGTAAGAGCCTGTTGTGGCGTTGATACGTTCCATGATAAACCCCTATCTGTATAATTAATTTAGTCTTCAAACACACCGTCTGTGTCAAAAATATGGTCTAACTCATCCGTATTGATTGCGGCAAGCACCTTATTGCGGATACTGCCTTTTGCAAGATCCAGCCGCTTAAAGCGATTTTTTCCTGCTGCGTCTTTTCCAATACGTATCAGCTGCACTCTGCCAATTCTTGGTTCATTTGCAGCATAGTTTGCAAGTCCCTTAGCTTTGCCCAAGTTATCCTTGAAATCCGGATTGTGCGGCTCCAAAATATCAACGATATACTTGAGAATTGGATCTTGGCGAACAATGATGAAATCCGGATAAAGCTCCTTGCATTTCCCGTCCATTTCATAAGGCATCCGCAGTGACCATGACTGTCGGGACGGATTCCGCAGCCAGCAAACATAATCCTCTCGTTTTTGCTCTTCTGCCAAAACAGTCTGTTCCCAGCCATTCAACTTAATTTTTGCTATTCCATCTGCATTGGCAAAAAGATGATCCGTGTACTTTATTCCATCTGCTTCGACCTTGGCACTGATTGTCTCCGGAAGAGTAAAGTTGTGCTTACTGATTTCATCGCCGTTAGCAACAATATCGCTATACTGCTTTTGACACTTCTCCGGTTTGACCACAATATATTTACGATACTGGTCGTTCAATTCATGAAACTTCTTCTCAGCGTATTTATTTAATTCCGCAATACACTCGCTGTCGAATGCGAACAGAATACAATCCACCTTAAAGGCGTTCGGATTGTCGAAGTCGATATATTTACGCCCATATGCCAAGTGGAAACCGCATCCACCCATTTTTGCGTCTGCTACTCTTAGCTGACGATCGAGGTCAGACTCGGATGCAGTAAACATATCTATCTGGTTATCGCTTTGTATTTTCTCACCGAAAACATCGAATATCTGAACAGACAGTTTCATCTCCATGACTTGCTTTGTAAGCTCGTCATATTTTCCAGCATCATGCAGACCGTTCACATAGTTGCGGATAAGTTCAGCAACATCGTTTTTCACATCCTCAGCCGCCGTAATACAGATATTGAACTGCGATAACAGCCCTGCCAAGCTCATCAAAGACTTCAAATAGCTGTTGATTTTTACCGCACGGACGATATAAGTCAGATATCCCTGTTCATTGATGAACTTTGTGATTCCTTCACGATCTATTGTTGGAAGCATCGACATCTGCGATACAGCCGGTGTCAGCACTGGCTGCTCTTTATTCACAGATTGGTTGCCTCCACTGGTTCTCTCCGTTTCTTGACCTGTATGTACATCGTTTCCAGACACTGTTTCCAGCGGAATCGTCTGGTGTTGTCCTTCTGCAGGAATTTCTGAATCTGCTCCACCTTGATTCGCTGCCACAGCTCCAGAATTTGACATATCTCCAACTGCTGTGGAAGGTGCCGCAGCAGGCTCTTCTTGGAAGCCATTCGGGTAATCAAAAATACTCAGCTGACCAACCGTCTGTTTTTGCGTTTTCTTTCGCTGGTTGTGAACCGACCATGTATCATAGGTCTGATCTTCCAGAGATTCACCATCGACAACTGTCGGGATTTCTCCGCCTTCGGTTGCCTGCAATTCATCAATGACCTTTTGAACGGTATCCTGGTTGAAATACGGAAGGAATAGCCGCACATCATTTAAGGAATCATCCACGAGAACATGACACTGAAGCGGTGTGCGAACCATACGTCCGAGCAGCTGCGCAATATAGGTTGCGTCTTCCGCACGCCGGAAGGACATCATAGTTTCTGCACGAGGGCAGTCCCAGCCAGTGGACAGATTTTCCTTAAATAAGACAACACGAATGCGGCGATCTTCTGCGATCTCGGATGGCTCGATATGTGGCACGGTCAATCCGTGAATCGACAATGTGCCCGTAGAACCGAAAGTATGCACAACTTCATTTTCTTTGAAGCTATCGCCCATACGCTCTTCGATTTTCGCAATTACATCGTCCAGATCGGTGTCAGATACTTTCGTATCGGAACCAGCGCAGACTTGAATAACGAACACCGGATTTACATTGGTGTAATGCTGCTCATAGGTATACTGATACCAGTGCTTGCACTTATCCTGCCATTCGTCTGTTGCAGCCTGGAGAACGGCCATGTCACCGTGTTTGATTGGATCTTCCGGATAAGTGATTACAATACGATCTTTGAGCAATCCAGATTGGCGAACCTGGGCCGGGGAAATAACAACCTTATGCAGTGTAGAGTTTGTTGCCTGCCCGACAAGGGAATTAAAACGCTCGGCAGTTGCACTCATTCCGATAACAACCGGAATGGGCGACAGATTCTGCTCGCTGCTGCCCTTGATAAATCGCTGCATGATGGTGGTTGCCGTTCCCGCTTGGCGTCCCTGCATACCGCGGTGTGCCTCATCAATAATGAAATACAGCCGGTCAGCTTTTTCTCTTGCTGTATTTTCAATGGTCTCCCAAATCGTATACTGTCGCGTATCCGAATGGCGGCTCAGATTACCAGCCTTGCCAAGCTTCTGCGTATTCAGAAAATAGATATGACCGTCCTCCAGAATCTCGCGGTCGAAAGATTCATCTGAAATCACTACACACTGATCCATGCGGACCTTATCCGCCTTTAGCTCGATTTTCTGCTTGGACTGCTCATTCAGCTGCGGAGAATCCGAAAGCCATACAAAAATGGCCTCCGGCTGTTCAGTAAACTGCTCTGAGCCGTAAAAGATATCTTCGATCAGGGCAGACATGATAATTGTCTTGCCGGAACCCGTTGGTGCCTGGAGCGAAACCACCTGAGGGATCTTCAGCATACGATAGTTATTCAGCGCCATCGCCACGCGGAGGCGCATTTCATTGACCGCCTGTTTTTGAAATGGGAATAATTCACAAATCATTCTTAGTTTCTCCCTCTGTTCACACGGAAGTGATCTAAGTAATCCCGGTAAAGCTGATACGCATTTACAACATTCAGATTTTTTACCATAGATTGATAATTCACTTCATAATCAGTTGCCAAGAATACCGTTTGGATTTCAGGATGTTCTGCAAGCTTTTCCGCGAAATCGGCAAAGGTATTTTCGTTGATCAAAACTGCAAATTGATTTTCCGGTAAGATCAGCATGTCCGGGACTTGCTCTCCGACCAATTGTGGGCATTTTCCTTTTGCTCCAGTCTTCAACCACAACGTAGGCAGCATTTCCGAAAAACGCATACCGAGAGAAACCGCCGTCGGATCTAAGAAGCCAAGTTTGAAGAATGCAGCATTTGCTTTGAATCCATCCGACATTGGTATTTTCTCTGCCTTTGACACACTCATTGCACCCATAGAATCGATGAGTAATTCTTTTATCATCTTAAACTCTTTATTATTGGAAGTAACCACATATAACTCCGACACATGATCCTGCCCATCCAAAGCCGCAATCCAATCACCATAAGCAGATGGTGAAAACAAAATAGATGCACAATGTTTCTCGGACACTAAATAGTCTATATCAGGCTTAACTAGGCTCTGTGGCAACTTATCTTTTCCAATCAACGCAACAATATCTTTGCGCACTTTGATGTCAGAAATATATTCTGGATTTAATCTTATCTGTTTAATGGTTCTTTCAGTTTCTTTCTCAACGGTTCGCGTAGTAGTATAGTCCTTTTGCAAAGGACTACCGTCACTGTGAAAGCCTAAAATGCTATACTTCGTTCTTGGCCACGTAACCGCTCTGCAAATTCCATGGTTTTCCCACGTTTGCGTTCCTGGGGTATCGCCAGCTTCAGTTAACGCTTCGGCATCTGAATCGGATACCTCATTATTGGTTACGAGAATGCATCTCCTCGAACCACCATCTTCGTAATTAAGTAAATTAACAGCATTTAGGGTTGTACCACTACCTGCAAAGAAATCTAAAATTAATGCCTTCTTCTTTCCGCGAACAACTGATGCAATCGAATCGTGTGTTGCGTAAAGAGATTTTGGAAAAGAGAATGCATTCGTCTGTCCTATTATCTCGCTAATGAGGTCTGTGCCATATGCGCCAGCATCATGTGATGTCCGATGCCACACTGTCTTGATAACCCTGTTATTATCACTGGCATATTCTACTGAAACGACATTTGTCTTTGGGTCTCTACCAACAATGATAATTCGTCCCTCGTCAATCAGTTTTTGGTTAGGTTGACTTATATAAGAAATCCCCCATGTTTTTCGTAGAGAATCAAACTTTCCACAAGAGACATAGCCCTTGGCAATGAGATCACGCAGGGTTTCAGCACCTACGCTCCATCTCCCATAGGAGCCATCGTTTCTAATTGGCCAAGCTACAGAATAC
Organism: Blautia sp. TM10-2; assembly: GCF_003480845.1. Lineage (NCBI taxonomy): Bacteria > Bacillati > Bacillota > Clostridia > Lachnospirales > Lachnospiraceae > Blautia > Blautia sp. TM10-2. Next base: position 75,690 of record NZ_QUJZ01000003.1, on the reverse strand, counting down.
CCGGCAATCTTTTCGTCGAGATTAGGAATTAGAGGTAGTGGCAGTGATTGCCCTACTCCTACAACCTTTCCTAATTCAGCATCTATGAGAACCGGATAGAACATATTCTCTCTATCTTCTCTTTGTGCGTCTGTTCCAGATCTCAAAAGTCCTTTCCACCGTGGAACCTTTTTCTTATCTGGTAGATTTAACAAGTTGTCTTCACTATCGGCAACATATGCATCTGGCGCAAAGCAAAAAATATTGTATTCTTCAACACGAGAAAACCGTCCCTGAGTAACCCCCTTAGGATTAATGACATCTGTAGTCATTTGAATATAGTACTCGGCAAAAAGCTCTTCCAATAGGACTCGAAGATGATGCACCTCATGCTCATCAATCGTAACAATAAGGACACCCGTTTTAGGATTCAATAAACGCTTTGCAATACGAAGTCTCCTCTCTATAAACGATAACCACTTGCTGTGGCGATAAGCATCATTACCGTCCACATAGTCATTGTTATATTTCCAGTCCTTAGCGCCGGTATTGTAGGGCGGGTCGATGTAGATGCAGTCCACCTTGCCTGCGTACAGGTATTCCAACAGTTGCAGGGCATGATAGTTGTCTGCCTCGATCAGTGTATGCCACAGATCGCTATCCGGCGCATTGCAAACTGAATCCACTGGCTTCAAATAGGGATAGATGGATTCTCCGAATTCTGCAACACGAACGATATCCTTCAGTTCAAAGGTGACTGCTTCATCTTTTTGTTCCGGTTTAACGCACACAGCAGTATCGCCTTCAACCTTCAGCACAACATAGATGGATTTGTCGTCCTTGCTGTCACGACGCATAACATTACATCCTCTTTTGATAGGCATATCATAGAGAGGCGTGCTTTCTGGCATATGTTCTTCAAAAACCAAGCCGAATTTCTTCTGCTTGGCCATTTTGCTCACTTCTTCCTGGATTCTATTTCGAAGCGTCTCATCTTGGATCTGGCTAATTAAATCATTGATTGCAGCCATTGGTACGACCCCTTTCTTGGTTTTCTTTTGTCTTCACGTAGCGACCACTCTTAATTCTTGCGTCAGCTGGCTTTTCCGCATCCGCTGGAATCGCCCAGTATGAACCGATTTTCGTTGCTCCGGGGATTCGTCCGGCTTTACAAAGATCACTGATCCACCTTGCCGAAAGGTCCCATTTTTCCGCTGTCTGTCTGATTGATAAATAGCCCATACAATTCTCCGATCTAATCCGAGCAAATTCTACATGTATTCATAATAATTGTACTCCAAACCTCGCGGAAAATCAAGTTGTTCCGTCTTTTCTTGTGTCATAAATAAATTCAGAGGAACAAATTCTATGAATGTGTTCGTAATGGTCTTGCTCACTCCATTCCCTCTGCATATTTATCAATCCAGTTTTCCCCATCATAATCCTCTATCTGACTTACAATTCTATCAAGGAACTGATCTAATAAATTATTCTGTTCTCTTCCCTGTGCATACCATACATTAGACTGTCCAAATCCATACGCCACACCTTTTGATCTTCTTGACACTTTCCATGTGTTTGCTTTTCGCCTTGCCCCTCTTGGCAGCAGCACGCAATCTTCTTTTTTAGCAATAGCATTATATGCCTGGTCATAATGTTCTTCCTCTGCATCCGATGAAAAACGCATCACTTTGCAATTGCGATATACGGTTGCATGTTTGTACCAGCCAACTACATATGTTTCTTTTTCTATTGCATCCGGATACAGTGCACAATATACGACAAGCACATCATCTACAGAAGTTTCTTCATTCATTCCCTCACAGCCATAAATCTTCTCAATTCTTAACTGATTTCGCATTTATTTATTGGTTGATTTTGTCTCCACGAAGCCAAGACAATATTCCCCTTTTGGATATCCGGATTCTTCTGTAAGCGTTACCGCTTCAAAATTGTATTTTTCATGTGCATCCAGAGTTTCTTTTACATAGGATCCACCATTTTGTGGTTCATCTTTTCCCCATATAATTCCTTTATAATAATTCATCCATGCGATATTGCAAAATAGTATTCTCATGATCATAACCTTCTTTTCTTTAAAAAATGGACTCGGCACAACATAAAAAAGATCCCACTCTTGCGAATGAATTCTCGTAGCATTTGATACATTCGTATTATGCCGGCGCATTCTCCATCATTTTCTGAAACTGATCAACCGTCATTTTGGCTTTGACAGCGGCACATTCTATCTTTAAATCACCTTCCTTTACAAGTTTCACAAGCATCTGAATTTCACCGATCTCGATACCTTCCTCTCTGCTTTCTTTCAACATATCTTCCACAGCTTTGCACACATCAATCACATCCATCTCTTCTGGAATTTCTATGGGTGTGTTAGTAATGTTCTTGATAACCACCGCTGCCTCCCAGTCGAGCATCATACGTGGGTTATCTTGTAAAATTTCTGATAGTTTTTTCTTATTATTTTTCATCTTATCACGACTTGATAGCTCTATCAAGTCGGAAACAAATTCCGAAGAGCAACCCAAAATGAATCTCGAGAAATATCCCGGGAAACGGATTAACATGCGTGCACTACGTTTTTCACCCCTGGAAGTTGTTTATTTCGGGCATGTATGAACATGCTTCTTATAATGTTACTATAACAAGTTCACTACAATCCGGTCCATTTCACACAACCCATACATCTTCCCCATCGCCTCTGGTTCCTGCAAAACAGTCAAAACCACCCCAAACAACGAATTGTATCTTCCTACCATCCGCAAATGCTCCGGATACAAAAACGCCTGCCTTTCACAAAACTCTGGGCACTCGCGTATCGGCACCTGGGCGCCGCGGCTTCCTTTAGTACATGCTGCATACATCGGACAGTACTGCGAAGTATTGGTCTGATAAAAGGGAAGATGAAGACTGTTTTTCCCTTTTGGAAACTTCCCGGTACTGGTATCGCCGCAGCTCTCCCATTCATACCGTTCCATCCGAAATTCTTCTTTTAAATACTCCCGGTAAAATGCCGCATGAACGCTGTTTTGTTCAAACAGCGTGCTGTCCCCCAGCTTATAGGCCATCCGCGGATCTTTTTTCCGCTTGTTGAGCAGCACGCCAAGGCCGAGGGAAAACACCGGAAACTGAGCTGCCAGATGAGCCGTTCCCCAGTCATTTACGACAAGCTCGATGGTTTTGTTCTTTTGTTCACACCATCTGGCAAGATGCTGCAGACGTGCTTGTGTTTCCGACAGATTTTCTTCCAGCAGGAAAGGAAAGACCAGCGTAACCGCAAACGACTCCCGGCAGGCTTTGTTCAGCAGTGCAAACAGTTCCTCTTCTTTCGGCGCCAGATGTGGACAGAAAGCATTTCCTATATAGAGCCGATCCGGGTGAAAAACCGGCGGATCCGGAATCTGGTTTTTCCGAAAATAAGCATCAAAAAACACCGCACTTTCCATCGAAAGATACGCCTTATACCATTCCGGCCGGTCCAGTTCGAGCGCCAGCTCGACCGGCTGCCCGGATCCTGCAAAGCCATTTTGCAATGCCGTAAATGTTTCCTTCCCGATCCCGGAAAACCATACCTTTTTCTGCTCTTCCAAGCTTTCCAGATGAAACGCATCCTGCTCCGCAGGATATCCTGTCATCTCTTCTGCAAGCGCGGCATCATCGTCTTCCATTTTCCACCGGATATACTGGCTGTATTGCAGGGCAAGGCGCTGTACCGCATTTCGGTAGTCTTCCTGGTCTGTCACAAATGTATAAACCGTATCAAAATCCTCTTCTTTTTCCTGTAGCAGAGCCGCATCACGAAGAAGAATCCGCTGGTAGGCTGCTGTTTTCTGATCGTAAAATGCCAGTTCCCACGGCGCATTTTTCTGCTCAACTGTAGTCGGTGTCGCAAGACGGGTCTGAAAGCCATATTCTGAAATTGCCGTGATCCGCACTTCCTTATCTCCCCAGTATCCCGCCAGGATTCCAAACGGCAGCATGGAAATCCATGGCCATTGGCTGATTTCTTTTTCCCGTTCTTTTTTCTGTTTCATTAATTCAAATCTCCCGTTTCCTGATACCATCCAGTATACCTGTTTTCCTGGAAAACTCAAATAAAAAATCCATCCATACCCGGAAACAGTCTCATCGGAGACCTCCAAGTCATGGATGGATTTTTATCATTATTTTGTAAACGTCTCAATCAGCTCTTTGGCATCATCATATCCCTGTCCTTCCAGTTCTTTCTGATACCACTCGTCCACGCCGTCTACAGCCTGTTTGAACGAATCGATGTCCATATCCTCATAATTGGTAATGGTAACACCATTTTCATTCTGCCAGCGGTTCATGATTTCATCATCACCGGCGCGGTTGATTTCACGCTCGTACTGTGTTGCCAGACGTCCGCACTCATCGATTACTTCCTGCTGCTCCGGAGTCATACTGTCGTAAATGTCCCCGTTGATGCAGAAGAACAGACAGTCATAAATTGCATTCCACATCGAGCAGTACGGCTGTACTTCCTGTACGCTGGCTGCATCGATAGCCGGAAGCGGATTTTCCTGGCCTTCTACGGTTTTCTGCTGCAGGGCCGTATAGGTCTCGGACCAGTTCATGTTGGTCGCATCGGCGCCCCAGCGTTTGTAGCATTCCATCAGCAGGTTGCTTCCTGCCACACGGATTTTCAGGTTTTTCATGTCATCGACGGTTTTTACTTCCTGCTTGCTGTTGGTCAGCTGACGGAAACCATTCTCGGCGATTCCCATACAGTGCAGGCCGTACTCATCAAGGATCTCTTTCAATTTTTCGCCTGCCTCGCCGTCCAGTTTTGCATCCGCATCTTCTACGGAATCAAACAGGAACGGAAGGGATACGACGTTAAATCTCGGATCAAATGCAGAGTAAATCAGGTTGCTGTGCATTGAAATCTGTACCGGATCTCCATCGATCAGTGCCTGGATACCTTCGGACTGGTTTCCGTTGGTCAGCTGATCTGCGGCATATACGTTGACTTTGATCTTGCCGCCGGTTGCTTTTTCGATCAGTTCTCCGAACTTTCGGCCGCCTTCTGCCCATGTACTGGTTTCTGTCGTGGAGCAGGTGAAGTTCCAGGTCTGCTCCGGCCAGTCGAGATCGCTTCTGTCTTCTACATCGTAGGTGCTTGCAGAAGATGTATCTTTCTTTGTAAAGGCTTCGATCAGATCTTTGGCATCGTCATAACCTGCGCTTTCCAGTTCCTTCTGATACCACTCATCCACGCCATCTACCGCCTGTTTGAAGGAATCGATGTCCATATCTTCGTATTTTGTGATCTTGACACCGTTCTCGTTCTGCCAGCGGTCCATAATCTCATCATCACCGGCACGGTTGATGGCACGTTCGTAATCGACTGCTTTCTGTCCGGCCTCATCGACAACTTTCTGCTGCTCCGGGGTCAGATTGTTATAGATATCTCCGTTAATACAGAAGAACAGGCAGTCATAAATCGCATTCCACATCGAGCAGTACGGCTGTACTTCCTGTACGCTGGCTGCATCGATAGCCGGGAGCGGATTTTCCTGACCCTCTACGGTTTTCTGCTGCAGGGCGGTGTAGGTCTCGGACCAGTTCATGTTGGTCGCATCGGCGCCCCAGCGTTTGTAGCACTCCATCAGCAGGTTACTTCCTGCGACACGGATTTTCAGGTTTTTCATGTCATCGACAGTTTTGACTTCCTGCTTGCTGTTGGTCAGCTGGCGGAAACCGTTCTCGGCGATTCCCATACAGTGCAGGCCGTACTCATCGAGGATTGCTTTTAATTTTTCGCCTGCTTTGCCGTCCAGTTTTGCATCCGCATCTTCTACCGAATCAAACAGGAACGGAAGAGATACGACGTTAAATCTCGGGTCAAACGCAGAGTAAATCAGGTTGCTGTGCATCGAAATCTGTACCGGGTCCCCGTTCATCAGTGCCTGGATTCCCTCGGACTGGTTTCCGTTGGTCAGCTGGTCTGCGGCGTATACATTGACTTTGATCTTGCCGCCGGTTGCTTTTTCCATGAGCTCGCCGAACTTGCGTCCGCCTTCTGCCCAGGTACTGGTCTCGGTGGTGGAGCAGGTAAAGTTCCAGGTCTGCTCTGCCCATCCAAGGTCACTGTAATCAGCGATATCATTGTAATCCTCATTGCCGGAGGAATTTCCTGCTGTGCTGCCATCCGCAGCATCGCCACTGGAAGTATCGGAATTCGTTGCTGCAGCTACGGTTCCGGTATAAGCTCCGTCTTTTGCCAGCGCTTTTGGAAGGAACGTGGAAATCTGCGGAACATACGTAATCAGAAGCAGAACCGCTACCGATGCCGCGATCATTGGCATAACGGCTTTGGAAATCTGCTGAATGGTAACTTCCATTCCTTTTTTCAGTTTTACGGAAATGGCAACAAACAGGTTGACACCAACCGGTGGAGTTACCTGTCCGATGGCCAGGTTGACGGTTGCCACGATACCGAATGCTACCAGGTCATAGCCAAGGGCTTTGCAGACCGGAAGCATAATCGGGATGAAAATGTACATCGCAGAGTTTGCATCGATAAAGCATCCTGCAATCAGGAAAATGATATTGACAATCAGAAGGAATACAAACTGGTTATGAGCAACGCTTCCAAGAAGATCCGATGCTGCCTGCGCAATACCAAACTTTGTGCAGACAAAGGAGAACAGAGAAGCACTTGCGACGATCAGCATAATTCCACCGGTTGTTTTGGCAGAATCTACCATCAGATCCCACAGGTCTTTCAGTTTGATCTCTTTATAAATAAAGATTCCGACAAACAGACCGTATACAACGGAAACGGCAGCTGCCTCGGTCGGGGTGAAAACACTTCCATAGATACCGCCAAGGATGATGACCGGCATTAAGAATCCCCAGAAAGCATCTTTAAAAGCATCCCATCTTTCTTTGGCTGTTGCTTTTTTCTGGGTCGGCTGAATGTTGTGTTTCTTTGCCTCCAGAAGAACAACGATGACAAGGGCCACACCCATCAGAATACCAGGAACGATACCTGCTGTGAACATATCGGCAATGGATACGCCTGTGATGGATGCATAAACAACGAATGCAATACTCGGCGGTATGACGATCGCAATCGAACTCGACGTCGCCATCAGGGCCGTGGAAAACGGAGCAGAAAATCCGCCGCGCTCAATCATGGCAGGGATCAGAACCATGCCAAGTGCTGCTACGGTTGCCGGACCGGAACCGGAAATCGCGCCAAAGAAGCAGGCTACGATAACGCATACGATCGCGATACCGCCCTTTTTATGGCCGACGCAGGTGTCGACGAAACGAATCAGTCGTTTGGAAATGCCCGCTTTTGCCATAATGTTTCCGGACAGTACAAAGAACGGAATGGCAAGGAGCAAAAATTTACTGATACCGGAATACATATTGGTTGCTACGATGGTCAGGGATGTACCGGAGTACAGGATCGCGCAGATCGAAGACAGACCAAGGCAGATGCCAATCGGGATACCAAGGATCAGAAAAACAAAGAATGAAAGAAAAAGAATTGCACTGATCATTTTTTCTGTCCCTCCTCTTTTGCTTTTACGAATGTATCAATCAAATATTCGATCATGTGCAGCGTCATGCAGGCTGCGCCGATCGGTACGAAAGACCAGAAAATCCATTCCGGCCAGTTTAAAACGAACGTTCTCTTTCCGTTGGCAAGCTGGGTCAGTACCTTGTCCATGCCGTATTTAAACAGAACTACGGTAAAGGCAACACTAAATACTGTGTTGACAACCAGCAGGATTCTTCTCGCCTTCGCAGAAAGACGGTCCGGCAGTAAAGAAAGATTGACCAGCTCTCCGTCACGGGCAGCGAGCGCTGCAGCGAGAAGTGTAATCAGGACAAATACCGCAACAACGAGTTCCTCGGTAAATGACCAGGATTGATGCAGAATCTTACGGGACAGGACATTTCCGACCGTAAGCACAACAATCAGGATCGTGGACAGCACGAGAACCAGTTTCTCAACAAATGCCAGTCCATTCATGATTTTTTTGTACACTTTCATATGTTTCCTCCCTTTTCCCGCTGTCGGGTACAATGTTCCAGCAGGATCTATTCTTTGCCAGGCTGTATTACCGGGGTGAATTTGCAGCTGACAAACAAAAAAATCCGCCCCTCAACGAGGGACGGAACTGTTCTTTTCCCGCAACCACCCTTGTCTCTTCTTTGAAACAAGCACGAATACAACGCACAAGCATACGCGGTTTCTGTAACGGGAAACTCCCGTGAAAACCTACTGGAATTCCGGCACATAGTACGATACACGGCCGATTCGTTGGGCTTTCCTTCTCCAAGATGATTTTCAATCCAGATTCGTTGCTGTCTCGCATCTTTCCGGCAGCTCTCTGAAAACGATTTGTCTGCATTTACTTTTTCTTTTCTCAGAATTTGCTTTTACACGACAGAAGCAATTTTAACGCGATTTTTGTTGATTGTCAAGAATTGGCTGGAAAAATTTGTCGATTTTTTGAAAAACCGCATTTTTTTCGGTTTCTGACCTTTTTCTTGCATCTTTTCCATATCTTTTATATAATAATCTGCGGTATCCGAAATATGCAGCCTGATTTTTCATCTCGATCTTCCAACATCAGTCCTGCTTATTCATGAAAGGATGATTTTTATGATAAAAAAACTGATTTCCTTTTTTCAAAAAGATGCAGTGCTTACCGTCTCTTTTTTTCTTGCAGTGCTTTCCTGCTTTTTCTGTCCTCCCGGTCCACAGTATCTTGGCTATCTGGATTTTCATACTCTGATCCTGCTGTTCTGTCTGATGCTGATTGTCGCGGGTCTGCGGGAATGTGGCGTATTTGACTGGCTTGGCACCAGTCTTCTCCGGCATGTAAACTCAGAACGGATGGTTGCTCTGCTTCTGATTTCCCTGTGCTTTTTCTGCAGCATGCTGATTACCAATGATGTCGCTCTGATTACCTTTGTTCCGTTTGGCATTCTGCTTCTGCGAATGTGCCATATGGAGCAGAAAAAAATACTTCTTGTCACCTTTATGACCATGGCTGCAAACCTTGGCAGTATGTTTACTCCTATCGGCAATCCGCAGAACCTTTATCTGTATTCGCTTTCCGGACTTTCCCTTTTGCAGTTTCTGCTTATGATGCTGCCTTATACTCTGGGTGCTGCAGTTCTTTTTCTGATCTGCATTTTTCTGTTTTTCTCCGGAAAGAAAATTTCCGTTTCCCTGGAGAAAAAAGCGATTACTCATCCGCGGCAAATCGTAGTTTTTGCAGCTCTTTTTTTCTGCTGTATTCTTACGGTTGCCAAACTTCTCCCGCATAGTATTCTGCTTCTGATCACGATTGCCGGGATCTGCCTGGTGAACCGCAGCCTTTACCGCAGAGCAGACTACTCCCTTTTGTTCACTTTTGTGTTTTTCTTTCTTTTTATTGGAAACATGAAACAAATGGCAGCGCTTCGTATTTATCTGGAACAGATGATTACCGGACACGAACGGCTTCTTTCCGTCCTCACAAGCCAGATCATCAGCAATGTTCCTGCCGCCATGCTGCTTTCCGGATATACAAAAGAAATCCCGGAACTGATTGTAGGAACCAACCTCGGCGGCCTCGGGACTTTAATTGCATCTATGGCAAGCCTGATCTCCTATCGCCAGATTACGGCCGCAGACGCTTCCTGCCGCAAAAAATATATCCTGATTTTTACTGTTTTCAATCTTGTTTTTCTTGCTATTTTGTATCAGATACGCTAAAATAAAAAGAAGATCCGGCTGTACGGGTCTTTTTTCACGGCATTTTATACCGTCTCATTATTACTGTACTTAGCATTTTATATTGAAAAAGAAAGGGTTTCATTTATGAAGATAGATCTCAGAAACGTTCCGGATGCCGAGGTTTCCGGCATTGATCTTGCAAATGTTGACATTACTGTTCCGGCACCGGAGACAGAACCGCAGCGTCAGTATTACTTTATGGCACTTTTAAAACAGCAGCTCGTACCGGAGCGTGCAAAACAAAACGGAAAAGAGTATCTGACTGCCTGCATCACAACCTTCGGCTGCCAGATGAACGCCCGTGATTCCGAAAAACTGGAGGGAATTCTGGAAACCGTCGGCTACCACATTGTGGAGACCGAAGATGCCGATTTTGTTGTTTACAACACCTGTACCGTCCGTGAAAACGCAAATCTGCGTGTCTACGGTCGTCTTGGACAGCTTGGCAAGTACAAAAAGAAAAATCCGGGCATGATTATTTCCCTCTGCGGATGCATGATGCAGGAGCCGCTTGTTGTCGAAAAACTCAAAAAAAGCTACCATTTCGTCAACCTGATTTTCGGAACGCATAATATCTACCGCTTTGCCGAGTATCTTGTCCGCTGCATGACAGAGGACCGCATGGTGATCGATATCTGGAAAGATACCGATAAAATCGTGGAAAATCTCCCGGTTGACCGCAAATATCCGTTCAAGTCGGGTGTTAATATTATGTTCGGCTGCAATAACTTCTGCAGCTACTGTATCGTACCGTATGTGCGCGGCCGCGAACGCAGCCGGAAGCCGGAGGAAATCATCGCAGAGATCAAACGCCTCGTTGCAGACGGCGTTGTTGAAATTATGCTGCTTGGTCAAAATGTCAATTCCTACGGAAAGAATCTCGAGGAGCCGATGACGTTTGCACAGCTTCTGCGCAAGGCAAATCAGATTGAAGGGCTGAAACGCATCCGTTTCATGACCTCACATCCGAAGGATCTTTCGGAAGAACTGATCGATGCAATGCGCGACTGTGAGAAGGTCTGCCTCCATCTTCATCTTCCGCTCCAGTCCGGAAGCAGCCGTATCTTAAAACTGATGAACCGCCGTTATACCAAAGAGCAGTATCTCGACCTGGTAGACCGAATCCGCGCAAAAGTGCCGGATATTTCTCTGACAACAGATATTATCGTTGGTTTCCCTGGTGAGACCGAAGAAGATTTTCTGGAAACACTGGATGTGGTCCGCCGCGTTCGTTACGACAGCGCGTTTACCTTCCAGTATTCCAGAAGAACCGGAACACCGGCAGCTGCCATGGAAGACCAGATCCCGGCGGATGTTGTAAAAGACCGTTTTGACCGTCTTCTTGCCGAGGTTCAGGAAATTTCCCGCGAGGTAACCGCAAGACATCTTCATACCGTACAGGAAGTTCTGGTGGAAAGTATCAATGAGCAGGACGCTTCTCTTGTCACCGGCCGTATGAGCAACAATACGCTGGTTCATTTCCCGGGAGATGCTTCGATGATCGGAACGCTGCAGAACGTTTCCCTGGACGAATGCCGCGGCTTCTACTATATGGGAACGCTTGTTTAACCAAAAGACCCTGCCCGCACAGTTTTTCAGTCTTTGAAAAGACTATGTTACAAAGCTGTGCAGGCAGGGTTTTTATATATAACTTCTCCTTTTATCCTCTCACATCTGGAGTTTTCCCGGAGAGCCGCCTCTGATAAAAAAAGTAGGTAATCATAAGCATAACTCCAGCTCCGACCCATGCGGAAATTTCTGCGAATGCCACTCCGCGGAACGCAAGGCGCGGTGCTAAAAGCAGCACAACCATGACACGCATGGCAACCTCCACAATCCCGGACACCATCGGCAGAACTGTTTTTCCCATTCCCTGGCAGGCGTTTCGGAAGACAAACAGCCAGCCAAGGGCGAACAGGGCAACTCCGGTAACCGGCAGAAAGATACAGGTATAGGAAATGACTGTCGCATCATTCAGCATCAGGGATGCCAGAAACTTCGGGCAGAAAATTTCCAGTGCTGCAAAAGGAAGATTGACAAGGACAGAAAGCACGACACCTGCCCTGACTCCCTGTTTGATCCGGTCGTATTTTCCGGCTCCATAATTTTGTCCTGTAAAAGTCAGAAGTGCAAGTCCAAGTGTTATACCCGGCTGCTCGAACAGACCGCACACCTTCATACATGCAGCATAAGCTGCGACATAAGCCGTTCCCATCTGATTGACAAAAACCTGAAGGACCATACCGCCCACCGCAGTTACAGAATTCATCACAGCTACCGGCAGGCCTTTTCCAACGAGTGCGCCAAGAAGTACACCATCTGCCCTCCAGTCTGTTTTCCGCGGAAGCAGTTCTGCGGCGCGCCGGATATATACCAGACAGTAAAGGGCAGAAACTACCTGCGCCAGGACCGTTGCAAGCGCCGCTCCAAACACGCCCATGCCAAACGGAAATACAAATAGAAGATCCAGCACAATATTGACCACCGACGAAACGATCATAGAAGCCAGCGGCACTTTACTGTTTCCGACGGACCGGAGCAGCGTCATGGCAAAGTTATTAAAAATGGTAACGGTACTGCCCGCCAGAATGGTTCCAAAATAAACCAGAGTGTCTGTCATCATATCCTCCGGTGTCTGGAGAAAGACAAACAGACGGCGCATCCAAAACAGACTGCCCACCGTAATTACAATTCCAATGGCAAGGCAGATATAAACCGACATCGCAATTTCTTTCCGCAGTTTTTCGATATCATTCGCTCCAAAGGAGTGGGAAATACAGATCCCAAGTCCTCCGGTAAGCCCCATGGCAAAGCCGAGAATCAAAAAATGTACCGAACTGGTATTTCCAACCGCTGCCAGGGCCACATCTCCGATCCCCTTTCCAACGACCATGGAATCCACAAAGCTGTAAAGCTGCTGAAAAAGATTTCCGATCAGAATCGGCAGGAAAAACTGAAAAATCAGCTTCATGCTGTTGCCCTGCGTCATATCATTTGTTGTTTTTTGCATGATGATAATCTTGTAACCTTTCCTTTCTTCATTCCTTCTTGCAAATCATATAAAATCACTATATACTAAAAGAAGTTTGTTTCCATCCACAGTCAGTATGGAACATCCACTACGAACGAAAAGTGAGACATCTATGAATAACTTATATGAATATATCGACCCCATCGCCTCTCCTTATGAGGCTTTTCTTTTTGACAGCACGCGGGACTCCCTTCCGATTCCTGCTCACTGGCACTATTATGTAGAACTTCTCTACGTTCTGAAAGGAGAAATTGAGGTTTCCCTTGATAATGTGACATCCATCGGAACGGAAGGATCTGTGATCCTTTTTCCGCCCAAATGCGTTCATTCCATCGCGCTTGCAAAGGGGTCTGTTCCGGTGCAGTATGATGTGATTAAATTTGACCCCAATCTTCTGCCCACCTGCAAGACGGATGAGCTGGATCTGCGTTCGATTCTGCACGGCCTCCACACGTTCCGCTGCCCCTGTATTTTTTCTCCGGAGCAGGTACGGAAAATGGACCTTTTTCCTCTTTTTTCGGATATTCTTAAGGAATACCGGGATAAAGAGCTTGGCTATTCCATGATTCTTACAGCGGATCTTCGGAAAATCATCAGCCGTTTTGTACGGAACTGGCAAAAAAGCGGGACTTCTTTTCCGTCTCCCGGCGTGCATCCTTCCTACGAAATCAGTTTTGACCTGATTTCCGAATACATTGATTCCCATTATTTTGAAGAACTGACCGTAGAGAAACTTGCCGCCATGTGCAACATGTCGCACTCCACATTTTCCATGAATTTTTACCGCCGCTACAATATGACCTGCAAAGAATATATTACGGCAACCCGAATCAATGCGGCAGAAAACATGCTGCTTTTTTCCAGTCACGATGTTTCTTTTATTTCCAGAGAAGTCGGCTATCCGGACTGCAGCTATTTCATCCGGTGTTATAAAAAAATAAAAGGAATCACACCGAAACAGGCCAGAAAAATCCAGGCAGAAAAAAATAAATAACGTTATTTTGCAGAAAAGGGCACGCATTCATTTTGCGTGCCCTTTTCCATGCCTTATCGTTCTGCTGTCTCGTATACGCTTCGTACGCGGTATGCGCCCGATACGCCGGTTCCCTTGGCGGTGAAGTCTGCGGTCGGCAGAATACGGAAGGTCTTTGTTCCTGCTTCCATATCAACGAAGTTATCGTCCAGGCGAAGCACACCGTTTTCGGTCTCTACGCTGACAGATTTTGCGAAGTTCTCTGCCGTTACGGTTACGGTATCGCCGTCTACTGATACAGAAAGTTTCGGATCTGCGAAATGGTAATGCTTCGGTGCACAGAACAGCGTCGATCCGGAAGATACGACGTTTCCATCGACAACCAGCTCATACGTCAGATGAACTTCCAGCGGATCCTGACCGTTGAAATCAAGATGCGGCATCCACTGTCCGCCGTAGGCCGGTGCGTTGACCTCGAAGATTCCCTCTTTGACTACGGAAGAATCCGGACGGCGCAGAGACCATTTTACGGTTCCAACAATCGGCTCACCCGTTTCATTCGCAACGTGAAGATCTGCACTGACATCGATCGGATGCGGCAATGTGTTGACAAACGGTTTCTGGTCAATCTCTCCATGCTCCTCGCAGGAAAGCAGAACCGGTGCAAACATCTTCTTCTCTGCGTACTGCAGGGCTTTCCAGTTTCCGTAGTAATCGACGCTTGCCCAGGATGCCACCGGCCAGATATCGTTCAGCTGCCATACAACAGCACCCATGCAGGTACCGCGGAAGCGGCGGAAATGCTCTACGCCGTAGCGGATGGCATCTGCCTGAAGAAGCTGTGAGCAGTAAAGAAGCTCATCGAAGTTCTTCGGGTACAGGTAGGTCTGTGAGATATAGTTCAGGATCTTTCCGTTGGCAGCCGTATTTCTCTGGTGCATTTCCATAACGCGTGAGAAGATGTTGCGGTCGCCGTCTTCCGTAAATCGTTTTACGGTCTGCAGGGACGGGAAGGACTGGAAGCCGAACTCGGACAGGAAACGGTAATGGTGGGAACGATAAGCGGTAAACGGCTCGCTTCCGTGCCATACGCCCCAGTAATGGGTATCGCCGACGTTTTCCGCATTGCTGTTTTCGTAATTTCCGCCTGAAGACGGGGAGGATGGCCAGTAGAATTTCTCCGGATCCTCTTCTTTGACGATTTTCGGAATGATGTACTCATACAGATGGATATAATCGTAATACTGTTTCTTGGATTTCGGCCATGCCATCATTTCGTACTGTGTCTCCATCTCATTGTTTCCGCACCACAGAGCGATGCTTGCATGAGAACGAAGTCTGCGTACATTCTGACGGATTTCTGTGGAGATATTCTCCTCAAAACGATCTGACAGCTCATAGGAAGCGCAGGCAAACATGAAGTCATGCCAGATCAGAAGTCCTCTCTCATCGCAGACATCATAGAAGAAGTCATCGAGGAAGTATCCGCCGCCCCATATACGCAGGGAATTGAAGTTTGCTTCCTGTGCGGATTTTAACAGCAGATCGGTACGTTCTCTCGTCTGGCGGGTTAAAATATTATCCTCCGGAATGTAATCCGCGCCCATCGCGAAAATCTGCAGTCCGTTGATTTCATATGCAAAGTTGCGGCCTTTTACCGTCTTTGCTGCTTTATCGGTGATAATTACTTTCTTCTCACCGTTTGTCATAACCATGTTGTCGCCGTCGTCGTAATCTGGCGCCTGTCCGGTCATGTGCTCATCATAAACTTCATCTTCCATCGGATCGGTATTGACCGTGATGGTGCGAAGACCCATTTTTTTCTCCCAGGTATCCAGGGTATCCCCTGCAACAAGCGCTACCTTTACCTGATACAGTGCCTGTGCGCCGTAACCGTTCGGCCACCACAGCTCCGGATTTTCTACGGTAAGAGAAGCCTGTACATGGTTGCTGCGAAGCTCACACGTAAGACCAGTCAGATTCTTTGCCGGTGCTGAATGGGTCAGCGGATCGATGCTGCCGCTTTCTGCGGTCAGAACGGTTTTTCCATCCGGAGAAGTAACCGTCATGACAATTTTTACATTTCCGTCGGTAACTCCCGGCATCCACTCGATCTCAGCATCTGCCGTCAGGCGAACAGAATCAACAACGTTTCCGTGAACCGTTTTTCCGGTTACGTGATGCTCCTGTCCTACAAATACCTGCGCCAGACGGGCTGTTTTTACTGCAAGAACGGAAGCTTCACGGAACAGTCCTGCATCTGGAAGACGCGGGCCCCAGTCCCAGCCGTACATGCACGCTGCTTTACGGATATGCGGGAATCCCGGCATTGCATCGGAGGATCCGCCAACCGGGCATTTTGTATCTTCTTCCGCAATGAATTTGGTCGGGGAATGCAGAATCACTTTTACCTGATATACGGTATCGGCTGCATCACCTGCAACAAGATCGGTAATATCGTACTCCCAGACACGGTTCATGTTGTCTGCGGAGCCGATTTTCTCTCCGTTCAGATAAACATCCGCGATCGTATCAATTCCGTCGAAATGTAAAAACAGGCGGTCCGCTTTTCTGTCTTCCTCTCCGATCACGATTTCTGTCTCGTATGCGAAATCGTTCTCCATCAGTTTCAGTGCGTCGAGTTCATTGTCACGATAAAACGGATCCGGGATCAGACCTTTTTCCAGAAGTGTGCCGTAAACGGTAGACGGAACCTTTGTCTCAATTGGAGTCTCCGGAATATCGTAAACATTTTTTCCAAGGACCGTTAAGGTCCAGTTGTCTTTCAGACATATTGTATGCATTACAGTATGTCCCCCTTTCTTACATAGTTTCTGCTTCTTCGCGTAGTTTCGCCACGCTTTTTCTTTCTTCCTATCTTACTTCTTTTGTGCAGAAAATGGTACAAAAAAGCTCTTGAAAAATAGGAAAAATCTCCAAATGCACAAAAATTTTCGCAAAAACAGGAAAACAGTGAGACAAATTCTCAATCATCACTTTGACAGATTTGGAAAATGTGATAGAATAAAAACGTTGGCATCCCATTTAAAAATGCCGACATTATTTTTCGAAAAGAAAGATGAGGAAAAAACTATGATATCAGAAAGATTAGCTGCTCTCCGCGAAAAAATGAGAGCATACGGCGTGGACGCTTATCTGGTTCCGACCGCCGATTATCATGAATCCGAATATGTAGGAACTTACTTTAAAGCAAGAACGTATATTACCGGTTTTACCGGTTCTGCCGGAACTGCTGTGATTACGCAGGACGAAGCGTGCCTCTGGACCGATGGCCGCTACTTCGTACAGGCAGCCAAAGAACTTGCCGGAACCGGCGTTACCTTAATGAAAATGGGCCAGGAAGGCGTTCCGACGGTAGAGGAATACCTGGCGGCAAATACAAAAGAGGGCATGACCATTGGTTTTGACGGCCGCGTTGTCAATGAAATGCTCGGCGAAGCACTGGAGAAAACACTTCCGGAGCGTTTTCTTTCCTATCGAAGCGACCTGATCGGTGAGATCTGGTCGGACCGCCCGGCACTTTCCGCAGAACCCGTGTGGATCCTTGATGCAAAATATACCGGTGAATCCGCTGCGGAGCGTCTTGCAAAAGTACGCGAAAAGATGAAAGAGAACGGTGCCGAAGTGCATATTCTGACTGCACTGGATGATATCGCCTGGATGCTGAATATCCGTGGAAACGATATTCCATGCAACCCGGTTGTCCTCTCCTATCTCGTACTGACAGAAACCGAGAGTCATCTGTTCATTCAGGAAGAAACCTTAAATGAGAAAGTAAAACAGTATCTTGCTGATCTTGGCATTTCCCTTCATCCATACAATGCTGTTTATGATTTTGTTTCCGGCATCACAGGAAAAACTATTCTTCTGGAGAAAGCCAAAGTCAACTACACGATCTGCCAGAGTGTCATGGGCAGCAATACGATTGTCAATGTCATGAACCCGGCTTCTTCTTTAAAAGCAGTCAAAACACCGGTTGAGATGGAAAACATCCGAAAAGCCCACATCAAAGACGGCGTTGCCGTTACCCGTTTCGTATACTGGTTAAAGAAGAATATCGGTAAAATCCCAATGGATGAGGTTTCCGTTGCTGAAAAACTGGAATCCTTCCGGAAGGAGCAGGAAGGCTTTATTGAGCCAAGCTTCGGAACGATTTCTGCTTACGGCCCGAATGCTGCTATGTGCCATTATCAGGCAACGAAAGACAATTTCTCTGTTCTGCAGCCAAAAGGCATGTACCTGGTGGACTCCGGCGGACAGTATTATGAGGGAACGACCGATATTACCAGAACAATCGTAGTTGGACCGCTGACCGAGGAAGAAAAAGAACATTTCACCATCACTGCGATGGGAACCCTTCGTCTTGGAAATGCAAAATTCCTCCACGGCTGCATCGGTATCAACCTTGATTACCTTGCAAGACAGGCATTCTGGGAGAGAGGTCTTGACTTCAATCACGGAACCGGCCACGGTGTCGGTTATCTCTTAAATGTACATGAGCGTCCAAACGGTTTCCGCTGGAAAATGGTTCCGGAGCGGATGGAAAACGCCGTTCTTGAGGAGGGCATGCTTACTTCCGATGAACCGGGTATCTATATCGAAGGAAGCCACGGCATCCGTACTGAGAATCTGATGCTCTGCCGCAAAGCAGAAAAGAACATGTACGGCCAGTTCATGTGCTTTGAGTTCGTTACCATGGTTCCGATCGATCTTGACGGTATTGACACACAGTATATGACCGAAAAAGATGTGGAACTGCTGAACAACTACCACAAAGAAGTATATGAAAAGATTTCTCCTTATCTGGAAGGAGACGAAAAAGAGTGGCTGAAAGAAGCCACCCGCGCGATTTCCAAATAAGATGCAAAAACGCTGTTCTGTGTTTTGATGATACAGAACAGCGTTTTTTATTATAATACTTTCGATAAAAACTCTTTGAGCCGGGGATGCTGCGGATTTGCGAAGAACTCCTGCGGCGTATTCTCCTCCTGAATATTTCCCTCGTTGATAAAGACCACGCGGGTTGCCACTTCTCTTGCAAAACCCATTTCATGTGTTACGACAACCATCGTCATGCCTGATTCAGCAAGTTCCTTCATAATTTCAAGAACCTCCCCTACCATTTCCGGGTCGAGTGCGGAGGTCGGCTCGTCAAACAGCATGACATCCGGGTTCATCGCAAGGGCGCGTGCAATGGCGATTCGCTGTTTCTGACCGCCGGAAAGGCTTCCCGGGTAAGCATCTGCTTTATCCGGCAGTCCAACGCGGTTTAAGAGCTCCAACGCTTTTTTCGCTGCTTCTTCCGGTGTCATCAGCTTTAATGTCACCGGGGCGAGCATGATATTTTCCTTGACGGTTTTATGCGGAAACAGGTTGAACTGCTGAAATACCATTCCAATTCTCTGTCGTACATGGTCGATATCGGTTTCCGGCGCCGTGATGTCAACGCCCTCGAAATAAATTTTTCCGCCGGTTGGAATTTCCAGACGGTTTAAGGAACGCAGAAAGGTCGATTTTCCGGAACCGGAAGGACCGATGACAGCGACAACCTCTCCCTGATGGATCTCTGTACTGATCCCGTCCAGAACCTTATTATCCTCGAAGCTCTTCTGCAGATTTTCAACTTTGATTAATACTTTTTCATTAGTGGTCACTCTTACGCAGTCTCCTTTCCAGTTTTCCCATGAAATAGGTCAGAATCATAACAAGAATCAGATAAAAAATCGCTGCGGAAAGAAGCGGAACCAGTGCATCGTACGTACGGCTCTGTACCAGGGTCGCTGCCTTTGTAATATCAATGGTTCCGATATAGCCGATGATGGCAGTCTCTTTTAACAGCACGATCATCTCATTAATCAGCGCCGGAAGAACATTTTTAAACGCCTGCGGAATGATGATGAGACGCATGGTCTGTGCAGAATTTAAGCCAAGGCTTCGTCCTGCTTCCGTCTGTCCTTTGTCCACAGACATAATTCCGGAACGGAAAATCTCAGCAACGTATGCACCGGAATTGATACCAAATGCGATTCCGCCGATCACGATATTGTTCAGGTTTACGGTTGCAAAAATAACCGAATAGAAAAACAGGATCTGAATCATGGACGGCGTTCCGCGGATGATCGTCAGATAGACGCGCGCAACGATGTTCAGAAGTTTTAATTTACCGGTCTGCTCGTGTGTCGAGCGGATCAGTGCGATAAGAAGTCCGAGCACAACACCGATGCACAGCGCAAGCACCGTGACAAGCAGTGTCGTCTTCAGACCGGTCAGCCACCATTCTGTAGCACCATTGTCTACAAAGTAGCGGTTGAACTGATGATGTAAATTTTCCATATGACACATCTCTCCTTTGTGTTTTTAACTGCGGGATCTGCAACCGGCAGTTTCCTTACAGCGCAATCGAAAAACGAACGGCCGCGCCTTTTGTCTGGCGGACAGCCGCTCGTTTCTATCCCCTGATTCCAGATTGCCCCGTACTTCGTACTCTCGCAGTCCTTATCACTATGTTATTACTTTCTGACGATGACAACCTGTGTTGCATCTGCATAAGTATCCGTGAAATCAACGCTTTCTTCCCGTTCTGGAGTAACGGTCATTCCGGCTGCGCCGAAGTCTGCTTTTCCACTGTTGACAGATGCAAGGATGGTTTCAAATGACATATCCTCGATTTTCAGCTCATAACCAAGCTTGTCGCAGATTGCCTTGGAAATGTCGGCATCGATACCAACGATATCATTTCCCTCTTTGTACTCCCACGGCTCGAACTCAGCGTTGGTTGCCATGGTAAGCGTTCCGTTGGAACGGTCCACGTCTGCCGGGGACTCATACGGATGCTGGCCGACTTCATCACCAATGTAGTTGCTCATGATCTCATCAAGAGTTCCGTCCTCTTTCAGCTCTGCCAATGCAGTGTTGAACTCGTCTCTTAACTCATTTCCTTTTTTGAAGCACATCGCGTACTCTTCGGTATCAAAAATGCCTTCTACAATTTTCAGATCATCGTTTGCTGCAACGAATTTTTCTGCCGGCAGGGAATCGATGACAACACAGTCAATCTTTCCGTTTTTCAGTGCCTGAATAGCATCGGCGCCTTTGTTGTAACGCTGCATCTGGGAATCTGCATTAACGGCATCGCTCGCCTGAGAATCACCTGTTGTTCCGGTCTGTACACCAATCTTCAGATCTGCCAGATCCTCTACGGATGTTACTTCTACTTTCTTTGCGGTAGATGCAGAACTTCCGCAGCCTGCCATCGAAACAGCAAACAAAACGGACATTGCAAGTGCTGTTGCTTTTTTTGCAAAATTCATTTTCATAATAATCTCCTTCTCTCCTCATGTAATGTATATTTATTCACTTTCCCTTATTATAACAGCATCTTTCTGAAATGCAAGGAAAAACGGAAAAAAAGCAACAGAAATACAAAAGACAGCCCGGGGGTTCTTCCATGGCTGTCTTTCCGTTTTTGTATTCAGTCCGTATTTTTTCCGTCTGCTGCTGTGCAGCGCAGGATCCGCTGAATGCTCTTTTCCGATAAAGCATATTCCTCTGAGAGTTCGGAAACTCTGCTTCCGTTTTGATGTTTCTCGCAAATTTCCCGGCACCGGATGCTCCTTTGCCCATTCCTAGGCTTCCACACTGCTCCCGAAGAGCTTTAAGGCTTCCATCCCTTCCAGTCCCTCTGTATTTGTTCGTCGTCTACACAAATGATGTTCATCTGGTATCTCTCCTGCCTTGTCCTGTTCTAATTGCTTTTCATCCATTCTTCATAAATGGAGGCACTGTATCCCTGTTTCTTTTTACTCTGATACATTGCCCGGTCCGCCTTTCTGTACAGCTGGTCAAAAGAAACTTCTTCCGATGCCTCGCAGAAACAGGCACCCAGGCTGATTTCTATCTGCTTCCCCTTCATTTCCGCAATCGTAATCTGGCTGATGTTGTAAAAAAGTCTTTCGAAAAATCTCTCTGCCGCCGCTTTCTCCCGCATTTCCGGCATAAAGACTGCAAACTCGTCACCCCCGAGGCGCAGAACTACGTCCTTGTCCCGGCAGGATTTCTGCATCGTCTCTGCAACGGCGATAATAACCTTATCCCCTGTCGAGTGTCCATACGTATCGTTGATTGTTTTGAATTTGTCACAATCAATCAGGCAAAGCAGACCTCCTGTTTTTTCCTGCAGCAGATGGGAAATCTGTCTTTCCCCGCTTCCACGGTTATACAATCCCGTCATAAGATCCGTCTGTGCCAGATAAATCAAGCGGTTCTCACGTTTTTTCTCTTCTTCGATACACTCAATACAAAACAGCACATGCAGAAGCCTTCCATTTTCATCGTAATCAACAGGAATGAATCTGCTCCGGCACCAGCCTGTTTTTTTATCGATAAATTCGTGTATGATACTGTTTTTTCCGGCGAGCCGCTCTTCCAGCGTATTGAGATCGATAAATGCAGCAGTTTCTTCCAGTTGTGATTCCATGCACATTTTCTCTGCCATGCACTTCGCATGCCCGCCAAAATCGTCTATGATCTCATATTCCCCCATTTGGGCTGCACTCTGCGATGTTGTCTTTACAATATGATATTTCTGCGTCTGCACATTAATATAAAAATTGCTGCAAGGGCAATCCATTCAGCAAGATCTATCACATTCAAACCAGATAGTTACTCACATACACAATACCTCTTTCCAGACTCCCCGGACCTCCGCGGAATGCCCACGCTGCGGCATCACTCGCCAGAAGAACGGCACAGGAAAGCTGCATCAGAAGCATCCGGTATTTTTTCTTTTTCTGATCCATATCCCTGCTCAAAACCATACAGAGGGCCGCAATATTTGTTTTGTCCTTCCTAAAACAGCAAAAGAAAACCCTCTCATACCGCCTTTCTCTGCGTATATGAGAGGGTTCCTGTTCTTACGCCTGTCCCAGTACGTGGTCGGAAATTCTTCCGTAGACGGAGATCAGGTAGAGGCCGCAGATGCCGACAACCGCGTAGATGATGCGGCTCAGCCACGTCATGTTTCCGAAGATCAGGGCGACGAGGTCGAGACGGAAGAATCCGATCAAGCCCCAGTTGACGGCTCCGATGATTGCAACGGTGAGTGCGGTGTAATCCAGTCCTTTCATGTAAAGAAACCTCCTTTTTCCGGATTTTGTATCGTCTTTTTATCTCTTCCGGTTTCTTTATAAAGAATTTCCCAAAAGGAGGCAGATTATGCATTTTCTTTGATTTTTCGGGCAGAAAAATGGAGACCATTTCCAGGCCTCCATTCGTGCAATTTTGTTTTCTTTATTCAGACAGCAGCTTCTGCAGCAGCTCTCCTGCTGCTGCCGGGTTGGCTTTACCTTTCATTTCTTTCATGACCTGGCCGACCAGAAATCCGAGGACTTTTGTCTTTCCGGATTTGTACTGCTCTACCGGGCCAGGGTTGTTTTCCAGAACTTTTCTCGTGGTTTCTTCCAGAAGGCCGGTGTCGTTTACGGTTTTCAGTCCGTGCTCCTCGACGTATGCTTCCGGATCGACATCCTCTGCAAAGATCTGCTCAAATACCTCTTTTGCCACCTGGTTATTGACCGATCCGGCTTCTGCCAGTTCGATCAGGGATGCCAGATGCTTTGGTGAAAACTGCAGATCCTCCGGCTCCTGGCCGTTCTCCTTTAAGAGACGTAAGGTCTCGCCCATCAGCCAGTTTGCCACTTTTTTCGGTTTGCCGCAGAGCGCCGTCGTCTCCTCAAAGAGATCGGACAGCTTCTTGGAACCGGTCAGAATGCCCGCATCGTACTGCGGCAGTCCGTACTGCTCCACGTAGCGTGCCTGTTTTTCCGGCTGGAATTCCGGCATGGATTTCACAATGCGGTCGATCCACTCGTCGGAAATGTGCACCGGCGGCAGATCCGGGTCCGGGAAGTAGCGGTAATCCTTCGCATCCTCTTTCGAACGCATCGCGTAGGAATACTCTTTGTTGTCGTCCCAGCGGCGGGTCTCCTGGACAACGGCTTTTCCTTCCTCGATCAGCTCGATCTGTCTTGCACGCTCTCCCTCGATCGCTCTTCCGATTGCCTTAAAGGAGTTCAGGTTCTTCATTTCGGTACGTGTTCCGAATTTCTCACTTCCAACCTCACGGACCGAAAGGTTGACATCGGCACGCATCGAGCCCTCCTGCAGTTTGCAGTCGGATGCGCCGAGATACTGAATCATCATACGCAGTTTTTCCAGATAAGCGATAACCTCTTCCGCAGAGCGCATATCCGGCTCGGATACAATCTCGATCAGCGGAACGCCGCTTCGGTTGTAGTCGACGAGTGAGCAATCCTCCCACTCATCGTGGATCAGCTTTCCGGCATCCTCCTCCATGTGGATCTCATGAATGCCGATTTTCTTCTTTCCCGCTGCGGTGTCAATCTCGACATATCCATCGTGGCAGATCGGCAGATACAGCTGGGAAATCTGATAGTTCTGCGGGTTGTCCGGGTAGAAATAGTTCTTCCGGTCGAATTTGCAGAGCTGGTTGATTTTGCAGTTTGCAGCCAGTCCGACGCGCAGGGCGTAATCGACAACCTTCTTATTTAATACCGGAAGGGATCCCGGCATACCGGTGCAGACCGGGCAGGTGTGGGTGTTCGGCGCACCGCCGAATGCGGTAGAGCAGCCGCAAAAAATTTTTGTTCTCGTCGCAAGCTCCACATGTACTTCAAGTCCGATGACGGTTTCATACTGTTTTGACATTGTTTTGCTTCCTCCTTACCATTTTTCTGGCTGCCCGAATGCACCGCGTGCCTGCTCATAGGTGTATGCTGCACGGAACAGTTTTTTCTCTGAGAAACAGTCTCCGATAAGCTGCATGCCGATCGGAAGCCCCTTGTCATCCATGCCGCACGGAACGGTGATGCCCGGAAGGCCGGCGAGGTTGACCGATACGGTGTAAATGTCGCCCAGATACATCTGTAAAGGATCCGAAAGCGAATCGCCAAGACGCGGTGCGGTCGATGGTGCTGCCGGGCTTAAAATCATATCGTATTTTTCAAATGCGCGGTCAAACTCTTTTTTAATCAGGGCTTTCGTGCGCAGTGCTTTCAGATAATACGCATCGTAGTAACCGGAGCTTAAGACGAAGCTTCCCAGCATAATCCGTCGTTTCACCTCCGGACCGAAGCCCTCAGAACGGCTCTTCTTATACATATCGTGGAGTCCTTCGTACTCTTTGGCACGGAAGCCGTATTTCACGCCGTCGAAGCGTTCCAGGTTGGAGCTTGCCTCAGCGGATGCAATAACGTAGTAAGCCGGAATGGCATAATCAATGAGGTCGAGATCGAAATACTCTACTTCTGCTCCGCGTGCCTTCAGGACATCGGCAGCTTTTAAAATGGATTCCTTCACCTGCGGATCCAGGCCTTCGCCGAAGCAGCTGTTCGGAATACCGATTTTCAGATCGGAGACATCTTCTTTTAAAGCGCTCATGAAATCGTAATCGTCGCGTTTCATCGATGTCGCATCTTTTGCATCATACGAAGCGACCGTCTGCAGCAGTGCTGCACAGTCTGTCACATCCTTTGCGACCGGTCCGATCTGGTCAAGGGAGGAACCATAAGCGATCAGTCCGTAACGGGAAACGGTGCCGTACGTCGGTTTCATGCCGGTTACGCCGCAGAAGGAACTCGGCTGACGGATCGATCCGCCGGTATCGGAGCCAAGTGCCATCGGTACTTCTCCTGCTGCAACGGCTGCGCAGGAACCGCCGGAGGAACCGCCTGGAACGTGTTCGGTGTTCCATGGATTTTTCGTCACGCCGTACGCGGAAGTCTCTGTCGTACTTCCCATCGCAAACTCATCCATGTTTGTCTTTCCGATGATAACGGCTCCCGCCTCTTCGAGCCGTGTGATAACCTCTGCATCGTACGTCGGAACAAAGTTCTGCAGGATCTTTGACGCACACGTCGTCGCAAGACCTTTCGTACAGATGTTGTCCTTGACCGCAATCGGAACGCCGGCCAGCGGACCGGTGAGCTCTCCTGCGTCAATTTTCTTCTGCACTTCTGCCGCGCGTGCTCTTGCACCCTTTTCATCCACAAGAAGGAATGCGTGAATTGATTCTTCCGATGCTTTGACTGCCGCAAGAGACGCTTCTACAGCGTCCGCTACAGTGATCTTTCCTTCTTTGATTGCGGCAGAAAGCTGTACTGCTGTCATATCTTTGATTTCCATATCAATCTCCTCCTGCTATTCTACCGTTTTCGGAACCTTGTACTGGCCCTCTTTGACTTCCGGTGCATTGGTAAGCATTGCATCGCGGTCGTCGCCATTGGTTACTTCATCCTCGCGGAATACATTTCCCATCTCGAAAATGTGGGTCATCGGCTCGACCTTGCTGGTGTCGAGCTCGTTTAATTTATCTACATAATCCAGCATCTTCTGCATATCCTGCCGTGCGGATTCTTTTTCCTCATCCTTTAATTCCAGCTTTGCCAGGATGCCGACATATTCCATCGTTTCATCTGAAATCACATTTGCCATTTCACTCATTCTCCTTTTTCATTTTCCAGCAGGATCCGCTTACGGCTCCAGTCTTGTAAGATCACGCGGGAACAGCGTTGTCTCGCGGACGTTGTCCTCACCGATCAGCTTCATGGTTAGACGCTCCAGACCGATGCCAAGACCTCCGTGCGGCGGCATACCGTGTTTGAAAGCACTTAAATACTGCTCCATGCCCTCTTCTGTCATGCCGCGGGCTGCGATCTTTTCAGAGAGCATCTTGTAATCGTGGATACGCTGGCCTCCGGTTGTAATCTCCAGACCGTGGAACAGCAGGTCGAAGCTCTTTGTGTATCTCTTATCCTCCGGGTCGTCCATCGCATAGAACGGTCTCTTTTTCGACGGATATTCGGTGACGAATACGAAGTCTGCATCGTACTCCTCTTTGAAATACTGGCCGATCAGAAGCTCCTCCTCTGGCTCAAGGTCGAACGGGTTGCGGATCTTTCGGTTGTATTTCTCGGCTACCAGCTCTTTCGCTTTCGTGAACGGTACAGTTGGGATTTCTTCTGTCTTTGGAAGCATAACTTTCAGGATCTCCAGCTCTTTTGCGTAATCCTCTTTAAGAAGCTCCACCATGTACTGTAAAAATCCGGTTTCCATTGCCATGATGTCGGTGTAATCCTCGATGTAGCCCATCTCAAAGTCAAGGCTGGTATACTCGTTCAGATGACGTTTCGTGTTGTGTTTCTCTGCACGGAAAACCGGTCCGACTTCAAAGACACGGTCAAACACGCCGACAAGCATCTGTTTGTAGAACTGCGGGCTCTGTGCCAGGACAGCCGGGCGGTGGAAATATTCCAACTTGAAGATGTTTGCGCCGCCTTCAGCGCCTTTCGCGCCGATCTTCGGTGTATGGATTTCGGTGAATCCCTGGGAATGAAGGAAATCACGGAACGCCCGTACCACGCCTTCCTGGATGCGGAATTTTGCACGCTCTCTGACGTTTCGAAGAGCGATCGGCCGCATGTTCAGCATTGCTTCAAGGGAGGTGTTCATTTTCCATTTGTTGACTGCGAGCGGCATTGGCTCGGTCGGCTCGGAAAGAACGGTGATGGTCTGCAGCCTGACTTCGACGCCGCCCGGTGCGCGGTCCTCTTTTTTGACCGTTCCGGTTACGGCAACTGCCGATTCCTCTTTCAGATCTTTCAGCGGGAAGTCAACACTTCCTTCTTCGTACACACACTGAACGAGTCCCTCGCTCTTTCTTAAGATGACAAAGGCAACCTCGCCCATGTCACGGATGATGTGTACGGCTCCTTCGAGTTTTACTTCTGTGCCTTCCGGTATCTCCAGCAGAGTTTTTACGGAGATGTCTTCTTTTTTCTTTACGCCTGTCATAAATTCCATGTCTTGTTCTCCTCTCTTTCTCGCCTGTCCCGGATTGCTTTTTCAAATAAAAAAGTCCCGGAACAGTTTTTTAACTACTGTTCCGGGACGGGATATTTTATGTTCCCGCGGTACCACCCGCATTGCGTTTTTCTCTCCGGTTTTCCGAGGGAAAACGCCCACTCATTTATACTTAACGCGTATCACGGATCTGCCTACTTGATTTCCTGTTCGGATCTCATGTTCAGCAGACCGGCTCCGGAATGTTCCCCATTGTATGTTTCCTCCATGCTGATGCTCTCAGTCGGTGACATCGGCTTCCTGTCAGATTCCGCATACGGAGTTTCCTTCACTGCCTTTTTCATACTGTGCATTATAGCACAGCAGTTTTGCATTTGTAAACACCTAATTTTTACGGATTTCATATAAATTCTAATGCATTTTTCATGAATTTTATCTATACAAAATTATTTTTTCGCGTGTTTATAAAATTGCGCAGAAATTCCGTTTTATTGGTATTTCGCACACAATTTACAGTTTTTTGATTCTCTCCACTGCCTCCACTGTATTCTCATACGTACCGAATGCAGTCAGACGGAAGTAGCCTTCTCCGCTCGGGCCGAAGCCTGATCCTGGTGTTCCGACTACGTTTGCGTCTGCAAGCAGGTGATCAAAGAACTCCCAGGAAGTCATATTTCCCGGTGTTTTCAGCCAGATATACGGAGCGTTGACGCCGCCGGATACGGTGTAGCCTGCGCCTTTTAATCCGTCGTAGATGACTTTTGCGTTCTTCATGTAGTAAGCAACCTGCTCTTTTAACTGTGCTTTTCCTTCCGGAGAGTAAACAGCCTCGCCGGCTCTCTGGATGATGTACGGAGCTCCGTTGTATTTCGTTCCGTGACGGCGTGCCCACAGGCTGTGCAGAGTCACATCGCCGGATTTGATGTCTTTCGGGATAACGGTGAATCCAAGACGCATACCGGTAAAGCCTGCGTTCTTGGAGAAGCTGCGCATTTCGATGGCACATGTTCTTGCACCCTCGCACTCATAGATGGAATGCGGAATGTCTTTTTCTGAGATATATGCCTCGTATGCAGCATCATACAGGATGATGGCTCCTACTTTATTTGCATAATCAACCCATTTCTGCAGCTCGGCTTTGGAAACCATAGCGCCGGTCGGATTGTTCGGGAAGCACAGATAAATCAGATCCGGGGTTTCTTTCGGGAGCTCCGGGGTGAAGTTGTTTTCTGCGGTACACGGCATGTAAATCACATTCGTGAAACGCTCGGTTGCTGCGTCGTAGTCACCGGCACGGCCTGCCATTACGTTGGAGTCTACATAAACCGGATAAACCGGGTCGCATACAGCGATCTTGTTGTCCAGGCTGAAGATCTCCTGAATGTTGCTACAGTCGCATTTTGCGCCGTCCGATACAAAAATTTCATCAGATGAGATATCGCATCCTCTGTCCTGATAATCATTTTTTGCGATGGTATCGCGAAGGAAAGCATATCCAAGATCTGGTGCATATCCGTGGAAGGTCTCTGCGTGTCCCATCTCATCCACTGCTCCGTGCAGCTTTTCAATGATCGCCGGTGCGATCGGCTGGGTTACGTCGCCGATTCCAAGACGGATGATTTTCGCGTCCGGATTTGCCTCGGTGTAAGCTGCAACTTTTTTTGCAATGGTGGAAAACAGATAGCTTCCCGGCAATTTCAGATAATTGTCATTGATTTTGAACATTATTATGTCGCTCCTTTTCACTTTTTCTTACTCTGTCAAAAGCGTCAGCACCATCTGTGCCGTTTCAACCAGATTGGTGCCGCTGTCCATGCTGCATTTCTGCATGTAGCGATGGGCCTCCGACTCGGTCATGTGATTTCGTTCGATCAGAAGGCTTTTTGCACGATCGATGATGTGCTGTTCCTCGGCGCTGCGCACCTTGGGCTTTGCCCGCTCTTTCTTTCTGCGCCGTGCCGCACTCTGCAGCATCATCTCCAGTGTATTAACCAGCTCGTACACGGAAAGCGGCATCGTAACCGCCATGATTCCGGTTCCCTCCACCGCACTTAATGCGCGGCTCGATGCAATCAGAAGCATCTGGAAGCCGGACGGCATACACTCATTCAGATCCGTAAAAAACATATCCGGGAGCTTGTAGCCGCAGATGACGATACCGCCGTTTAAGTTGTTCATCTCTCCGAGCGCCGCTGCCGCTGTCGAACAGACAGCATCGATTTCATATCCTCTTTTTGCCAGAATATCCCGGATGCGCTTTCCATCTTCTATTTTGGGAAGTACTATCACTATGCTGCTCATGCATTTTCAGGCCCCTTCGTCGTCTAAATACGGTACAGATATTTCTCGGTCTCCCAGTCGGATACCTGACGGAGATACTCATGCCACTCTTCTTCTTTGGCATTGATATATCCATTCACAAATTCCTGGCCGAGTACCTGACACAGAAAATCGTCTTTCTTTAACTCTGCGACCGCTTCTCCAAGGCTTCCCGGGAGAAGGGTGATCTGCATCGCGTTTCGTTCTTCTTCTGTCAGATCGGAAATATTGCGGTCCACCGGGGACGGCGGAACGATTTTCTGTTTGATACCGTCAAGTCCTGCTGCCATGCAGACAGCAAGTGCCAGGTACGGATTGGCTGCCGAATCCGGGCATCGAAGCTCAATGGCCATGATACCGTCTCCCGTCAGCGGAATGCGGATCAGCGGGCTTCTGTTCTTTGCAGACCATGCCACGTAGATCGGTGCACCGTATCCCGGTGTCAGACGTTTGTAGGAGTTTACAAGCGGATTGGTAATCGCTGCGATTCCGCTGATGTGTTTCATCAGTCCGCCCATAAAGTAATATGCCTCTTTGCTGAGCCCGTATTCATCGGATTTGTCGGCAAACACATCTTTTCCCTCCTGAAACAGGGAGAAGGAAAGATGAAGACCCGATCCGTGAACTCCGGTTTTTGGTTTTGGCATAAAGGTTGCGTGAAGACCATGACGTTTTGCAATCGTACGGATAGCAAATTTGGCAGTCATCAGCTGATCTGCCGTCCGAAGTGCTGCAGCCGGACAGAAATCCAGTTCGTGCTGGCCTGCCGCTACCTCGTGGAAGGAAGACTCAACGTCGATTCCCATTTCTTCGAGAGTCAGCACCATATCGCGCCGCGCGTTTTCTCCCAGGTCCAGCGGTCCAAGATCCAGATAACCGCCTTTGTCGTGCGTTACACTCGTTGCTCCGCCGTCCTCATCGGTGTGGAACAGGAAAAATTCACACTCCGGTGAGATTTCAAACTCATAACCCATCGCTTTCGCTTCGGAAATTACCTTCTGAAGGATGGTTCGGGAACTCTTTGCATAAAGATTCCCCTCTCTATCATACACATCACAGATCAATCTTGCAACCTTTCCTTGCTGCGGACGCCACGGAAGTATTGCAAAGGTGTCGAGATCCGGGTGCAGAAACATGTCTGCTTCCTCGATGGTGACAAATCCTTCGAACGA
Organism: Blautia sp. TM10-2; assembly: GCF_003480845.1. Lineage (NCBI taxonomy): Bacteria > Bacillati > Bacillota > Clostridia > Lachnospirales > Lachnospiraceae > Blautia > Blautia sp. TM10-2. The sequence continues at coordinate 44,524 of NZ_QUJZ01000003.1, read as the reverse complement.
AGAGCCATCGAAAACGCACTGATTATTCAGGGCTTTTTCCAGCTGTCCGGCGGTGATGGCCATATTTTTCATCATTCCAAACATATCGGTAAACTGCAGGCGGATAAATTCAACATCTTCTTCCTCCGCCATCTGAAGGATCGCTTCCTTCGTATACTTTGCCATATCGATTCTCTCCTTTATCAAAGACGATTCTAAACGAAAAGGGTGTTTTCACGCGGCAGGGCAGAAAGACACCTTGCGTAAAAACACCCTTGTTTTGGGCATATTATAGCAGTTTTTCGCGTGTTTTGTCAAGAAAAACTTAGAGATTCGTGTATCCCATCAGGGATTCATCGACTGCCTTTGCTGCCTCGCGTCCCTCGCGGATCGCCCATACGACCAGGGACTGGCCGCGGTGCATATCGCCTGCGGTGAAGACATTTTCTTTTGTTGTCTGGTATTTTCCGTCATCTGTCTTCACGTTGGTGCGCTGGTTGACTTCCACTTTAAATGCATCGGTCACATATTTCTGGGATCCTAAAAAGCCTGCTGCAATAAGAACGAGATCTGCCGGGAGAATCTCTTCGGTTCCCTCAACCGGAACCATCATCATGCGGCCGGATTTCTCATCTTTTTTCGGTGTCAGTTTTACGGTCTTGATCTGGCAGACTTCACCTTTTTTGTTTTTGATAAATTCCGTTACGGTTGTCTGGTAAATCCGCGGATCATGGCCGAATACGGCGATTGCCTCTTCCTGGCCGTAATCCGTCTTGCAGATCTTCGGCCACTCCGGCCACGGATTGTTCTCGGCACGCTGATCCGGTGCTTTCGGCATCATCTCAAGCTGTGTCACAGATTTGGCACCGAGACGGATGGAAGTTCCGACACAGTCATTACCGGTGTCGCCGCCTCCGATGACAACAACGTGTTTGCCCTTGGCATCGATGTAGGCATGATCCTCAAAATTGGAATCCAGAAGACTCTTCGTTACGGAAGTCAGGAAATCGACAGCAAAGTAGATGCCCTTTGCATCTCTTCCCTCTGCCTTGATATCTCTTGGATTTGCCGCACCGCAGCAGAGCAGGACACGGTCAAATTCTTTTAAGAGTTTGTCAGCTTTTACATCTTTTCCGATATCAGCATTCGTCACAAACTCGATGCCCTCGGCCTTCATCAGATCCACACGGCGGTCGATGACGCTCTTATCGAGTTTCATGTTCGGAATACCGTAGCGTAAAAGTCCGCCCACGCGGTCGCGGCGTTCAAAGACCGTAACAGAATGGCCGCGGCGGTTGAGCTGCATCGCTGCTGCAAGGCCGGAAGGACCGCTTCCTACAACGGCAACGCGTTTTCCGGTGCGCACTTTCGGCGGCTGCGGCGTAATCAGGCCGGTTGCCCATGCGTTTTCGATGATCGCGCGTTCATTTTCCTTCGTGCAGACCGGGTCTCCGTTTACGTTGCATGTACAGGCTGCTTCGCAGAGTGCCGGGCAGACACGGGAGGTAAATTCCGGAAAACAGTTTGTCTTGGTGAGGCGGCGGTATGCCTGCTCATAGTTTCCAAGATACACAAGGTCATTCCACTCCGGAACGAGGTTCTGCAGCGGACAGCCGGAGGCCATTCCCGCAATCATGGTTCCCGCCTGGCAGAACGGTACACCGCATGCCATACAGCGGGCAGCCTGCATCTGCTGTTCCTTTTTCGGGAGCTGCAGATGAAATTCCTTAAAGTTTTTGATACGCTCAAGCGGGGCAACGGTGTTTCCCGTCTTGCGCTGATATTCCATAAATCCAGTTGGCTTACCCATAATTCTTCTTCCTCCTACTTACGCATGCTTTCGTAAAATGCTTCAATCTGTGCCTGTTCGCTGCTAAGGCCCTTGTCTTCCATCTGGGCACTCAGCATCATCATGCGCTTATAGTCATTCGGAATGATCTTCTTGAATTTCGGCAGATATTCGTCAAAGTGTGTGAGAATTTCTTTACCTTTTTCAGAGCCGGTGTGTGCGACGTGTTTTTCAATCATGTTTTTCAGCTCTGCAATATCGTATTTGCTTTCTACCAGTTCAATCGAAATCATTTCCTTGTTCAAATTGCGGTACAGGTTGCTCTTTTCATCCAGGACATAAGCGATACCGCCGCTCATGCCGGCTGCAAAGTTCTTTCCGGTTGCGCCGAGGACAACGACACGGCCGCCGGTCATATACTCGCATCCATGCTCACCGACACCCTCGACAACGGCGTAAGCACCGGAGTTTCTGACACAGAAACGCTCTCCTGCGATACCGTTGATGTACGCCTCACCGCTCGTTGCGCCGTAGAGGGCAACGTTTCCGACGATGATGTTTTCTTCCGGTTTATACTTTCTTGCTTTCGGCGGGTAGACAACCAGTTTTCCGCCGGAGAGGCCTTTTCCGAAGTAATCGTTCGAATCGCCCTCAAGTTCCAGGGTCAGTCCTTTTGGAATAAATGCTCCGAAGCTCTGTCCGCCGGCACCCTTGCACTGTACGGTGTACGTATCCGGCTCCAGAGAGGTGCCGAATTTTCTGGTGATCTCGGCACCAAGAATCGTTCCCACGGTACGATCGGTGTTGGTGATCTCGACTTTGACGGTCTTCTTCTCTTTCTTATCCATTGCCGGACCGAATTTCTTTAAGAGTACCTTCTCATCCAGGGTTGCGCCAAGTTTGAAGTCGTAAACATCTTTCGGATCGAACGTTACCTTCTCGCCTGCTTTTGCAAACGGATTGTTCAGGATCTGGCTTAAGTCTACGCGGTCTGCGTGCTCGTTCGTCACTTTATCATTTCTCTTTAAGAGGTCGGAACGGCCGACCATCTCGTCAACGGTGCGGAAGCCAAGTTTTGCCATGTATTCCCGCATCTCTTCTGCGATGAAGTGCATGAAGTTGATGACGTACTCCGGTTTGCCGCGGAAACGTTTGCGCAGCTCCGGGTTCTGGGTTGCAATACCCATCGGGCAGGTATCGAGGTTGCAGACACGCATCATAACGCATCCCATCGTTACAAGCGGTGCGGTCGCAAAACCGAATTCCTCGGCGCCAAGGAGTGCTGCAATCACAACGTCACGGCCGCTCATCAGCTTACCATCAGTCTCGATCATGACACGGTTGCGGAGGCCGTTTTTGATCAGCGTCTGATGGGTCTCGGCAAGGCCTAACTCCCATGGAAGTCCTGCATTGTGGATGGAACTTCTCGGTGCTGCTCCCGTTCCTCCATCATATCCGGAAATCAGGATAACCTGTGCTCCGGCTTTTGCAACACCTGCTGCGACAGTACCAACACCTGCTTCGGATACCAGTTTAACGGAGATTCTTGCATTCACATTCGAGTTTTTCAGGTCATAAATCAGCTGTGCAAGGTCCTCGATGGAGTAGATGTCGTGGTGCGGCGGCGGGGAAATCAGGGATACACCCGGTGTGGAGTGACGTGTTTTTGCAATCCACGGGTAAACCTTTCCGGCCGGTAAGTGGCCGCCCTCGCCCGGTTTTGCACCCTGGGCCATCTTGATCTGGATCTCTTTTGCACTGACAAGGTATTTGCTGGTAACGCCGAATCTTCCCGATGCTACCTGTTTGATCGCGGAGCATCTCTCCGGGGATTCGAGACGGTCATCACTCTCACCGCCCTCACCAGTGTTGGATTTTCCATGCAGACGGTTCATGGCAATTGCCAGTGTCTCATGTGCCTCCTGGGAAATAGAACCGTAGGACATCGCACCTGTTTTGAATCGTTTTACGATAGAATCTACGCTCTCAACTTCTTCGAGCGGAACGCCCTGCTCCGGATAATCGAAGTCCATCAGGCTCCGCAGATAGCCGCTCTCCTCGCTGTCGACCATTGCTGTGTACTCTTTGAACATCTTGTAGTCGCCGCGTCTTGTGGACTCCTGCAGTGTATGAATGGTGCGCGGATTGTAGCGGTGCTCCTCGCCCTGGCTTCTCGATTTATGACGGCCGATACTGTCCAGTGTCAGATCGGTAGACAGCTCCAGCGGATCGAATGCCTGGGAATGACGCTCATCGACATCTTTTGCAATGTCTTCCAAGGTAATACCGCCGACACGGCTGACCGTACCGGTGAAGTATTTGTCGATGACATCTGCTGAGATACCGATGGCCTCGAAGATCTGGGAACCCTGATACGACTGGATCGTGGAGATACCCATCTTCGCTGCGATTTTTACGATACCAGAGATGACTGCGTGGTTGTAATCTTCAACGGCTGCGTAGTAATCTTTCTTGATCATACCCTCTTCGATCAGCTCATGGATCGTGTCGAGTGCCAGATACGGGTTGATTGCGCAGGCACCGTAGCCGAGCAGTGTTGCGAAATGGTGCACCTCGCGCGGCTCGCCGGACTCCAGAATAATCGCAAGAGAAGTTCTCTTTTTCGTTTTTACCAGATGCTGATGAACCGCAGATACAGCCAGGAGGGATGGAATCGCCACATGGTTCTCATCGACACCGCGGTCAGAGAGAATCAGGATGTTGGCTCCTGCCCGGTGTGCACGGTCAACCTCGACGAAAAGGCGGTCCATCGCACGGTCAAGCGGTGCGCTCTTGTAGTAGGTGATCGGAACGGTCACTGCCTTGAAGCCTTCGACTTTCATGTTCTTGATCTTCAGCATATCGGTATTGGTCAGGATCGGATTGTTGATCTTTAATACCTGGCAGTTCTTCGGCTCCTCCTCAAGCAGGTTTCCGTCACGTCCGACGTAAACGCTTGTGGAAGTTACGATCTCCTCACGGATGCAGTCGATCGGCGGGTTCGTTACCTGTGCGAAGAGCTGTTTGAAATAGTTGAACAGCGGCTGATGCTCATGGGAGAGAACGGCAAGCGGGGTATCGATACCCATCGAAGCGGTTGCCTCGACACCGTTTAATGCCATCTTTCCGATGGAGGAACGGTACTCCTCGTAGGTGTAGCCGAACGCTTTCTGCAGGCGCATCCGCTCTTCTTTCGTGTACTCTTCGACCGGCAGATTCGGGATTTTGATATCCTTTAACTGTACCAGATAACTGTCGAGCCATTCGCCGTACGGCTGTTTCTTTGCGTAATATTCTTTGACTTCCTCATCGTTTAAGACTTTTCCCTGTACGGTGTTGACGAGAAGCATCTTGCCCGGATGGAGACGCTCTTTTAAGACGATTTTTTCTTCCGGAACTTCCAGAACACCGACCTCAGAGGAGAGGATCAGAAATCCATCGTTAGTGATGTAGTAACGGGAAGGACGAAGACCGTTGCGGTCAAGCACTGCTCCCATCACATCTCCGTCGGAGAACAGGATCGATGCCGGTCCGTCCCACGGCTCCATCATCGTTGCATAATACTGATAGAAATCACGTTTCTCCTGGGAAATCGTATCGTTGTTTGCCCATGGCTCCGGGATCGTGATCATGACAGCCAGCGGAAGATCCATACCGCTCATGGTCAGGAACTCGAGTGTATTGTCGAGCATCGCGGAGTCAGAACCCTGTGTGTTGACAACCGGCAGCACTTTATGAAGTTCATCCTGCAGCATCGGGGAAGACATCGTCTCCTCACGGGCCAGCATCTTGTCAGCATTTCCGCGGATGGTGTTGATCTCACCGTTGTGTACGATGAAACGGTTCGGATGTGCTCTTTCCCAGCTCGGGTTGGTGTTTGTACTGAACCGTGAATGCACCATGGCGATGGCAGATTCATAATCTGTATCCTGCAGATCACGGAAGAAAGTGCGGAGCTGTCCTACGAGGAACATACCTTTGTATACGATGGTACGGCTGGAAAGGGATGGCACATAGGTGTTGTCGTTGCTCTGTTCGAAAACACGGCGTACGACGTACAGACGACGGTCGAAAGCGATTCCCTTTTCCACATCCTCCGGTTTTTTGATGAATGCCTGCATGATGTAAGGCATACACTCTCTTGCCTTATGGCCGAGAACTTCCGGAACGGTCGGCACGGTTCTCCATCCAAGGAGTTCCAGTCCCTCTTTTTCCACGATGATCTCAAACATCTTTTTTGCCTGGTTCCGTTTCAGCTCATTTTGTGGGAAGAAGAATACGCCGACGCCGTATTCCCGTTCTCCGCCTAATGAAAAACCGAGGGTCAAACAGGCTTTGGAAAAGAATTTGTGCGATATCTGCAACAAGATTCCTACTCCGTCTCCTGTTTTACCCTCGGCGTCTTTGCCGGCTCTATGTTCAAGATTTTCTACGATTTTTAATGCGTTTTCTACGGTCGCATGGGATTTTTCACCTTTGATGTTCACGACTGCTCCGATACCGCAGTTGTCGTGTTCAAAGGAAGAACGGTACAGCCCTTCTTCTCCCATGACACGCTCTTTACTCTGTGTCATACGGCTTCCCTTCCTTTACCTTTTCTTATTTTCGGTTCTCTTTTGTTTTCCAGAAAAGAATGGAGGGGAACATTTCATTCCCCGCCGTTCTTTTTGGATTGCCCTTACTATACTCTATTTTTTTCATCCTGTAAAGAGCAAATTTAATTTTTATATAATTTTTTACAATTTTTCTTTACTTTCTTAGGTTATTGCTGCATTTTACATAATTTTCTACACTTTCGATCCATTATTTCGCTGCATGGTACTCGGCTGCTGCTGCAATCAGGCCGCGGAACAGCGGATGCGGACGGTTCGGACGGGATTTGAACTCCGGATGTGCCTGCGTTGCGATGTAGAACGGATGATCTGAAAGTTCTACCATCTCAACGATTCTTCCGTCCGGAGAAACACCGGAGAGAACCATGCCGTTTTCGGTCAGTGCTTTCCGGAAATCGTTGTTTACTTCATAGCGGTGGCGGTGACGCTCGGAAATCTCTTTCTCACCGTACAGCTCCTGTGCCTTCGATCCGTCTGCCAGGACGCATGGATATGCGCCGAGACGTAACGTACCGCCGATATCCTCGATTCCATCCTGATCCGGCATCAGTGCGATCACCGGGTGCATGGTGTTCGGGTTCATCTCGATGCTGTGTGCGTCGTGGTAACCGAGAACGTTTCTTGCATATTCAACAATCGTCAGCTGCATGCCGAGGCAGAGGCCGAGGAACGGAATCTTGTTCTCTCTTGCATATCGAATCGCTGTGATCATGCCTTCGATACCGCGGTTTCCGAATCCGCCCGGTACCAGAACACCGTCCACATCGCTCAGATACTCTGCCACGTTCTCCTCGGTTACCAGCTCGGAATCCACCCATTTCAGGTGTACGTTTGCATGGCTTGCAATTCCGCCGTGTTTTAATGCCTCAACAACGCTCAGGTATGCATCATGCAGCTGGATATACTTTCCGACGAGCGCAATCGTCACCTCTTTGTTCGGATGGCGGAGTGCTTCTACCATATGGGTCCAGTCGGACAGATCCGGTTCCGGGCATGGAAGGTGAAGGCTCTCGCAGACAACCTGCGCCAGGTTCTCTTTCTCCATGGCAAGCGGAGCTTCATACAGATACTCCACGTCCAGGTTCTGCAGAACATGGCTTGACGGAACGTTGCAGAACAGAGCAATTTTATCTTTGATCTCAGTGGTCAGCGGATGCTCGGACCGACATACGATGACATCCGGCTGAATACCGATTCCCTGCAGCTCTTTTACGCTCGCCTGCGTCGGTTTTGTTTTCATTTCACCGGAAGCTTTCAGATATGGAATCAGGGTAACGTGGATCAGAATGGCGTTCTCGTGTCCGACGTCATGCTGGAACTGGCGGATTGCCTCCAAAAACGGCTGGCTCTCGATATCGCCGACGGTTCCGCCGACCTCAATGATGGCAATACGCTCCTCGTCTACTTCTTTTCCGCGGTAGAAACGGCTCTTGATTTCGTTTGTAATGTGCGGAATGACCTGTACGGTGCCTCCGCCGAAATCACCGTGGCGTTCTTTCTGCAGAACAGACCAGTATACTTTTCCGGTCGTCACGTTGGAATTTTTATCCAGGCTCTCGTCGATGAAACGCTCGTAGTGGCCGAGATCGAGGTCTGTCTCTGTGCCGTCATCGGTAACGAAAACCTCGCCGTGCTGAATCGGGTTCATCGTACCCGGGTCAACGTTGATGTACGGGTCAAATTTCTGCATCGTCACTTTGTATCCTCGGGCTTTTAAAAGCCGTCCAAGGGACGCCGCCGTGATTCCCTTTCCAAGGCCAGAGACTACTCCGCCTGTCACAAAGACATATTTTACTGCCATATTGATTTCCTCCTGCTTTTCTCTTCTGATATTTTCTTTTCCGTCACAAGTTTCTCTAAAAGGAAATGTCGCCTGCCGGCGACATCTCTATGATGAAAGCCAGTTACTCCGCGCCTGCGTCGCTCCCGTAACTGCTGACAACATTCGTAATCCGGGCTATCGCCCTACTTACTCATGTCGTCTTGCCCGGCCAATATCTATGAATTCGCTCATGCAAGCATGGCTCATCCATAGCTGCTGTCCGGGGCTTTCATTCAAAATCAAAAACGATTATAACACATCTCGAATTTCCTGCAACTTTTTTTTACTATTTTTTATTATTTTCGACATTTTCCACGAAATCCTAAATTTCTGCACCATATTTTATACATATCACGATTTTCTTGACATCATCCGCAAAAATGAGTATGATAATCAATGTTTTTAAAACATGCAGGTCTACAACTGAAAAAAGGAGAATACCTATGCAGCCATCGTCAAACAATTGTTATGATACCGGTCTCCGGGAGGAATGTGGTGTTTTCGGCATTTACGATCTGGATGGTGCCGACGTCAGTCCTTCGATCTACTATGGCCTTTCCGCCCTGCAGCACAGAGGACAGGAGTCCTGCGGAATTGCCGTCTCTGACACCAGCGGTCCAAAGGGCCATGTGAAATCCTACAAAGGCCTTGGCCTTGTCAACGAAGTTTTCAAAGAATCCAAATTAGAAGAGCTGTCCGGCAATATCGGCATCGGCCATGTCCGGTACTCTACCACCGGTTCCACTACCGTAGAGAATGCACAGCCGCTCGTTCTGAATTATCTGAAAGGCTCCCTCGCCCTTGCGCACAACGGAAATCTGGTCAACGCTATGGAACTGCGCGAGCAGATGGAAAACACCGGCGCAATTTTTCACACTTCGATTGACTCTGAAATCATCGCCTACGGTATTGCGCGGGAACGCGTTCATTCCAAAACGGTAGAAGAAGCGATTCTACGCACGGTAAAAGAAATCCGCGGCGCCTATGCCCTTGTCATCATGAGCCCGAGAAAACTCATCGGCGTGCGCGACCCATATGGCTTAAAACCGCTCTGCATCGGAAAGCGGGACAACGCCTGGGTTCTCGCCTCGGAAAGCTGCGCCCTCACTTCGATCGGCGCCGAATTCGTCCGCGATGTCGCTCCGGGAGAAATTGTAACGTTTGACAAAACCGGAAATCTGAAATCCGAATTTATGCCGGTTGACGTAAAAAAAGCGCATTGTATTTTTGAATATATTTATTTTGCCCGCCTCGACAGCAAAATAGACAATATCAGTGTCTACGAAGCCAGAATCCGCGGCGGTGCAACTCTCGCAAAGACCTACCCGGTTGATGCAGACCTCGTCTGTGGTGTCCCGGACTCCGGACTTGCCTCCGCAAAGGGCTATTCCGAAGAATCCGGCATCCCGTTCGGTCTTGCGTTCCACAAAAACAGCTATGTCGGCCGTACCTTCATCAAGCCGACCCAGAAGGAACGGGAATCCAGCGTCAAAATCAAGCTGAGCGTTCTCGAATCTGTTGTAAAAGGAAAACGGATCGTGCTCGTCGACGACTCCATTGTCCGTGGAACAACGATTTCCAACCTGATCACGATGCTTCGCAAAGCCGGCGCGACCGAAGTCCATGTCCGTATCAGCTCTCCGCCGTTCCTGTATCCGTGCTATTTCGGCACCGATGTTCCTTCGAACAAACAGCTGATCGCAAGCTCTCACTCCACGGAGGAGATCCGTCAGCAGATCGGAGCCGACTCTCTTGGCTACATGCCGATCGATGAACTCCAGAACATGGTCGGCGATCTGCCGATCTGCCGTGCATGCTTCGACAGCCATTACCCAATGGAAGTACCGAAACAGGATATCAGCGCTCTTCTCGAAAGCTGATTCTATTTCGTCCCCTTTACCGCGCAGACACTGCGTCAGGTAAGGGGGGCTTTTTTGTTTCATGCATACTTTGACGTAATGTTTGCATACAATAGCATCAAAAACAAAGGATCTCTTTATGGATCTTACAGACATCATTTATTCCAACGATTACATCAACATTCTGATCCAGAATTACGTGGCACAGTCCGAGCGGTACCAGATGCTGTTTCCGGAGTCAAGTGCTCTTCTTACGCTGAACCCACAGTATTCCGTTCTCTTTCTCGAGCGGAGTCTGCTGCCGGAAAATCTCTTCGGCGCAGTTCCCTTTACCGGGCTTCCAAAACTTTTTACGCCGCTCTCCACGCTCTCACTGGAAGTCTCCGGGATTGTCCAGACGCAGAATCTCTACGGTGGCGGATATACAGGCAAAAATGTAATCTTCGGTTTTCTGGACACCGGCATTGATTACCGCCACCCCGCATTTCTGCATGCCAACGGACAGAGCCGGATTCTCGCCGTCTGGGATCAGACGGACCGGACGGGAACGCCGCCGGCGCAGTTTCCTTACGGCAGTCTCTATACCAAGTCCAATCTCGACGCGGCACTTGAAAGCGGCAATCCACTCTCCCTTGTTCCCGTCACCGATCCCGACGGGCACGGCACGTATGTCGCAGGCGTGGCCGGCGGTACTCCGGATGCCTCCGCCGGATTTCTCGGCGCCGCACCGGAGGCAGATTTTGCCGTTGTTAAATTAAAACCCGCCAAACAGAATCTGAAAGATTTTTATCTTGTGTCCTCCAATGCTCCCGTCTTCGAGGAAGATGACCTGCTCTCCGCCATGCACTTTCTGAATGAAACCGCAGCTGCGGAAGGAAAACCGCTCGTCCTCTGTCTGGCACTCGGGACGAATCAGGGCAGCCACTCCGGCACGCTCCCCGTTTCTCTGACCTTGGCGCGCTACGGCAACACGCCTGGTGTGATCCCCGTCTGCGCGACCGGCAACGAAGGAAATGCAGCACACCATTATTATGGCTCTGTATCCGAAACTTACACCCCGAAAAATGTAGAGTTTCTCGTTTCTGAAGGAAACCGCGGTTTCACCCTGGAACTCTGGGGACAGGCTCCACAGCTTTTTTCTGTCGGTTTCCGCTCTCCCGGCGGCGAGACGATTCCGCGGATTCCCGTCTCTTTGAATCAGGAACAGCGGATCACCTTCGTTCTGGAGCGCACCGTGATCTACGTCAACTACGAAGTGGTCCAGGCCACGACCGGCAGCCAGCTCATTCTGATCCGCATGCTGGATCCGACCCCCGGTATCTGGACGCTTCAGGTTTACCGCGCTTTTCCATCGCCGCCGGATTTCCACATCTGGCTCCCGATCACCGGATTTTCCACCTCCGATGTGACATTTCTGGAACCGGATCCGTACACGACACTGACGACACCTTCTGCCACGGTTCCTGTTCTTTCTCCCTCCACGTATCAGGCAGCAAACAACAGTTTTTCCCCGGAATCCGGCCGCGGCTTTACCCGGCTTGGTGAAATCAAGCCCGACTTTGCCGCTCCCGGCGTCTCCGTTACCGGACCGGGACCGGCCGGCTCCTATGTAAGCTTCAGCGGTTCGAGTGCGTCCGCCGCCATTACATCCGGCGCCGCTGCTCTTTTTCTGCAATGGGGCATCCAGCGCACTCCCGCCCGCTATTTCACGGCACAGGAGGTAAAAAACTACCTGATCCGCGGTGCAGACCGAACTGATACTATTACGTATCCGAGCAGAGAATGGGGATATGGCCGATTACAGTTATATCAAAGCTTCACAAGCCTTATGACAAACTGATTTTCCCGCTCACAGGTTTGCTTCTATGGTATATCCGTTTGTTGATGCAAACTTTTAATGTGCAAGTGCCTTGTTTTTGATTGTTTTCCGTTGTATCATTACGTATTATCATTATATTTATAAAACTAAAAGGGGGATTCCTGACTATGAATTACGAACGCTTGAACGATCTTCGCCTTCTTGGACTTACGATTGCCTACTACCGAAGAGCAAAAGGAATGACGCAGGCCGAACTTGCCGAGGCGGTACATATCAGTCGTACCCATATGAGCAACATCGAAGCGCCAAATACAAAAACCTCTATTTCGTTGAATCTTCTGTTCGATATCGCTGATGCACTTGACATTCCGGTGAAAGAGCTTTTTGATTTTCAGGGACGCAGTCTGTAGGGTCTTTGAATTTTTCTCTTTAAGAGTAACCCCGCCCGGCAGTTTTTCATATCATGAATTGTAAGCAAAATGATTCCTTTGGAGGAACAAACATGAGTGATTTAGCTGCTACAAACTGTGGATGCGGATGTGACAACGGCTGTGGCTGCGATAATGGATGCGGTGTTTCCAACAACAACCTGTTCGGAAACAATGGCTGCAGTATTATCTGGATTCTGCTTCTCCTCTCCTGCTGCGGCGGATGTGGATGCGGAAACAACAACAATGGCTGCAATTCCGACTGCTGGCTCGTTCTGATTCTTCTGTTCTGCTGCGGCGGATGGAACAACAACGGCTGTGGATGCGGCAACAGCAATAACTGTGGATGCGGCTGCTGACCTTTTTTCAGTCCTCCCAGATGTTCGGGCAGAAAAAGCCCCGGGTGCGGATCAACCGCCCCGGGGCTTTTTTTCACCAGAATTCTCTTTCAGCGAAACCGTTTCGGTTTCCGTGCTTCTCTTTCCCGCTTTTCCATCTCTTCTCTTTTTTCTTTTTTTCTCATACATTCCAGATCTATTTCATAAAAGGCATTCCCTTCGAGTACCTGTTTTCTTTTTGCTGTTTCTTTTCCATCCATTTTCCGGCGGTCTCCTTTTTCTTTCTTCCTCTTATCATATGTTTTTTCCCGCCTTCTGTCATTTTTTCCGGCCTGGAACATAAGATAAAGAGAAATAAAAAGACAAATGCAGGAATGCTGCCAGGAAGGATCTTAATTTGAATCAGGAACAGGAACAAAATGTGGAACAGATGACACCGCTGGACCAGATGATCGCACAGGATCAGCTTCAGATGCTGAAGGCTGCCATTCCCTACGCCTCCTTCGGCCTGCAGCCCTCCCTTGCGATTTTGAGCAAATGGCTCGAGCTCCAGCGGACCATTCAGCTTTTTTCCCGTCCGGCCGACCTTTCCATGATGTCTGTTGATGCCCCGCACGTCTCTCCGCTTGAGATGCTGCAGGATATTTCCCGTTTTGCCGCCGGTCCGCAGCGGGATCTTCTCTCCCAGATGTTTCAGACCATGCAGATGGTCCAGATGCTTCAGAATATAAATCCCGGAAATGAGGAGGATCTGCTATGAGTTCAGATGATAAGCAAAACGACTGGTCGCAGGACCCCTCTCTTTCCGGAATTGACTTCGCCCGGCTTCAGGCACTGCAGCAGATGGCCTCTCAGAGCCGCGGAAAATCCCAGGCGGAAATGATGCCGTTTCTTCTCTCCCTGATGCAGGGAAATCAGGGCGGCGCACAGTTTTCCGCCTCCGAGGCGGACCTGATCATCTCTGCCATCAAAGCCGGAAAATCCAAACAGGAAGCGGCAAAAATTGACCAGATGGTACGCCTCTTCCGCTCCGCTGCTTCCGGGAAAAAACGCTGAAAAACTACAAACCAAAAAACGCTGCCGGTCTGGAATCCCAAACCGGTCAGCGTTTTTATTCTGTGCTTTTTCCTGCCTAGTTCTGCATGGAAAGCACGTTTTTATTTTTTACCAGGTAATCAATCAGAGAAACAACGGTCAGAATCAATGCAACCCAGATCAGCACGGTATTCAGCACGGAAAGTGCCGGAATGTCGGCGATCAGAAGAATGATCATAATCATCTGGCTGATTGTTTTCGATTTTCCCCACCAGCTTGCTGCGATGACAATTCCATTGTCCGAAGCAACCAGGCGGAAACCGCTGATGATAAATTCTCTTGCGATGATAATAATAACCATCCACGCCGGAAGCTTGTCCAGCTCTACAAAGCAGATCAGTGCAGAGCATACCAGCAGCTTATCTGCCAGCGGATCCATAAACTTTCCGAAATCGGTAATCAGATTGTCACGTCTTGCAATGTAGCCGTCCAGAGTATCCGTGATGCTGGCAGCGGCAAAGATTACCAGTGCAATCCATTTGGACGCGCTTCCGCCCACGCCAGACAGCAGGAAGAACACGAAAAACGGAATCATAATTACCCGCAGAATCGTTAATTTGTTTGGTAAATTCATTGGCTTATCTCTCCTATCAGATCATATTCCAGAGCACCGGTAATTTTCACTCTTACGAAGTCGCCGGATACGAGTGTTTCCGGTGTATTGACAAATACATAGCCGTCTACACCCGGTGCGTCCGCCTGGCTTCTGCCCACATAGGCATCCTCATCCGCCACTTTGCCCTCGATCATAACAAGAAGCTCCTGGCCGATCCTGCGCTCGCCGAGTTCTGCAGAGATATCCTGCTGCAGCTCCATCAGTTCTGCCTGACGGTCCAGTTTTACCTCCTCGTCGATCTGATGCTCCATCGCAGCAGCCGGTGTTCCCTCCTCCGGAGAGTAGGTGAATACGCCGAGACGGTCGAACTCCATGTCGTTGATAAACTCGAGGAGTTCTTTGTGCTGCTCTTTTGTCTCTCCCGGGAATCCTGTGATCAGCGTGGTGCGCAGTGTGATATCCGGCATCTCGCTTCTCAGGAAATCAATTTTGTCGATCAGCTCCTGTTTGGATGTTCTGCGACCCATGCGGCGCAGGATCTCATCGTTGGCATGCTGAATCGGCAGATCCAGGTAGTGACAGACTTTCGGCTCTTCCTTCATCGTCTGAACGAGTTCCGGATAGATGTCCTCCGGATAGCAGTACAGAATCCGAATCCAGTAGAGCTCCTGAATTTTGCAGAGCTCTTTTAACAGAAGGTGGAGAGACGGCTTTCCGTACAGATCGATACCATAAATGGTTGTCTCCTGCGCAACGAGAACGAGCTCTTTGACACCCTGTTCTGCCATCGTCTTCGCTTCTGCTATCAGTTCCTCCATCGGAACGGAGCGGTACGGTCCGCGCAGCTTCGGAATGATGCAGTAGGTACAGTGCTTGTCACAGCCCTCTGCAATTTTCAGATATTCGTAATGGCCGCCTGTCGTTACAACGCGCTGTGCGTCAATTTTCGGCAGTCCTTTCAGATCGGCATACTCCTGGAAGCGGTCGCCGCCGAGGACATCCTGAATGGCATCCAGGATTTTGTCATAGCTGTTCGTTCCAAGTACGGCGTCAACCTCCGGAATCTCCTCAATGATTTCATCGCGGTAGCGCTCTGCCATACAGCCCGTTACCAGAAGAACCTTACAGCTTCCCGCTGTACGGTACTTCGCCATTTCAAGAATATTTTGAATGCTTTCTTCTTTGGCGTCGTGGATAAAGCAGCATGTGTTTATCACGATAACCTCTGCATCTTCCTCGGAATCGGTGATCTCGAAGCCATGCTCTACCAGAAGACCCAGCATATGCTCGGAATCTACCAGGTTTTTATCGCATCCAAGGGAAATAAACAGAATTTTCATATTATTCAATTACTGGCTCCTCTTTTGTTTCCTCTTCCGCTTCAACTTCAGATTCCGGAAGGATTGTAACCTCTCCTTTGTACATCTCCTCTACGGCGATGGAAAGCGGTTTCATGCCTTTTTTCACTTTTACAAGCGGTTCAGCTCCGCCGATGATCTGTCTTGCACGTTTGCTTGTTGCAAGTACCAGAGAGTAACGGCTGCTGACAACCGGTGCCTCGTCCAGATCCTGGCCCTCGTTAATAGTTGCAATCAGTTCCTGATAAGATGGATGAATCATAATAAATGCTCCTTTCTATTTTTCCAGACTTTTTTTCATCTGTTCGATAAAGTCTTTCTGGTTGCTGCTCATGAAATGCTGGCTCTGAATGGTCTCATGCATCTGTTTTACGCAGGTTTCGAGGTCGTCGTTGATCAGGACATAATCGTACTGGTCCATGCCCTGTGCTTCCTCTTTTGCACGCTCCATTCTGCCTTTGATGACTTCTTCTGTTTCCGTTCCGCGTCCCCGGAGGCGTCGTTCCAGCTCCTCGGCGGTCGGCGGTGTGATGAACACAAGAAGGGTGTCCGGACGTTTTTCCTTGACCTGAAGTGCTCCCTGGATTTCAATCTCAAGCAGAACATCTTTTCCGGCATCCAGCTGCTCCTCTACGTATGCCTTCGGCGTTCCGTAGGAATGTTTTACGTAACGCGCATACTCGAGGAAGGCATCCTCTTCTACCATGCGGTCAAACTCTTCTTCTGTACGGAAAAAGTACGATACGCCGTCTTCCTCGCCCGGACGCGGGTCTCTTGTGGTGACGGAGATGGACAGCGCATAGTTGTCGTACTCCTCCATCAGGCGTTTCATCAGTGTTCCTTTTCCTGCTCCGGAAAAACCGGATACTACAGTAAGTATTCCTCTACTCATTTTCAGATTCCCCTCGCTCTTTTTCTGTTTCCCAGCCGCCGTTGAATCTGCGGCTGATCGTTTCCGGCTGCAAAGCCGAAAGGATGATAAATTCTTCTCCGGTGATGAGCACTGCTTTCGTGCGTCTTCCCTGCGTCGCATCGATGATGCGGTTGCTTTCCTTTGCACGCTGCACCATACGCTTGACGGGTGCCGCCTCGGGACTCACCACTGCTATTATTTTATCCGAATTTACGACATTGCCGAATCCGATGTTGATCAGTTTTGCCACAATCCGTCCTTTCCTGTACCTTCTGAAGTCTTTTTCAGAAAATACATCTACCCATACAGATTTATTATAATTCATTCAGAAAGCCTAGTCAAATCTTTTTTTCTGTATTATAATGAAAATACCAGAATTTCAAACAAAGGAGATATTTTCTATGGCTTTTGATGGAATTACCATTGCAAATATTGCACAGGAACTGAATCAGACCATCGTCGGCGGAAAGATCAACAAGATCGCACAGCCGGAAAACGACGAGCTGATGATTACAATAAAAAACAACCGTACCGTTTACCGTCTTCTCCTCTCGGCAAGTGCTTCGCTTCCGCTGATCTACCTGACGGACAACAATAAGCCCGGCCCGATGACCGCACCGAATTTCTGTATGCTGCTCCGCAAACACATCGGCAGCGCCCGCATTCTCTCCGTTACCCAGCCGGGACTCGAGCGTATTCTTATTTTTGAGCTCGAGCATTTGAACGAACTCGGCGATATCTGCCGCAAGAAGCTGATTGTGGAGATCATGGGAAAACACAGCAACCTGATCTTCTGTCAGGAGGACAATACGATCCTTGACAGTATCAAACATATTTCCGCCAACATGAGTTCTGTCCGTGAGGTTCTTCCGGGCCGCACCTGGTTCATTCCGCACACGCAGGATAAGAAAGATCCGCTCACGATCACAGAAGAAGAATTTTTCGATTTCGTCTGCACGAAACCGATGGCTGCCGCAAAGGCAATCTACACTTCCCTTACCGGCTTCAGCCCGCTGATGGCGGAGGAAGTCTGCTGCCGCGCCGGCATCGACGGCGGATTTGCGGTCAATGCACTCGAAGAAAATGCGAAGCTTCATCTGTTCCGCACCTTCTCTTATCTGATTGAGGATATCAAAAACGGCGCATTTACGCCGAACATCGTATACCAGGGCGATGAGCCGAAAGAATTTTCCGCACTGAAACTGACGCAGTATCAGGATTTGCGGGAGGAAACATACGATTCGATCTCCGGTGTACTGGAAACATACTATGCCATGAAAAACCGCATCACCCGCATCCGTCAGAAATCTTCCGATCTGCGCCGTGTCGTCAATACCGCACTCGAACGGAATGTCAAAAAATACGACCTGCAGCAGAAACAGTTAAAAGACACCGACAAGCGGGAAAAATACCGGATTTACGGTGAGCTTTTAAATACGTACGGCTACAGCTGCCAGCCGGGCGATACTTCGCTGAACGCCGTCAATTACTATAACGGCGAGGAAATCACGATTCCACTCGACGGAACGCTCTCTGCCGGCGAAAATGCAAAAAAATACTTCGACCGCTACGGAAAGCTGAAGCGGACCCGTGAGGCACTCGAGGAACTTCTTGTCGAGACGAAAGAGGAAATCGACCATCTCGAATCCATCAGCACGGCGCTTGATATTGCGCTCGATGAGGCGGATCTGGTGCAGTTAAAAGAAGAGCTGATCGAGTACGGCTACATCCGCCGCAAGGGACCGACAGGGAAAAAGCAGAAAATCACCTCCCATCCGTTCCACTACCGCTCTTCCGAGGGCTTTGACATTTATGTCGGCAAGAACAACTTCCAGAACGAGGAACTTTCGTTTAAATTCGCCTCCGGCAACGACTGGTGGTTCCACGCGAAAGGCCAGCCGGGCAGCCATGTCATCGTAAAGACGAACGGTAAAGAGCTGCCGGATTCCGTCTACGAAGAGGCCGCTGCTCTCGCCGCCTATTACTCGAAAGGCAGACAGGCACCGAAGGTGGAAATCGACTACACCTTAAAGAAAAACCTGCGCAAACCAAACGGAAGCAAACCGGGCTTCGTTGTTTATTACACCAATTACTCCATGATGGCGGAGCCGAACATCCGCAATCTTCAGGAAGTACAGGACTAAATTCAGAATACAAAAGACTTTTCGCACATTCCTATCTGTTCCTCTTTGCGAAAAGTCTTTTTTTCGTAAAATTTAATACTTCCTTCATTTCTTTTTCGATGCTCTATGGTATACTTCTTAGTATGGAAAAAGATTCCAGACGTGATCTTTTTCAAACAAACCACAGTGAGGCTGTCTCTTCTTTATCAGGACGGCCGGAGAGGAATATAACTGTTATGAACAAAACAATTCCCGAAATCATTCACCGCCGTGTTCCAACGACGCGTTATGAGGCAGACCCTTCCGAAGGCCTTTCCGCCGAGCAGGTTGCCGAGTACCGCGAGAACGGCTGGACCAACCGTGCGGTGGAACCTCCGTCCAAGACAACGGCCGAGATCGTAAAGAGCAATGTCTGTACGTATTTCAACCTGATTTTTCTGATTATTGCCATCTTTCTGATCCTTGCCGGTTCGTTCCGGGATCTTACGTTTCTGCCGGTCATCATCGCGAACACGCTGATCGGTATTGTACAGGAGATCAAGGCGAAAAAGACGCTGGAAAAGCTGTCTGTTTTAAACGCGCCGAAGGCTACTGCGATCCGTGACGGGGCTGAGGTAACACTCGCCGCGGAAGATCTCGTACTCGATGATATTGTTGTATTTACCGCAGGAAAACAGATCTGCGCTGATGCCGTCGTGCTTGAAGGTGAGGTACAGGTCAACGAATCGCTGCTTACCGGTGAATCCGATGAGATTACCAAGCGCCCGGGCGACGAGCTGATGTCCGGAAGTTTTATCGTCTCCGGAAGCTGCAAGAGCCGTCTGACCCAGGTCGGTGAAGATTCCTACATTTCCCGTCTGACCCTCGAGGCAAAGGCCATGAAAGAGGGCGAACAGTCCGAGATGATCCGCTCCCTCAACAAGCTGGTAAAGGTTGTCGGCATTCTGATCATTCCGATCGGTCTTCTGCTCTTCGGCCAGCAGTTTTTCGTCTCCCACGAAACGTTCCGTGAGAGCATTACCTCGATGGTGGCCGCCGTGCTCGGCATGATCCCAGAAGGTCTTTACCTGCTTGCAAGCGTTGCCCTTGCCGTCAGCGTTATGCGGCTGGCTTCGCAGAAGGTTCTCGTGCATGATATGAAATGTATCGAGACGCTGGCTCGCGTCAACGTGCTCTGTGTCGATAAGACGGGAACCATCACCGAGACAAATATGAAAGTACATGATCTGATTCTGGTCGGCTCCAGTTCAGTCCCTGATACAGAATCCGGCAAAAATGCTCCCGCACTGCAGAAAGAAGAGCTTTCCCTTGCGGTCGGTGATTTCGCATCTGCCATGTCAAACGACAACATTACTATGGCGGCACTGAAAGAATATTTTAAAGACAGCAACGGCAAAACTGCCGTTTCGATGACTTCGTTCTCCTCGGAATTCAAGTATTCCAGTGTGACATTTTCGGATGTCTCCTACGTGCTCGGTGCCCCGGAGTTCGTTCTCCGCGATGATTTTGCACGCTATCAGAGTGAAATTGAAGCGTATACCTCAAAGGGATTCCGTCTCCTCGTCTTCGGCACATCCGAAACTGTACCGAATGGAAAAGCACTCTCCGGCCGTGTCACGCCGCTTGGCTACGTGCTTCTCTCCAATCCGATCCGAAAAGAAGCACCGGAAACGTTCCGCTACTTCGAAGATCAGGGTGTCCATGTCAAGGTCATCTCCGGTGATACTCCGGTAACGGTATCTGAGGTTGCCCGCCAGGCAGGGATTGCACACGCAGAGGATTATATTGATGCTTCCACTCTAAAGACACCGGAAGAGCTCGAAGAAGCAATCCTGAAATACACCGTGTTCGGCCGTGTCACACCAGACCAAAAACGCCAGTTTGTCCAGGCTTTAAAGAAAAACGGCAAGACCGTTGCGATGACCGGCGATGGTGTCAACGATGTGCTCGCATTAAAGGATGCCGACTGCTCCGTTGCGATGGCATCCGGAAGTGACGCTGCCGCACAGGCTGCACAGCTCGTTCTGCTGGACAACGACTTTTCGAAGATGCCTTCTGTCGTACTGGAAGGCCGCCGCGTTGTCAACAACCTGCAGCGCTCGGGAACGCTGTTCCTGGTAAAGAACATTTTCTCGTTCCTGCTGTCCATCTTCTCACTGATCTCGATGGTGACGTATCCGCTGGAGCCGTCCCAGATCTCGCTGATCAGTATGTTTACGATCGGTATTCCAGGCTTCCTGCTCTCGCTGATGCCGAACAAAAACCGGATCGCGGGCCACTTTATCACGAACATTCTGACACGGGCCCTGCCTGCGGCGCTGACCGACTTTTTGATGGTCGCAACACTCGTCGTCTTCGGCCAGGAATTTGCGGTCGGCTCGGAAGATATTTCGACCGCTTCCACCGTACTGCTCGCCATTGTCGGTTTTATGATTCTCTACCGGATCAGCAAGCCGCTCAACTGGATGCGCTGGACGATCCTGATCGGCTCGATTATTGCCTTCATTTTCTGCAGTACCTATCTGAACCAACTGTTCGCCATTTCTGATATGTCCAGAAAATGTATCATGCTGCTGGTCGTATTCTCTGTCGCAACAGAGCCGGTTCTGCGATATTTGAGCATCCTCGTGGATTCCATTTCCTCTTTTTACCGGAAGCAGAAAATTTTCTTCCTGCGAAAACGGGAAGCGAGAAAAGCGAAATAAAACGTAAAACCAACCATCAAAAATGCCGTACAGCGTTGGAAATTTTTCCTCCGCCTGTACGGCATTTTTTGATTTACAAATCACAGTTTCTTACTTTCTCATCTCCGGATCTTCCGCGTAATGCGTCCGCTCGCCGCCGATGTATTTCGGTCTTGTCCGCGCGCAGACAACGTGCGCATCTCCGATCGTTTTCTGCGATACCCGGACCGGAACGGCTACTGCCTTCAGCTGCATGCCGATCAGCACATCACCGATATCAATACCTGCATGCGCCTGCACACGCTCTACGGTGACAGCGTCCTCCAATCCATAGTATGCCGCCATCGCAAACGATCCGCCGCCATGCAGCCACGGTACCGCGCAGACCGGCTCGTAACCGTATTTTTCTGCCGCCGCACGCTCCAGAACAACCGCGCGGTTCAGATGCTCACAGCACTGCGCCGCCAGATACAGCCCATGCTCCTTCGTACACGCATACAGCGCCTCAAACACCGCCTGCCCGATCTCCTGGCTGGAATCCGTTCCAAGCTTACTGTTGTGAATTTCACTCGAAGAACATCCCACTACCAGAGTCTGTCCCGGTTTCATCTGCGCCGTCGTAATCAGCTCCTCTGCGACGGCACGCGCTTCCTGTCTGATTGTTTTAAGATCCATTTTGTATCCCTCCTTGCTAAACAGCAATATTTATGCAAAAGGAGACTGACTCTTTTTCCAAGAATCAGCCTCCTTTCTTCAGCTTACATAATTATTATTTCTGAACGATATTCACAATTCTTCCCGGTACGTAAATTTCTTTTACGATGTTTCCGGTCAGTTTGTCTGCAACTGCCTCTTTTGCAGCGGCGATTGCGGTCTCTTTATCTGCATCTTTGGCGATTTTGATCGTTCCGCGCATTTTACCGTTGATCTGAACAGCGATCTCGGCTACTGCCTCTACCGTCTTCTCCTCGTCAAACTCCGGCCATGCGGTCTGATACAGACGGCCTTCGTATCCAAGGTCTGCCCACAGTTCCTCGGTCATATGCGGTGCAACCGGATTCAGCAGGATCAGAAGGGTTTCGAACTCTTTTCTCGTTACTTTTCCGGCTTTGTAGAACTCGTTGACCAGGGTCATCATGGCTGCGATCGCTGTGTTGTATTTCAGGGACTCATAGTCGCTGGATACTTTCTTGATGGTCTGGTGCATTTTGGACTCCAGCTCTTTGGAGTAGGAATCTCCGTCTACCAGGCTGTCCTGCAGTTTCCATACACGCTCGAGGAAACGACGGCATCCTTTTACGCCTTCCTGAGACCAGGATGCACTTAAGTCGAAGGCACCGATGAACATCTCGTACGTACGCAGGGTATCTGCACCGAACTCAGCTACGATATCATCCGGGTTGACAACGTTTCCACGGGATTTACTCATCTTCTCGCCGTTCTCGCCGAGGATCATTCCGTGGGAAGTACGTTTCTGATACGGTTCCGGGCAGGTAACTACGCCCTGATCGTACAGGAATTTATGCCAGAAACGGGAATACAGAAGGTGAAGGGTGGTGTGCTCCATTCCTCCGTTGTACCAGTCAACCGGCAGCCAGTATTTCATAGCTTCTTTGCTTGCCAGAGCCTCTTTGTTCTTCGGATCGGTATAGCGGATGTAATACCAGGAAGAACCAGCCCACTGCGGCATGGTATCGGTCTCACGTTTTGCAGGTCCTCCGCAGCACGGGCAGGTGGTGTTGACCCAGTCTGTCATGGCAGCCAGCGGAGACTCGCCGTTATCGGTCGGCATGTAGCTCTCTACATCCGGCAGCTCCAGCGGAAGGGATTCTTCCGGAACCGGAACGTAACCGCATTTGTCGCAGTGTACGATCGGAATCGGCTCACCCCAGTAACGCTGACGGGAGAATACCCAGTCACGCAGCTTATAGTTTGTTTTTGCTTTTCCAACGTGGTTCTCTTCGAGCCACTCAAGAATTTTCTTTTTTGCTTCCGCAACGGAAAGTCCGTTCAGGAAACCGGAGTTGACAAGAGTTCCCTCTGCAACGTCGGTGTAAACTTCGTTCTGTACGTCGCCGCCTGCAACAACCTCGATGATCGGCATGTTGAATTTCTTTGCGAACTCCCAGTCACGCTCATCGTGTGCCGGTACTGCCATGATGGCGCCGGTGCCGTAGCTCATCAGTACATAATCGGAAATCCAGATCGGGATCTCTTTTCCATTAACCGGGTTGACTGCGGAAAGTCCGTCGATCATGACACCGGTCTTGTCTTTTGCAAGCTCGGAACGCTCGAAATCGGATTTTCTGGCTGCCATCTCACGGTATGCGCAGACCTCATCCCAGTTCTTGATCTCATCTTTGTACTGGTCGATGTACGGATGCTCCGGGGAGAGTACCATGTACGTAACACCGAACAGGGTATCCGGGCGTGTGGTATAGATAGTCAGCTTCTCCGGTTTATCTTTCAGGGAGAAATCAACCTCTGCTCCGTGGGAACGTCCGATCCAGTTTTTCTGGGAAGTTTTGACACGCTCAATATAGTCAACGCCGTCCAGACCGTCGATCAGCTTGTCTGCATACTCGGTGATCTTCAGCATCCACTCGCTCTTTACTTTGCGGACAACCGGGCTTCCGCAGCGCTCGCACACGCCGTTTACAACTTCCTCGTTTGCAAGACCTACCTTACAGGAAGTACACCAGTTGATCGGCATTTCTTTTTTATATGCCAGTCCGGCTTTGAAAAGTTTCAGGAAAATCCACTGGGTCCAGTGATAGTATTCCGGATCCGTCGTGTTGATCTCTCTGTCCCAGTCGAAGGAATATCCAAGAGACTGAAGCTGGTCTTTGAAGTGATGTACGTTGTTTTTGGTAACGATCTTCGGATGAATGTGGTTTTTGATCGCATAGTTCTCCGTTGGAAGACCAAATGCATCCCAGCCCATCGGATACAGAACGTTGTAACCCTGCATTCTGCGCTTTCTGGCTACGATGTCCAGTGCAGTGTACGGACGCGGATGGCCTACGTGAAGTCCCTGTCCTGACGGATACGGAAACTCAACGAGTGCGTAGTATTTCGGTTTTGTATAATCATCTGTGGCGGCAAAGGCTTTTTCATCCTGCCAGATCTTCTGCCACTTTTTTTCAATGTCCTGTGGCTCATATCTTTTACTCATAGGTAACCTCCTGCATGTTCAAGTTCAAAGTTCTTTTTTCTCACACCGCCGCATAGGACAGCATGCGCATTTGAACATATAGCTGTATTCTATCACTCTTTCCCTGTTTTTACAATTTATTTTTTCCTATATCCTCCGTTTTTCTTCAAAAACCGCAGAAAAATCCGGTTTCCGGGCGAATTCTGCTCCCGAAACCGGATTTTCTCTGTTTTATCACACTATTTTATAAAGCTTTATTCTTCTGCTTTTTCAACCTTCGAAGCTCTTGCCTCAATCTCTTTTGCCTGGATATCGGACGGAGCCTGCTCATATCTCGCAAACTCATAGGAGAAATCACCGCTTCCGCCTGTCATGGAGCGGAGTGTTGTGCCGTATCCGTAGATCTCAAGTTCCGGAACATCAGCCTCGATAATCGTATGGCCCTTGTGATCCGGGTTCATGCCGAGCACACGGCCACGGCGTTTGTTGAGATCGCCCATGATATCGCCGGTGTATTTATCGTCTACCGTGATCTTCATCGAAACGATCGGCTCAAGGAGAACCGGGGATGCTTCCATAAAGCCTTTCTTGAACGCCTGGATCGCTGCGGTCTTGAATGCCATCTCGGAGGAGTCTACCGGATGATAAGAACCATCATACAGAACGGCTTTGACGCCGACTACCGGATAAGCAGCCAGAGGGCCTTTCTGTACGGCTTCCTGGATACCTTTTTCAACAGCCGGGAAGTAGTTCTTCGGAACGGCGCCGCCGACAACTTCCTGCTCGAAAACGTATGGTTTCTCGAGATCTCCGGAAGCGGAGAAGCGCATTTTTACATGACCGTACTGGCCGTGGCCGCCGGACTGTTTTTTGTATTTTGCTTCTACATCCGAATTTTTGCGGATCGTCTCGCGGAAGGCTACCTTCGGACGGGACAGCTCTACTTCTACTTTGTAGCGCTCCAGCAGCTTGCTGACGATAATATCGATGTGCTGGTCGCCCATGCCGTACAGCAATGTCTGATGGTTTGCAGAATCATTGACTGCCTTCATAGTCAGGTCTTCCTGCATCATCTTGGCAAAGGCCTGGGAGATCTTATCTACATCGGCTTTGTTCTTCGGTTTATATCGTTTTGCGGTGTACGGAGTCGAAACATCCGGTTTTCCGTAGCGGACCTGATTGTTCTTTGTCGCAAGGGAATCGCCGGTTCTTGCATCGCCGAGTTTTGCGATGGCACCGATATCTCCTGCATGAAGCTCCGGTACTTCGATCGGCTTGGAGCCTTCGAGCACGTACAGCTTGCTCAGTTTTTCTTCGGATTCCTGATCTACATTATAGAGCACATCATCGCTTTTAATAACGCCGGAGCAAACCTTAATCATTGAATATTTTCCAAGGAACGGATCCACGATCGTCTTGAAAATGGTCGCGCTCTTCGGTTTCGCAAAGTCGTAATTTGCCTCGAAAATTTCGTTCGTATTGAGATTGATGCCGGCACACGGACGGGTGGACGGATCCGGGAAGTATCCGCAGATATCATCCAGAAGGTTCGATACGCCCTGCAGGTTCACCGGAGATCCCATGCATACCGGAACGATGGTGCCGTCTCCTACGTTCATGGCAAGCGCTGCGGAAATCTCTGCTACCGAGAACTCTTCTCCGCCAAAGTAGCGGTCCATAAACTCTTCACTTGTTTCTGCCACGGATTCCATCAGGGTTTCACGGTACTTCTCCAGATATTCTACGGAGTAATCCGGAATCGGGCATTCTTCTTTTTTATCTTTTTCGATATATCTGCGGCCTTTGTTCTTTACAATATTGATATATCCTACAAATTTACCGTTTTCACGCAGAGGCATATGAAGCGGTGCGATTCGTTTTCCGTACAGTTCGGTGAGCTGCTCAACGACTTCTCGGTAGCTGACATCGTCCTGATCCATTTCCGTTACAAAGATCATACGCGGAAGATTGTATTTCTCGCAGAGTTCCCATGCTTTCTGGGTTCCGACCTGCACGCCGGCCTTTCCGGATACCACGATTACAGCGGCATCTGCTGCGGAAGCGGCTTCCTGTGCTTCTCCTACGAAATCAAACATTCCAGGAGTATCCAGAACATTGATCTTATTTTTTCCCCATACGACCGGGACAAGCGTTGTGGAAATAGAGCATTTGCGCTTGATTTCTTCTTTGTCAAAATCGCTGACGGTATTTCCGTCTGTCACTTTTCCGAGACGGTTTGTCATACCGGAAAGATAAGCCATAGCTTCGGTCAGACTTGTCTTTCCGGAGCCGCTGTGCCCCAGCAGCACCACATTTCTGATTCGGTCAGTTCTAAAAACGTCCATATGTAATACCTCCCATGTAAGTAAATTTGCAGATTGCAAGGCCGCTCTTATTCGCCTTTCTGCTTTTTATCAAGATTCACGTCTTCCGTTCCTCTTATCATAGTCACTATTCTACTAAAGTTTTTGCTTTTTTGCAAGTATATTATTCATATTTCACAATATATTTCTGAATTTTTAAATTTTATATGTATTTTAGCTGGTTATTCTGTCTTTCTTCCGCTTTTCTGTCTGGCTTTTCTGTGGAATCTGCCGGATTTTGCAAAACAAGCAAAATTGCTGCCTTTCAAAAATGCTTTGTCGCTTTAAAGCAAGAAATCTTTGACATTTGATTTCAGATGCTTTACAATGTCTTTTATACGATTTACCTACGAAAATTGTCAGAAAGGACTACTTGAATTATGTGTGATACATCCGAAAAAATCTGTATCGGCTTTATCGGCCTTGGCCTCATCGGCGGCTCCATTGCAAAAACCCTCAGAAAGGTTCACCCGGAGTATAAACTGATGGCCTACTGCCGCACCAAAGCGACGATCGAAGAGGCAATTCAGGAAGGCGTGATTGATATCGCGCTGGAAGAACGGGACGACCGCTTTGCCGACTGTGACTATATCTTCTTATGTGCTCCTGTCAGCACCAACATCTCCTATCTTCCGTTCGTGAAAGGCATCGCAAAACCGGGCTGTATCATCACAGACGTCGGAAGTGTAAAAGGAGAAATCCATCAGGCGGTTGAGACCCTCGGCATGACGCACCAGTTTATCGGCGGCCATCCGATGGCAGGCTCCGAAAAGACGGGATATTCCAGCGCCACCGATTACCTGCTGGAAAATGCTTACTATATGATTACACCCGGACCAGATGTTGAGATCGCGACAGTTTCCGCTTTCGTTGATCTTGTCCAGTCCTTAAAGGCGATCCCGATGGTTTTAACATACGAAGAGCACGACTACATCACCGCAGGTGTCAGTCATCTGCCGCATATCGTTGCCGCTACCCTGGTCAATGCACTCGCATCCCTGGACACACCGGAAGAGCAGATGAAAACCGTTGCTGCAGGCGGCTTCAAGGACATCACCCGCATCGCTTCCTCCTCCCCGGAGGTATGGCAGCAGATCTGTCTCTCAAACCAGAAGCAGCTCTCGAATGTGCTGGATTCCTATATCCGCCTTCTCGTCCAGGCAAAATACCTGGTTGACAACAAAAAAGGCCACGAGCTCTACAATATGTTTGAGAGTTCCCGCGAATACCGGAATTCCATGGAAGATTCTTCCTATGGACCGACAAAGAAAGAATACGTCGTTTACTGCGACCTGCTCGATGAAGCCGGCGGAATCGCAGCCGTTACAACAATTCTTGCCATCAACCAGATCAGTATTAAAAATATCGGCATTACGCATAACCGCGAGTTCGAAGAGGGTGCTCTCCGCATTGAATTTTATGAAGAGCAGGCAGGCATTCTTGCCCGGAAGGTCTTAAAAGACCATGGCTATACCATTCATATCCGCAATTAAAAGCGCGTATATCTTGACAGGAGGAAGTTACGTTATGCAGTTCCAGAAAGCAGTACGTCCTCTGCGCGGAGAAATCTCCGTGCCGGGCGATAAATCCATTTCCCACCGCGCCGTCATGTTCGGTGCCATTTCAGAGGGAACCACAGAAGTCACAAACTTTTTACAGGGTGCCGACTGTCTCTCCACCATCTCCTGCTTCCGCAGTATGGGCATTGAGATCAAGAACACGCCGGAGCGCATCCTCGTTCATGGAAAAGGTCTGCACGGGCTTTCGGCTCCGTCCGCCGTTCTCGACTGCGGAAACAGCGGAACAACGACACGCCTGATCTCCGGCATTCTTGCCGGCCAGAACTTTTCCAGTACACTGACCGGTGACGCCTCTATTCAAAAACGGCCGATGGGACGCATCATCAATCCGCTGACCCAGATGAGCGCTTCCATCCGCAGTATTCCGGAAAACGGCTGTGCGCCGCTTGCGATCAACGGCCATCCGCTCCACGCCATCTCCTATCTTTCGCCGGTCGCATCCGCACAGGTCAAATCGTGTGTCCTGCTTGCCGGACTGTATGCTGACGGAAAAACAAGCGTTACCGAACCGGCTCTTTCCAGAAACCATACGGAGCTGATGCTGAAATTCTTCGGCGCCGACGTTGCCTCCGAAGGGCTGACCGCATCGGTTCTGCCGGACCCGGATCTCCATGGAAATCTCGTCCGTGTGCCGGGAGATATTTCCTCCGCCGCCTACTTCATCGCCGCCGCGCTGATAGTTCCAGGCTCTGAGGTGCTCCTGAAAAATGTCGGCATCAACCCGACCCGCGACGGTATGCTCCGCGTCTGCCGCGCCATGGGTGCTGACATCACACTTCTGAATGAGCAGAACTCCGGCGGAGAACCGGTTGCAGACCTTCTCGTGCGCTATACGCCGTCTCTTTCCGGCACTGTCATCGAGGGCGAACTGATCCCGACCCTGATCGATGAAATCCCGATCATCGCGGTTCTTGCCGCCACAGCGAACGGTACAACCGTGATCCGGAATGCGGAGGAGCTGAAAGTCAAAGAATCGAACCGTCTTGATATCATGGTAAACGAACTCACCGCGATGGGTGTTTCCCTGGAAGGCACGGACGACGGCATGATCATTGAGGGCGGAAAACCGTTCCACGGCGCCCAAATCGACAGCCGCCTCGACCACCGCATTGCGATGTCGTTTGCAATCGCTTCGCTTGCCGCAGAGACACCGACGGAAATCCTGCGCGCCGGCTGTGTGGATATCTCGTATCCGACATTCTACCAGGATCTGGCACGGCTGCAGGCATAAAAAACGTTTAAACAAAAATGGATTGTGAAGATCATTTCCTCACAATCCATTTTTTTGCTTTTACCCTGTTCTTCCGGCCGTTCCAACCGTTTCTCCCTGCCGTACCCGCGTTTCGATTCCAAGCCGCGAATAATTCCAGATCCGTTTTTCCGGCACTGCGCTTCCCTTCTGTGCCAGAACGATCACTGTCGAACCACCGAAGGCAAAATAGCCTTTCTCTTCGCCGCGCTGTACACGTCTCGCCGCTCCGGCATTTTCATTGACAATCTTTCCGACCATCATCGCGCCGACCTCCATCTGCAGCAGTGTGCCGAAATTTGCGGACTGCAGCAGCGTGTAGGTTCTCGTATTTTCTTTATAGATCGGGCAAAAATCATTCGCCGCCGGATTGACCGTGTGGAGCACACCCTCAATCCGCCGTTCCGTCGAACAGACGCCGTCATCCACAAAGAGATACCGGTGATAATCGTCCACGGAAAGCCGAAACAGAAATAACGTTCCGCCCTCATACCGTTTTGCCAGCTTCCTGTCGCGCAGAAGCTGTTCCAGCGTATATTCTGTGTTCTTGATCTCAAACTTCCCGTTCTCATGAATCGGATAAACCGTAAGCCGCGCATCACACGGGCTGATAAAATCCTGCGGCGCATTGGAAAACGGACGTGCATCCATTTTCAGCTTCCGCACAAAGAAATCATTGAACGAGATAAACTGCTTTGCGGTACATTCCTTCAGTGAAATATGATTTTTCTTTACAAACAGTGCAACCAGCGGCACCGATAAGCGGCTGTCCAGAAAGCAGCCTGCCGCACGAGATACAAATGACTGAACCAGCGGCTGCATCGCGGCTCTTCCGGCGGCATGGCTGTACATCATGTGTAGAAAACGGTCCTGCAGATCATTTTCCTCGCGGATCAGATCAAGCTTTGGATAATTTTTCCCCTGTTTTCGGTAAGGATAAGCGCAGAGTCTCAAATCGTTCTTCCTCCCTTCCAGATCAGAAGTCCGCGGAGCACAGCCACTCCAACGACCGCTACCAGCACAGCAAGCTCTTTATTCGTCGGCTTGCGGAAGCGGAAATCCGTGATAAACAGAACACCGACCGCCAGCACCAGCAGATGCAGCCAGATTAGAAAGTATCCGCGGCAGAGCGGCGCAAAGACGAACAGCAGCGGCAGAGCCACTGACATCGAGGTAATCGGCAGTCCCTGGTAATATTTCCGGTTCTCCGAAGTTTCATTCTGACGCTTCTCTTCCATTACGTTAAAATATCCCAGACGGATCACGCCCGCAAGACCGTAGAAAATAAGAATCGGAATGCTGTAAAAATGTGTCATGCCAAGCTCATAGCAGAGCACGATCGGAAAGACACCGAAACAGACCACATCGCAGAGCGAATCGATCTGAATGCCGAACCGCTTTTCATCTTCTGTCCTGTTTTTCTTCGTC
Organism: Blautia sp. TM10-2; assembly: GCF_003480845.1. Lineage (NCBI taxonomy): Bacteria > Bacillati > Bacillota > Clostridia > Lachnospirales > Lachnospiraceae > Blautia > Blautia sp. TM10-2. The sequence continues at coordinate 13,374 of NZ_QUJZ01000003.1, read as the reverse complement.
CGCGCAATTTTTCCATCGAACATATCGCACAGTCCGGAAAAAGCAAGACAAAAAATCGCCCAGTTAAAGTGCCCCCGCGTTGCAAGAAAAATGCCGCTGATGGACGATGCAAAGCTGATATATGTTAATATTACGGTATAATCATAGAACCCTATCATATGTAGTTCCCCCTCTTTTTTCTCTTTTCGTATTCCCGATCGTAAGCTGTGCGACGATGGTAAAGACTGCACTCACCAGCAGTTCCCCGTAGTAGCCGAGCCCTCTGGAAAGCACCATTGCCGGAAGAAGCAGCGTGCTTCCAAAGACCGGCGGGAAAATTTTCAGGAACAGTGTCTCGCTGATTCCCATTCCTCCCGGAAGCGGCAGCATGTCAACCGATACGGAAATGACCGCCTGCAGCAGCACAATGGCAATAAAGGAAACGCCTGATAAATGGAAGGCGCGGTATACAAACCATGTTGCTGCAAACAAAGCAAACCTCTGTGCAAAGGTAATCGCAAGGACATTGACCAGCACCATTTTGTGGGTGCCAAGATACGCTGCCGTATTCTGGTAGACTTCCATGGAAGCTTCCAGTTTTTTCAGGCGGCTTTCTTTTCGTTTCATCAAATGCAGTTTTTCCACGATTTTCAGTCCCAAAACCAGAATTGTCCGCGCAAGCGCCGGATGAAAAACCAGAATGAGCATGGCTGTGACACAGAAGACATTCAGACCGATTCCCAGATAGAAAACCGGAAGGATTTCCGTCAGATACCGGTGCAGGAAGCCCTGTCCGAACAGAACAAGCCCAAGTCCCACCACGACCAGCACCGCTTTGTAAGTGATCGTGACGATCATCAGAATTACCGTTGATACCGGAAGAGATATTTTCTCCTTTTTCATATAGTAGAGCTGCATCGGCTGGCCGCCGCTTGCGGACGGTGTGATACAGCTGAAAAAGAATCCGACGGAAGAAAACAGAAAACATGTCCGCCTCTTCACCGGAATCTGGAAGGAATGCATCATGTACCAGATGATGATCGATTCTCCCCAGATAAAAAACACGACACAGAACAGTCCCGGCAACAGCCACCGCACATCTGCTCGCCGCATTGCTTCCATCATTGCGCCAAGGTCTTCGCCGTGGAAAACACCGTATATCGTCAACGCAAAAATCACAACGAGAAAAACAGTATTCACGATCATTTTTTTCTTACTCTGCACGGCGTTTCCACCTCCTTCGTTCCAATATCATGCCATACCATGCACCAAGATGCGTGCGTCCCGCGATCTGCCACGTCACTTCTGCCAGAAGCGCTCCGCCAATCACATCTGCAATCACATGCTGCTTTGTTGTCAGCGTAGAGACAAACACGGCAAGTGCCGCCCAGAAAGAGAACCGCTGATACCAGCGCGGAATCTCCCGTCTTCCGCGGACTGCGATATAGCAGAACCAGCTGTTCAGGCAGTGAATCGATGGGAACAAATTGTCCGCCGCATCCATCTGGTAGAGCAAGGCAAGCATCTGATTCCAGAATCCCTGTTCCGGGATCGACGGCCTTACGTTCGTTGTCGGCAGCAGCAGATAAAATGCCATACAGACAAGCCGCGCCAGAACATCTGCTGCAAAGAACCGCCAGACAAATTCTTTCTCTCTGCTTGCGGCAATCAGATAATTTACAATCCAGACCAGATAACAGCCAAAATAAATCACGATCGTCCACGGGATCACCGGGATCTGCTGATCCAGCACCGTTTCTATATTGTAATGTTTCCACGAACTGGTGAACGGCCGCGTTCCAAAATAAGCGATAAAATTCGCTGTCAGCGTCAGAATTAGCGGCAGGATACCATAGTATGGAAACTTTCTTCTCTCGTCTCTCTTCAAAATCCGTCCTCCCTTGTCTCAAACACGTATCAGTATACGCAAAAACATTCCCTGACACAACCCAGTTCCGCTCGTTTTCAGAAACCTTAATAAAATCTTCTGTTTTTCGGCAGGGAAAAAGAAAGATTTAGAAGATTCGCAGAGAAAAAAACGACCATATAGGGCTTCACGGGTGTTCCTATATGGTCGTTTTCTTTCAGCATCGTATTTTTGTCATAAACGAATTTTTTATTCAATCATCATGGCATCGCCGAAGGAGAAAAAGCGGTATTTTTCTCTTACAGCCTCTTCATAAGCTGCCATAATATGCTCTTTTCCAGCCAGTGCCGATACCAGCATCACCAGTGTGGACTCCGGCAGATGGAAATTGGTGATCAGTCCGTCGATCATCTTGAAGCGGTAACCCGGATAGATAAAGATCTCGGTCCAGCCGCTTCCGGCTTTTAAAATGCCGTCCTCGCCGGTTGCCGACTCCAGAGTACGGCAGCTCGTTGTTCCGACTGCGATCACACGGCCGCCTGCTGCTTTCGTATCGTTGATCAGTTTTGCCTGATCTTCTTCTACCACATAGAACTCAGAGTGCATGTGATGCTGGGTGACATCCTCCACTTTCACCGGACGGAAGGTGCCAAGGCCGACATGCAGGGTTACATGGGCGATCTTTACACCGGCATCCTGTACCTGCTGCAGAAGCTCTTTTGTAAAGTGCAGTCCTGCGGTCGGAGCGGCTGCGCTTCCCTCGTGTTTCGCGTATACCGTCTGGTAGCGGTTCTTGTCCTGCAGTTTGTGTGTGATATACGGCGGCAGCGGCATCTCGCCAAGCTGGTCGAGGATCTCCTCGAAAATGCCGTCGTAATGGAACTGGATCAGACGGTTTCCCTCATCGACAATATCTACAACCTCTCCGGTCAGAATGCCGTCGCCGAAGGAGATCACCGTGCCGACCTTACATTTTTTGCCCGGTTTTACGAGGGTCTCCCAGATATCATTTTCTCTTCTTTTTAACAGAAGGATTTCGATTGCTGCATCGGTGCCGACTTTCGAACCGTAGAGACGCGCCGGAATTACTTTGGTATCGTTGATCACAAGGCAGTCGCCCGGTTTTAAATATTTCAGAATATCGCGGAAATGACCATGCTCATATTCACCGGTTTCTTTATTCAGATGCATCAGGCGGGAGGCGCTGCGATCTTCGAGCGGATCCTGCGCAATCAGTTCTTTTGGCAGATCATAGTAAAAATCTGAAGTTTTCATTGGTTTCCTCCATTCTATTGCAAATCGGCACAAAAGGCCGATGTCAGGTAAAATACTGTGCTGCGCCCGTTCTTTCGGGCTCAACGAACCTTATTATACCATTGCATCCGCCTTCTGACAAGAAATTTAAAAACTCATTTCCTGGATTTTCACTTATTCAATAACCGCCATGCTTCCTACGCGGTCGCCGCTTCTGCTTTTCATTACGACAATCTTTCTCTCAATTCGCTCTTTCAGTTCCGGCACATGGGAGATAATTCCAACCATACAGTTTCCACCGGCCAGTCCCTCCAGTGCTTTCACAGCCTGATTCAGGGATTCCTCGTCAAGAGAGCCAAACCCCTCGTCCACAAACATCGCATCGAGCTGGATTCCGCCTGCGTGCGACTGAATCTCATCGGAAAGGCCAAGGGCCAGAGAGAGGGAGGCCTGAAATGCTTCGCCGCCGGAGAGGGTACGCACGCTGCGCTCCGTTCCATTATAATGATCAATGACATTCAGATCCAGACCAGTTTTGACCTTCAGATTTTTTCCTGAGGCTTCCTGACGCTTCAATTCATACTGACCATCACTCATCGTCATGAAACGCAGGTTGGCTTTTCGCAGAATCTGGTCGAAATACGTCATTTGAACGTACGTTTCCAGTTCGATTTTCAATTTCTGACTCATGCCGCCGCACGCCGTATCCGAAAGCGCCCGCACCCATTTGTATTCTTCCTCCAATGCCTGCATCTGGTTCTGCTGATTCTGTACATTTTCGTACGTCTTACGGTTTGTATTTGCCGCATGATACTGTTCGTTGTATTTCTGTTCCAGCTGCTGTTTCTGTTCTGTCAGCTCCGCTATTTTTTCCTGCAGCTCTGTTTCGGAAGGAAGTGTCCGATCTGTCTCCTCATTTTCTTCCAGAGAGCGGATCGTCTCTAGTGCCGCGCGCACTTCGGTAAGCCGTTCTTTCACTGTTTCATATGCTTCTTTTGCTTTCTTCTGCGCCTGTTCCAGCTGCTCTTTTTTTGCACTCCATACGGAAATATTTGTTCGGAGCTGTGTTTCGTCTTTTCCTTCCAGCTTTTCTTTTTTTTCTCCGATCTTTTCCAGCAGCGCTTTTTCCGCCTCTTTTCCTTTCGCCTCCAGCAGTTCCTTCGCATGGATTGCTTTTTCCCGCTGCTCTGCCCGCTCAGTTTCTGCTGGAATCATCTGTTTCAGAGCTTTCCATTCGCTCTGTCTTTCCAGCATTCGTTCCTTATAGAGAATGATTCTGTTCTTTTTCTCTTCCAGACGCTTTTCACAGTAAGCTGCTGCCACAGCAGCTGGCTGTTCTTCCATGTCCACTTCCTCACAGATCGCTTTTTGTGCGTCTTCCATTTTCTGTTTCAGCTGATCCAGAAGTGTCTGCTTTTCTCCGCCCAGCCGTCCAAGCTCTGCCTGTTTTTCTGCCATCACCTGTTTCAGTTTTTCCCGCTGCTTCTGTTCCTGCTGCTGACGTTTCTCATATGCCGCATATTCTTCCCGTCGTGTTTTCTGACGCTTTTCTTCTGCCGCAAGCTGCTTTTCTGTTTCATCCGCAGCCTGTGCAAACTGCTCTTCCGAAAGCTGTGTCAGACGTTCCTGCTCTTTTTTGCATTCCTGATCTGCTGTTTCTGCCGGAGCAGCGGTTCCCCGGGCAATCCGCTGCGTCAGCTCTTCCCTTGCCGTTTCAGCCTGTCTTTTACAGTTTCCTGCCGCTTCGCTTAATGCCGCAGTCACTTCGTTCTGCTTCTGCAGTTTTTCTTTTTGCTGATCCAGTGTTTCTTTATCCGGCACATGTTCCGCCTTTCTCGCCAGCACTGGATGATGCACGGATCCGCAGACCGGACATGGGATTCCCTCTGTCAGATTTTCTGCCAGGATTCCCGCCTGCGCATCCAGAAACAGCTGTTCCAGTTCCTGACACGTTTCCCGCACATCATTTCTGATTTCCAGACTTTTTCGATACGCTTCCTGCTTTTCTTTCCATTCCTTCTGCGCTGCCGTCCATTTTCGCAGCAGCTGCGAAAATTCGGTCCGCGCCCGGCGATATTCTTCCTCCGCAAATGCAGCATCCTGTCTTTCTTTCAGAAATACCGTCGTTGCTTCCATCCGGGATGCCAGCTCGGTGTCCTGCTGTGTCAGGCCTTCCAGTTCTGCTGCCAGAAGCCCCGTCTTCTTCTCGGACTCCTGAACTTTTTCGCGGCATCCCCGGATTGCCATGATCTGCTCCTGCGCCCGCGTTTCGTTCTGCTGTACCCTCGCCAAAACCGCATCCACGCCGGAAAGATCTTCTTCCCGTTTTCTTTTCTCAAGCAGCTGCGCTTTTGCCTGTTCCTGCTCTGCTTTCAGTCTGTCCTTCTCTTCCGCTGCCGTCTGCAGTTCTTTCTGCTTTTCCAAAAGCTCTGCCTGTTCCTGCTTCATCTTCTTCAGCAGTTCCAGGCTTTCCTGTTCTGCGCGGATCTGCTCCTCCAGTTCTTTGCAGATGGAAGCCTCCCGTTCTGCCCGTTCGCTTTTCTGCTGTTTTTCCGCTTCCTCTGGAACCAGTCCCGCCAGTTTCTTTTCCTTCTGTGCTTTTTCCTCCCGCCGCTTCTGGCTCTCTTTTACCTTGCCGAGCAGCTGGGTTTTCTGCTCCATCTCTGTTTCCACCGCTTTCCGCTCCTGCTCAAGATCCGAAAGTCTTTTCTGATCCATCTCGATGCAACGTGCCAGCAGTTCCATCCCCCGCATCACCTGACCGTCGAAATTTGCCTTTTTCAACTGCGCAAATTCCTCTTTGAACACCGCATCCTCCGGGCAGACGATATTGTCGAGATACTGGAGAATACTCCTCCGCTTTTCACTATACGTATTGCTTCGCTCTTTCGCGGCATCCCGCAGACGATTCTGCAGCTCCTGATAAATTTCCGTATGAAACATTTTCCGGAAAATTTCACTTCGATCTGCCGTTTCTGCCAGGAGAAGTTTCTGGAAATCCCCCTGCGCGATCATGGCAATCTGTCGAAACTGCTTCTGATCCAGTCCGAGAAGTTCCGTTACAGTTTTTGTCACTTCCGTACTTTTCGTCACCGGCTGTCTCCCATCCGGAAAAATCAGTTCTGCATTTGCTCTTTCTCTCGTCATTCCCTGACCGCGCTCCTTCGGCCGATCATACTCCGGATTCCGCTTTACCATATAATCTTTTCCCTGATGCGCAAAGGTAAGCTCCACAAAAGTGCGCACTTCCGGCGCGGCATACTTGCTGCGGAACATCTCCCCCGTCCGGATTTCACCGCTTGCCTCGCCGTAGAGCGCAAAGGTAATCGCATCAAAAATTGTTGTTTTTCCTGCACCGGTATCACCTGTAATCAGATACAGGCCGCCGCTGCCCAGTTTTGTAAAATCCAGTTCTGTCCGGTCCGCATATGGTCCGAATGCACTGATAATCAATTTCTTTGGCTTCATCTTTTTATCCCCCTAAGCAATGCTTTCACAAATGCTTTCTGCTGTTCCGTCATGCTCTGGTTATTCTGCAGTTCATAAAATTCCTGAAACAGCTCCAGTTCCGATTTTTCCTCGATACGTTCCGCCGCCGTTACCTCCGCATTGGAACGCGTTCTTTTATTGTCATATTCCAAACGCATCAAATTGGGATAAATCGTCCGAAGCTTCGCCATGCCGTCCGGAACATCCTCCTCATCCGTCAGGGTTACCATCAGATAATCCGTACGGTCGCTGTTTTCATAGAACGTTTTTGCTGTCACTTCCAGATACGTTCCACGGATTTTTCGAAGATCGTGGAGCGGTTTCAATGGAATCGTGCGAAGTTCGACAGTTCCTTTTTCTTTCAGCTCTACAATGGTAATCGACTTCTCCTGTCCAGCCTCGGAAAACGAATATTTGAGTGGTGAACCACAGTAGCGCACGGTCTCGCGGCCAACCTTCTGCGGACTATGGATATGGCCGAGCGCCACGTAATCAAACGCATCAAAAAGCTCCACCGGAATCTGATCCACATCACCTACCTGCAGTTCCTCTGCCTCGCACCGCAGCGCGCCTGTCACAAACTGATGCGCTAAAAGGATATTCCGCTCTCCTGGATCTATTTGGGTCTGCTCCAGTGCCGCCCTCACGCCATCTGCCGTGGACTGAATCTCCTCCGCGCGTTCCGGCAGGGCATGGCGTACGGTTGACGGGCGCAGAAACGGAAGAAGATGAATCCACACCGTTCCATATGCATCCTGTAACGCGAACTTTTCTATTCTTCCATCATATACCTTCGACAAATAGATTCCGCTCTTCCCCATCAGATTCGACCCAAATGCCAGCCGCTCCGCCGAGTCATGATTGCCGCTGATGATAAAAACCGGAACTTCCTGCTCCGAAAGGCTGGTTAAAAAGGCATCCAACACCTGCACTGCCTCCGCCGTTGGAATCGTCCGGTCATATACATCTCCGGAAATCAGAACTCCATCCGGTTTTTCCCGCATAACCGCCTGCAGGATCTGTGTCAACATATATTTCTGGTCCTCGATCATGGAAAACTCATGCACGCGTTTTCCAATGTGAAGATCCGATAAATGAAACAACTTCACAAAAACTATCCCCTTTCTGCAGCAAAAACTCTGTTTTTCCTATGTTCTCTGCTCATTATACTATACCCAACCAGAAAAAGAAATCATCCGCCAGGAAAACGAAAAAAAGACTCCTGTTCACACAGGAGCCTCCAACCA
>NZ_QUJZ01000003.1:0-5528 GCF_003480845.1 Blautia sp. TM10-2 | reverse complement strand
CACAGGAGCCTCCAACCATAGCGAGAGGGGGATTCGAACCCTCGACACCGCGGGTATGAACCGCGTGCTCTAGCCAACTGAGCTATCTCGCCATATGTAATTTTTGATAAATATGGGACCTATAGGGCTCGAACCTATGACCCTCTGCTTGTAAGGCAGATGCTCTCCCAGCTGAGCTAAGATCCCATATCCTGTTTTTCATCAGCGCTTATGTCCCGCTGACATTTATAGATTTTAGCACTGTTCTTTTAATTTGTCAACGGTAATTTTTAAAATTTTTCAAATTTTTTCTTTTATTCCTACAATAGCGTCGATTATGGTACGAACATGCCCAATTCAGGAAAAAGGCTGCCTGCTTTCTCAGCAGACAGCCTTCTTCTCATCCATGTCAAACTTCCACGATCTCCCGCACACACAGATCATCTACCGTCGTATGTAAGATCTCGGCAAGTGCAAACAGATTTTCAATGTTCGGCATCTTTTTTCCTTTCTCCCAGTTCCAGACACTCTGAACCCCGGCGAGCCCCATCTTCTTCTGAATGTCCGGTCGGTTCATCCCCAATCTTTCACGCCGGCTACGGATATTTTCGCCCGTTTTCTTCATGTTCAAGTTTGCATAGATCTGTTCCGATTCTTTCATATCTTTGCCCTCCCTAATTTCTTTTCTTATACCCATATTTTACACTCCGGGTTAAAATCATAAAAGGTCAGGACAGAAAAAATTTTCGTTCAGGTTAGACCCCCTTCTTTTTTCCTTTTACCCCTTTTTATATACTGTTTCAGGTACTTTTTTATCATTTTAGATTATATGTGTTTTTGGTCTCCCCAACTTTTGCTTTCTTTTCTGGACACATATTTTTTCGGGTTAAATTTTTAAAAATGTCACTTACTTCCGTAAATCGTCCCGAGTTCATACCCTCTTTTTCTGTCAAGGTCGAGGCTCTTCAGGAAAAAGAGCGTATCATGTTCATCGCAGTCCGTCTGGCTTTCCCGGAAGAAGGACAGGTTTTCCTCTATACGTTCATCCAGATTGCTGATGCTCTTTCGCAGTTCCTGATAGAGACTTTTGGTAACCATTTCTTTGTAATGGCCCGGCACCTGGTTCAGCACCCACTCGTGGAGATGGATCATGTTGTGCAGTACAAGTTTTTCGTCTTCCAGCCCTTCCGGTGTTATGACAAAGCATCCTGTGCCAGGGTAAAACTGAGCCTTGTTGCTTCCTTTCTTTTTACAAAGTTTCAGTTTGAACAGATCATATGAAAAATAAGTCAGCTCATCCGGCAGCGGAATCGTCTCCGGTTCCCAGGTTCCGTCCTCACGCTGTGCTTCCGCTGCGACGAATGGCCCGCAGATGCTTTCCCGTTCCATCCGCATATCGTCAAAGAACTCCTCAAACTCACCCATCCGCATGGAAATCGTTATTCTGTCCCGGATTTCCTGATCCACTTTTTCCGGGCTGCCTGTTTTCACCGGACGTGTCTTGTACAACTGGTCAAGTCTGACTCCATAAAGCCGTGCCAGATTCAACGCATTATCAATGCTTGGAAGTTTCGGATGTGTTTTGCTCTCCCAACTGCATACCGTCTGCTCTGCCGAAAGTCCAATCGCGTCTCTCACCTGTTTTAACTTCAAGTTATTCTCAATTCTAAGTTTTTTCAGATTTTTTGCTGTTTCTATGGAATCAATCCCAACATTATTATAAGCATCCATCTAAAATTCTCCTCGTTATTCTCCAAATTATTTCTAAAAAATGTATCCTCGTTACTGTTCATTCAGCAGTGAACCGTAACTGTCCCCCGACAGTTGAATCCTTTTTCTCATCCTGGGCTTGCATTTTTTCTCTGGAAAGTGTAATATCATAGATGTAACTAAAAGGAAACTGAGTGGCTTCTGCCTACGCAAAGCAACTACTACCCTAAGCTACAACCCCCAAAAAAGCTCAGGTCCAGAGTTAACCTTACTTTCATAACTCTGGTTCCCCTGAGCTTTTTCTTTTATCAGATCTCCGCCAGAAAAAATTCCTTATTTCCCGCGTGCTTCATCCATCTTCTTCAGAATACTCTTTGCAAGATTCATCGTCTGCCCACCGCACATTTTACCGAAGAGTTTTCCGCAGGCTTCCACGGCCTCCGCCTCTTCCTTCACGCAGTCCGCATAGATTCTTTTTGCGATCACCGGGGCAATCAGCTTCCATTCTGCCGTTCCAAACTCCTCTGGCAGAATACCTTCATCGCGCATTTTATACAGCTCTTTTTCCACGCGCTCCCGCGTCACCATCCGCTCAACAGTTGCAAACGCCATCTTTTTCGCCGCTTCCTGCTCCGATGTGATCGGTGCTTTCTGTGCTTTCATCTCTGAAAATTTTTCATTCACAATCTTCAGCACAAACGGCGCTCTCGAGTCCGGATTATTCAGTTTCGACATATTCTTGACGATAATGCCTTCCTCGCAGTCCCCATCCGTATACTTCGTAATCCGCATGAAACTCCGACAGTGATCCCAGTCCACGAAAGGTCCGTCATACAGCACATGTATATACGGAACTCCTACCTCAGCCGCCAGCGCCTTTACCTGCTTCTGCGGCAGATAACCGTCCGCTTTCAGATCGTAGACATCGTACATGATCCAGATATTCAGATATTTCTCCGGATACGGTACACGATGACGCGTCATCCATTCCCCGAAAAATACATAATCGGGATACTTCTGAAACTTCTCCGCGTCCAGTGTATCCACATAGTCGAGAAATTTTGATGTCGCGTCGACATCCTTTGTCCTCACGATCTGCTGCTTTCTGGAGAACGCCGCAAGCTTTCCTGTTTCCGGGTCATACCGTACGCTGGCATTGCTTCCATCGATTTTAATCTGAATCACAATGTGATCCCCGGGCTCGAAAGCCCAGGTGTTCTTGTTTTTGTGCATCTCATTTTCCTGCACGATTCGCTTGATATCCATAAATTTCTTCTGCTCCATAAAATAATACCCCTTTCCTTTCTAATTCTCATGGGTACACTCATAGATCGTACCCAGCTCATAACCCATTCTGCGGTCGAGATCCAGGCTCTTCAGGTAGAAGAGCGTATCATGCTCGTTGCAGTCCGATGCACTGATTCGGAAGAAGAAAAGATTGTCCATGATCTTCTCATCCAGATCCGCAATCTCATCCTTCAGTTTCTGATAAAGGCAGACAGTAACGAGTTCCTTGTACCGGGATGGCAGGCGCATAATTAATCTCTCCCACTCGATGAGATACCTGGCCGTTCTCATCTCTTTCACCATGTAAAATTCTATCATACCTCATCTGCCCAGTCATTCGTCCCGCAGTATAACTGCCGCGTTCTCTTTTACGCAAAACCGGGATGGTATCCTGCAGATGAAGCAGAATACCATCCCGGTTTTCCTCTATTGACAAATATACATGCTCAAGTTTCTTCAAACAGTTCTTTTATTTCTTTAGCAAATAATCATTGTTTAATACTTTCATAGATAACGGTCCTTCCACAATTCTGGAATACACCGGTTCCAATGGGCGTATTACAATTCCTTCTTTATTCATACCAGATGTATACTTTCCCTTTGCTCTTTCTAAAAGTTCTTCGATACTATCATACTCAAACAAATCTCTTTCTTCTTCCACCGGAACCATTTTTAGGTTCAGAATTCCGCACAGTTCTTTCATCTTCGCAAGAGACAGTCTTCTGTGTGTTTTCAGATCTATCATGGTAAATACATACCATTCCGGTTTTTTCAGCTTTAATCTGTTCTTTTGAATACCAGCACCGCAGAATTCACCCTGAATTGCGAGATCTGACAGATTATTCTCCTTTATTCTATCGGGTATCCCATTTTCATGTGCATATTTCCACATCGCACATTTTCCGTCATCTGCATATTCAAAATTTCTTCCGCATACACCAAAATGATCGTCTTTCCGATACATCGTAACACTGGTTCCGTCCATCTTTGTACTGATGTAATATCCATTTATCTTTTTAAATTCGTCGATCAATTCTGGATAAGACTGTACTCTCAGCTCATCTGTTTTTGGAATTCCGTCTGGAAACTCCCCTATAATCGTACCACTGCTGGTGACTCTTTCCTCTACTTCCCACTTTCTGATTCCAAGCAGCTCTGTAACCTCATCACCAATCTTATACGTTCCTTCCGGCAATATAGATAAAGGCTGAACCAGGCCCTGAGAAATCTGGCCTCTAAATTTCATAGTTCTCAGCCGAAAACCTTCTCCCAGAAGTTCGTTCTTCTCATAGCTGCTGCTTCGCAGAAATTCAAACTGCTCACAAATCGGAAGAAACGAATCTGCTTCCATATATACACAGCAATCTCCAACCCGAAACTGTCCCTTATTCGCAACACACTTCCATCCCAGGACATGCACACACTCTATTCTGTCTGCTCCTTCAATTGGAGTTATGTGATGTACATACTGCACAGATGCCAATTTTCGCTTTCCCATTTTTCAAAATCCTCTCTCAAAATAATTTTATATAGGCATTTGTAAAACGCCACAGGTAAAATTTTATCATGCTTCATCTGCCCAGTCATTCATCCCGTAGTATAACTGCTGCGCGCTCTTTTAAGCAAAACCGGGATGCCACCCTGCTTCATCTGCAGGAAAACATCCCGGTTTTCTTCTTTCCTAAATATATATGCTCAGTTTTCTTTAAATACTTCCGCAAATCTTCTGTAGTTCCCATTCTTTCCATCCGGCACCGCGAACACGACCGTATCGAAACTTGTATGCGTCGTTGTCAGAAATTCCTTGAAAATCCCGGCAACTTCTTTTGCATCCTGTCCGAAAACACCACATCCGTATGCACCCAGAATCAGAGTCTTTACCTCGTTCTTTTCCGCAATATCCAGCACAAACTGGATTCTGCTTTTCAGCGCCTCTGTATTTTCCCGGTCGGAGACATTTTCGTATTTCTGTGCCGCCGCCTTATTCGGTGCTGCACAGGTGATCACATCGCAGAACGCTTCCTTCCCATTACGGAAAAATCCAATTTCCGGCGAATACAGCGCACGGTTCAAATACAGCCCTTTCTGTTTATGCTGCATATTCCATTCATAAAACTCTCTCTGAAAACTTTCCAGCACATTGTACAAAAACGATTCATGACACAGACATTCTTCCTGCGCGATACTGCCCCTGATAAAACCGCCGCCCGGACTCCGGTAAGAAGCGAAATTCAGAACCGCCGTTTTCGATCCCTGATATTTTAGGATTGCAGCAACGCTGTCCAGATCCTCCACGAAAATACGCATCTTATTCTGCTCTGCATTCTCGTCCGGATCTTTCGAATTCCAGACTACTTTATAAAGTTTCGTTGCCGAAATAGAAGCCTGAATCTGATCCTTGTACTTGTCCTGCATCAGCTTCGTATGACGCTCAGCCTTTACCGCATTCTCGATTTTTCTGTTGTTCCTCTGTTCTCTCATGTAAGCCATCTTACCATCGTAAGCGCAAAATATTGCTACGTTACTCATGAATTACGCTTGCACCAAAATGA
>NZ_QUJZ01000029.1:0-1663 GCF_003480845.1 Blautia sp. TM10-2 | reverse complement strand
TTGCGCGTCTAACTCATCACTACTACAATATATTTATGGGTAATCCCCTTACTTCCAGTAAGGATTTATCCATCTCATTACTTAAACTGTTAGAATGTAGGATGCAATGGTATATCGACTTCATCACTTGGACCTCGCGTCCGTACTTTAGACTGATAACCGGCTCCTCATTCACAGTGTTCGTTTTATGCAGGTTGAATCACATTAGGTGCATTCGTGTCACACACAGTAGTTTGAACAGGTAATGAGTAAAACTGGTATTTATCCATTGTAATATTTTTTAAGGAGTGATAAATTTATGAACGCAGTAGGTATCGATGTTTCAAAAGGTAAAAGTATGGTTACAATTCTGAGACCATTTGGGGAGATTGTATCCTCTCCTTTTGAGATTAAGCACACATCCAGTGATATCCATTCACTTATTAAACTTATTCATTCTATCGAAGGTGAATCCCGGGTTGTAATGGAACATACCGGCCGCTACTACGAAGCACTTGCTCACCAGCTTTCAGCAGCAGATCTCTTTGTCAGTGCTGTTAATCCCAAGTTGGTCAAAGATTTTAATAACGATTCTCTTCGCAAAATCAAGTCCGACAAAGCTGATTCTGTCAAGATTGCCCGCTACGCTCTTGACAAATGGCAAAGTCTTGAACCGTATAGTATTACAGATGAATTACGCGCTCAGCTAAAGGTCATGAATCGTCAGTTCCATTTCTATGTGAAACAAAAAACGGCTATGAAAAATAATCTTATTGGCCTCATTGACCAGACCTATCCAAATGCAAATACTTATTTCAATAGTCCCACCCGCAGTGATGGTTCCCAGAAATGGGTTGATTTTGTCTCTACATACTGGCATGTAGATTGCATTCGTAAAATGTCTCTAAACGCTTTTGTTGAACATTATCAGAACTGGTGCAAGCGCAAAAAATATGCCTTCAATAAATCAAAAGCGGAAGAAATTTACACCAAAACAAAGGAACTTGTTCCAGTATTTCCTAAGAATGAAATAACCAAACATATCATCAGACAAGCTGTCGATCAGCTCAACAGTACTTCCGTTACTGTCGAAACAATACGCACTCTCATGAACGAGACTGCCTCAAAGCTTCCTGAATACTCAATTGTCATGCAGTTTAAAGGGATTGGTCCATCTCTCGGTCCACAGCTTATGGCTGAGATCGGTGATGTAACCAGATTCACGCATAAAGGAGCCCTTACTGCATTCGCCGGAGTTGATCCCGGGGTAAACGAATCTGGTTCCTATGCCCAAAAAAGCGTCCCAACATCCAAACGTGGATCTTCAAATTTAAGAAAGACTCTTTTTCAAGTAATGGATGTTCTTATCAAAACCATGCCTCAGGATGATCCTGTATATCAATTCATGGACAGAAAACGCACCCAGGGTAAGCCTTACTATGTTTATATGACTGCAGGTGCTAATAAATTTCTCAGAATATACTATGGACGAGTGAAAGAATATCTTTCTGTTCTTCCTGATCCAAGCTAATTCAAAACTTTTACTTTCAGACCAGCACTGGTTGTGGTGGCCTTATTTTAATGCCTAATTTTTAACCTGTAAAGTTTTTTAACTTTCTTCAATTTTAGTATTGACTTTTTATTTGCAGGCTGAAGTAACGAGAATGCGACGCGCAGTTTTCAA
>NZ_QUJZ01000028.1:295-1668 GCF_003480845.1 Blautia sp. TM10-2 | reverse complement strand
ATTGTCGTCGGTGGGCGAAATTTGGCGACCAATACCAATAAAGGAACAACCGGGTGGGATTGGGGTATGCAAACGGGTGGCTATTCCAAAGAATCTGTATACGAAACTGGGGTTAATACATGTAAACTTACACGAGATTCGGTAAAACAATCCGGATGGTCTGTAATACAGTTTTCTTATATTGGACGCACAAAATGGGAGGCTGACACGAATTATACCGTATCCGTAGATGTCAAAGCAAGTGTTTCTACATCGATGGATCCAGGCTTTAGACATGGTAACGGTTCAAACATGTTGATACAATCATGTAAAGCCGTAAACAACAAAACAGTTGCGAATGTATGGACAAAACTGGTATGGGTTGTAAAATCAGCAGCAACATTGCCTAGCGGAACTTCACAGAATACATATTTTACCGGAATGAACAGTAATGTTGGGGTCTCATATCAGTTTAAAAACCTTAAGATCGAAAAAGGCAATACTGCAACTGACTGGACTCCAGCACCGGAGGACTATGTATCATATGTCGATGTTGAGTATTATCTTTCGACATCGCCGACTTCTCTTTCTGGAGGATCATGGTCAACAATAGCACCGACTTGGGTCAATGGAAAGTACATGTGGAGTCGTACAGTAACAACTGATGGGTCTGGAAACAAAACCTATTCTCCAAATCAAAATGGAGTCTGCATTGCTGGGGCACAAGGCGCTACAGGTGCAAAAGGAGACAAGGGCGATAAAGGTGAAACCGGAGCTACTGGAGGGACTGGTGCAACTGGTAAAGGCGTTAAAACTATCGTAGAACAGTATTACAAATCAACTTCTGCGACATCTTTGAATGGCGGTTCATGGGGAACGACTTATCCTGGATGGGAGAACAGTAAATATATTTGGACGAGATCGGTGATTACCTATACTGACAACACGACTTCAACGACAACAGCAGTTTGCGTCACGGGAAGTAAAGGGGATAAAGGTGCAACCGGTGCCAAAGGTGATAAAGGAGCAACTGGTCCTCAGGGACCACAAGGTCCTCAAGGTGTAAAAGGCGATAAAGGTCCTCAGGGAG
Source organism: Blautia sp. TM10-2 (assembly GCF_003480845.1). Taxonomy (NCBI): domain Bacteria; kingdom Bacillati; phylum Bacillota; class Clostridia; order Lachnospirales; family Lachnospiraceae; genus Blautia; species Blautia sp. TM10-2. The sequence continues at coordinate 599 of NZ_QUJZ01000028.1, read as the reverse complement.
ATAAAGGTGCAACCGGCGCAACAGGTCCTCAAGGTCCACAGGGCGCTGCAGGTAAGGACGCAAATCAGGTAGTGCATACGGTAAATGGAAACGGTGAGTCAAATCTTTATGTCGAATTTGCTACAATAAAGATCACAGGTTCGTATGCAAATCAGCCAACAACATTTAAACTTGGTGGCAGAGGTTTTGAGACAACAGATGTCCAGTTTAGTTTTATCTCTGCAAATAACTCAGATCCTGGATTGGATTTCCTAAGATCTTCAGGCGGATGGTCGTTATGGATTTATAAAAAGACTACTTCAAC
>NZ_QUJZ01000028.1:0-285 GCF_003480845.1 Blautia sp. TM10-2 | reverse complement strand
AAAGATCACAGGTTCGTATGCAAATCAGCCAACAACATTTAAACTTGGTGGCAGAGGTTTTGAGACAACAGATGTCCAGTTTAGTTTTATCTCTGCAAATAACTCAGATCCTGGATTGGATTTCCTAAGATCTTCAGGCGGATGGTCGTTATGGATTTATAAAAAGACTACTTCAACATGGGGCCTTATAACAAGATTAAATGAACCGTATGGACAGCTGAGAGTATTTAATTATACTCAAGGTTCTGGTCCATATACAGTGACGTGGACATCAACCAAATTAGC
>NZ_QUJZ01000027.1:0-2559 GCF_003480845.1 Blautia sp. TM10-2 | reverse complement strand
TGCAAATTCCGGCTCATCTGACCACGCATTCCGCTAAGAGCTGATCAGTCTTTCCGGATGTAACTGAACGCGTTTCCGCTTCAGCTGATCAATAAGTTTTCAACGTGTTATAGTTCTTTCGTAGTCATCAAATGATTACGAAAGGAGGCATAACTATGCAAGACTACAACACGATTATCGGCTCCATCCAGATGCGTTTGAATGGATGCAAGACCAGGTCCGTTATGGACCGTTACAAGATTGGCTCAGGTACATTAAATCTGATCATGAGCCGATACCATGCCAACGGAATCCCAATCGAGGAACTCCGAATGATGGCACCTAAGGAAGTTGAGAACCTTTTCTATCCGCAGAAAAATCTACAGAGGAAAGATGTCCCACTTCCAGATTTCCAGTATTACTATGACAGAATCCATGCACCAGGGAGCCGCATGAACATTTCGTTCTGTTGGCTGGATTATAAAGAAAAGAATCCTGATGGTTATGAGAAATCACAGTTTTACGAATACTTCAACCGATTCATGGCAGAAAACTATGGTGGCCAGAAGGTATCAATGGCCGTAAACCGAATCCCGGGTGAAAAGATGTATATCGACTGGGTCGGTGATCAGCCGGAACTGTTAACAGATACCGAAACGGGCGAGATCAAAAAAGTCCATATCTTTGCGACCACTCTTGGAGTCAGCAGTCTGATCTATGCAGAAGCTTTTCCAAATGAGAAGCTCCCATGTTTTATAGAAGGCTGTGCCCATGCTGTTTCATTTTATGGTGCTGTTACGAAATACTTTGTGCCCGATAACCTGCGAACTGCTGTAACCAAGCACACAAAGGATGAACTTATCCTGCAGTCTACCTTTGCAGATCTGGAAGATTTCTATGAAACTATAGTTCTTCCACCACCCGCTAGAAAGCCGAAAGGCAAGCCTACAGTTGAAAATCATGTACGTTATCTTGAAATACACCTGGTTGAGAAACTGAAAGAAAAGATATATGTATCATTTGAAGACCTAAATGCTGAAATCAAAAAAATAGTAGCAGTCCTCAATAAACGATCTTTTCAAGGCAAGGACTTCTCAAGACAGGATGCTTTCGAAAAGTATGACAAACCATGTATGAAACCACTGCCAGGCGGATGTTACACGGCTTGCGACTATAAAGCGGTCCTAAAAGTTCCCAACAACTACCACATCGAGTATGACGGCCACTACTACTCCGTATTGTACTCTTACTGTGGCAAGCCTGCAATCCTGAAGGCAACCGCTTCAGAGATCAGGATCTGTGATCAGTATAATCGGCTGATCTGTACACATAAGCGGTCTTATAGAGAGTTTCCGCTGTATATCACGGTAGATGAACATATGCCGCCAGAACACCTTTATTACAAAGAAGTCAATTCAAAGGATGGTAATTATTACCGCCGCTGGGCTTCTGCCATTGGTCCTGCGATGTCAGAACTGATTGACAGACTCCTTAAATCATCAAAACATGAAGAGCAGTCCTATAATGCCTGTGCAGGTATCCTGCATAAAGTAAAAACAATCCCGAAAGGTGCTGCTGAAGAAGTTGCCCGTAAATGTATAGAGATCAATTCCTGTAAGTATTTTACCTTCAAGCAGATGCTGAAAAAGATGGATGTGAAGGAACTCCCCGAGCATTCACCAGGAACACTGCCCAATCATGAAAATATCAGAGGAAAGGACTACTATAAGTAAGGGTGACGTACTATGGCATACAGATTAAAAGACTATCTTTATAACGATAAACTCACAAAGGAACAGAACATACTCATGGATCGGCTGTATAAACTTCGCATGTCCGGTATGGCTGAAGCATTTGAAAAGCAGCTTTTGGAACCAAACACAGGTCTCGAACCATTTGAAGTCCGCTTTGCTGCTATTGTAAATCAGGAGTGGGATCAGCGTGAGAGTAAAAAGTTTAAACGTCTCATGAAGAAAGCGACCCTGAAATATCCTGCAGCTGATCTTGACAGTTCAATCTATGATCCAGAACGTCAGCTGAATACACACGTCATAGAACTTCTGGCCAAGTGTGATTGGATCGATGAGCCGAATAACCTGCTGATGACCGGAGGGGCCGGTGCTGGGAAAACGCACATCGCCTGCGCCTTATGTATCACAGCAATGCATCAGAACCGTACTGTTAAATACATACGTGCGAACACACTCTTAAAGGAATCAGATCATGCCAGGCAGGAAGGTACTTACTTTGAGTATTCGAATGAAATGGCAGCTTATGATCTCATGGTGATAGATGATTTCGGCTTAATGGATCTGGACATCGAGAAATGCCGCGATTTATTTGAAATCATCGAGTCCAGAGACTGCCGCAAGGCAACTATTATTATCTCACAGATTCCAGTATCCGGATGGTATCAGCTTTTTGGGGATTCCACCTACGCAGATGCCTGCTTAAGTCGAATGACATCTAAGGCATATCGCCTTGAATTTCCTGGCAGGGATCGCAGAATAACCAATAGTAATTAATCAACCTGCTGAGCTTTGCTCAGTTTGAAGCGGAATGGCGCTCCGTTCCTCTGGA
>NZ_QUJZ01000026.1:244-3346 GCF_003480845.1 Blautia sp. TM10-2 | reverse complement strand
ATTATGGGATATTTTTTGGGGCAACACAATCCGTCGAATTATTTTGCACTTACCTTATATGGTGCGGAAAGAGGGATAAACACTTTTCAAATCATAAAGGAAAGGAGGTGAGATTGATGAAACCGTCTGACTTCCAGAAAACAGTTCAATGTCGTTTTGAAAGTTGTTTAAAGAAAGTTGTCCGTAGTGTCGTGAAAGATTATTACAAGGAATTAAACCGTCGTAAGAATAAAGAAATATCTTTCAGCGAATTGCCAGATGTCCTTGTTGATAAAATGGCTGTTTGGGACGACTACGAAACAGATTATACAATCTTTTCAGTATGTGGCATTGATATTCGTGTCCTTGATGATGAATTGGCAGAAGCCTTGAAGAAACTTCCAGAAAGAAAACGCAATACTCTGTTGATGTATTACTTCTTGGAAATGACAGAAAGTGAAATTGCCAACTTGCAGAAAATCACGCAAAGCGGTGTATTTAGAAACCGACATCACGCTTTGGAAACTATGAAAAAAATACTCAAGGAGGAACATTAGAAAATGAAACAGTTATTTAAGAAACCGTCTTATTACTTGATTTCATCAGCTATGGACGGAAACGAAAAAGCGATTGAAAAATTACTGGCATTTTATGACCCTTACATATCAAAGTGCTGTTTGCGTTCACTTTATGATGAATACGGCAATGTTTATATCGTTGTAGATATGGAATTAAAAGGACGTATCAGAGAAGCACTTATCAAAATGATTTTAGGTTTTGATATTGAAGATATGGACTTAGAACCAGAAGAATAAGCAGTTTTTAGCGGAGCATGATTTAATATCCCCCTCTTTCCTGCTCTGCCACCTGCTTTTATATGAAAGCAACACGCTTTCACCACAGCTCTTTGACAACTGAATAAAGCAGACAGATACGTTTGTGAGATGGCGAGCCACGGGGACTGTACGCCACGACCTTTTCAAAAGAAAGCGAGCGACCCACGCAGTGATCCGAGAGCGACTGTTGGAAAAGTTGTTTTGCCACGACCTATCCTCACAGAATAATGATACGTCCGCATGGTGCGGTTCTGCCCACAAGAATGGGAATAGTTGAGATACTAATGGAGCTTTCCAAAGCCGTCTGCCTGCTTGTAAAAAACGACACACAGTAAAGGGGGGTGCATAGATTATGAACAATACTGATGTGCCTATTTGGGAAAAATATACGCTGACGGTTGAAGAAGCGTCCAAATACTTCCGCATTGGCGAAAAGAAATTGCGTAAATTAGCCGAAGAAAATCTTGACGCTGGCTGGGTTATCGTGAACGGCAACCGTATTCAGATTAAGCGAAAACAATTTGAAAAAATCATAGATACATTGGACGAAATCTAATGTCATTGAGCCGTAGATATGGTATAATAAATATAGCGTATCACGGCTCGTTCCATGACGGAAAGGAGCTTTACACTATGTCTAATGTAAAACGAAAAGACAGTAAAAATCGCAATTTGCGTAATGGAGAGAGCCAGCGAAAAGACGGAAGATACGTTTATAAATATACCGATATATACGGAAAGCCACAATTTATCTATTCTTGGAAACTTGTACCGACAGACAAGACACCTGCTGGAAAGCGTGATGATATATCGTTGAGGGAAAAAGAAACACAGATTAAAAAAGACCTTAACGACGGTATCGATACAGCAGGCGGTAAAATGACAGTCTGCCAGCTCTACGACAAGAAGAACAGCCAAAGAAAGAACATCAAGAGGGCTACTGAAAAAGGACGACAGTATCTTATGAACGCTCTGAAAAATGACCCATTGGGTATGAGGGCGATTGATACTGTTAAGCAGTCGGACGCTAAAGAATGGGCTATCAGAATGAGCGAAAAAGGATACGCCTATAAAACGATTGATAACTACAAGCGTTCCTTGAAAGCGTCATTTTACATGGCGATACAAGACGACTGTATCAGAAAGAACCCGTTTGAATTTAAGCTAAGTGATGTTCTGGAAGATGATACGGAGCAGAAAGTTATCCTTACACCAGAGCAGGAAGAACGCCTGCTTGCCTTTATGGAAAAGGATAAGATTTACAGCAAGTATTATGATGAGGTTGTGCTTCTGCTGGAAACGGGACTTCGTATTTCTGAATTTTGCGGACTAACGACGCATATTGATATGCAGAACAGAATACTCAATATAGACCACCAGTTATTGAAAGACAGCGAAATCGGCTACTATATTGAAACGCCAAAGACCAAAAACGGAAAACGAGAACTTCCATTGACAGAACGGGCTTATCAAGCAATCCAAAGAATACTAAAGAACAGAGGAAAGGCACAACCGTTGATTGTAGGTGGTTATAGCAATTTCCTATTCTTGAACCGTGAGGGCTTACCTAAAGTTGCAGGAAACTATGAGGGCATGGTGCGAGGACTAATTAAGAAGTATAACAAGTATCACACGGACAAGTTACCGAACATCACACCACATTCATTCCGACATACTTACTGTACGAATATGGCAAACAGAGGAATGAACCCAAACACCCTGCAATATCTTATGGGACACGCTAACATAACCATGACACTTGGCTATTATGCACACGGTACATTTCAATCTGCAAAAGCAGAACTGGAAAGACTGGCTTGTTAATATCGGAGCTTATATTTACTACTCATTTACTACTTTTGGTTGCATTTTCATGCTGGTAAATGCCAGCTTATGCAAGGTATCTTCCAAAAAGAAAATACCGATAAAGCCCTAAAATACGGGATATATCGGCATTTACCAACTTATGAAAAGATAATCAGAAATTTAGTAAGTTTTTAACACAAAAAATCAACTACTTGTTTCAACCCATCGACGTCATCCTTTAACCAACCCATATCAACTTTGATTCCATAATGTGTTCCACTAAACATAATCTTTACCTCCTGTATTCATTGATGTTCTTTTGATGATTAAAGTATACCACCAAATTAGTGGTTTTGAAAAATTATAAAGAGGATTCCTGGAAGAGAGCATATCAACTTAGTGCGACAGCCCCTTTTACTTAACTCTTAAATGAAAAGTCTAATCCCCCAGCTATGCTGGGGAGAATAGAGTAGTCGGAAGT
>NZ_QUJZ01000026.1:0-234 GCF_003480845.1 Blautia sp. TM10-2 | reverse complement strand
CAGCTATGCTGGGGAGAATAGAGTAGTCGGAAGTGGTGAGGATAACAAAATAAAGCCTCCTGTGATAGAATGAGAATGGTGTCGCAAGCCAAACTCAAAATCAAAGGAGGCGGTCCAAATGGACAATAAAAGTTTATCACATACTCGTTGGAAATGCCAGTATCACATTGTGTTTATTCCTAAATACCGAAAGAAGGTATTGTATGGGAGAATACGCAGAGATGTCCGAGAGAT
>NZ_QUJZ01000025.1:0-13802 GCF_003480845.1 Blautia sp. TM10-2 | reverse complement strand
TTTTGGTGCAAGCGTAATTCATGAGTAATGTAGCAATATTTTGCGCTTACCATATAAGGACAGCTAGGTGTGATTTAATGACCTCTTTTGAAAAATTTTTTAAATTTTTTCGGGTATGAAAAAAGCCCGCACAAAACATATAGTCTGTACGAGCCTTTAAAGCTAAAACATATTCAATTTTTAATAGTGTGCTATTAGGTGGGATTTGATTGCAAATAATTGTACTTAAAGCTTTCCATAACGCAAGCCCCCTTAAAGCACCGTATCAATGTTGGCATGGTTTTTCAAATTACTCTGAAAAATTATGAACTGTTCCTTTTGGAAATATAATTGTCAGTCTTGTATATTCTTTTTCCGTAGAAGCAATATCCAATTTCAATCCCAACCTATCGCATAATTTTTTAGATAGATACAGTCCCATACCTGTTGCATTTGCCTTGTTTCTGTTAGAACCAGTAAAGCCTTTTTCAAATACACGGGATAAATCAGACGTTTTTATTCCACAGCCATTATCTTCAATTACAAGCAGTATATTTGTTCCGTTGTCTTGACTGTATATCGTCAGTTTGTTTTCCTGCTTGTCAAAATACTTAATCGCATTTTGCACGATTTGAGATAGAATGAATGTCAGCCATTTTTCATCAGTATATACAACATTCTCTATGTCATGGATATTGATAATTACTTTCCTTTCCATAAGTGAATGACGAAATTTCAGAATGACATTATGTATCACTTCGTCTAACTGCAACTGTTTTACAAAATAGTCCTTTTCCGTATTTTCACTCCTTGCATAGTAGAGCATTTGTTCCACCAACTGAAATATCTTGTCTGTTTCTTTTTTTAACGTGTAATTTTTCGTATTATCGAACGTCAAAGACAATGCTCCTATCGGTATTTTAATTTCATGGGCGAAACTTTCCACATATTCTTGATAATCCTGCTTTTCCTCTGTGATTTTACCGATTTCATCATTCATAGATTTGCAGGCTTTTTTTAGTGCGTAGTAATAGGCTTCATTTTGAAATTCTTTTGGCTTTGGTAAAACATCTGCAATATAGTAGGTTTCTTCCAGTCCGTCTACTAAATCAATAATATGTTGCGAAGCCTTACGTTTCTTCCGATACAAACACCATTGAAAAAGCCCTTGTATGCTGATGAACAGAATTACCAGCAATACAACAAATAGCGTATCTACACCGTAGAAAATCAAGAGAAATGCTACTAAGGCAAGAAAGAAAAGCTGAAACAATATCTCTGTTATTTTTTCTTCTAAGAATGTAAAAAAGCTCACAGTTTCCAACCCTTTCCTCGTATATTTTCCAATAAATGAACAATACCGATTTCTTTCATTTTCTTTTTTAGACGGGTCATATTAACCAGTAATACATTTTCGTCTAAATAATATTTGTCGTTCCACAGCTTTTCCAATAGTTCTTCCTTACTGATAACTTTATCTTCGTTCATAAAGAAGTAGTATAAAATACGAAATTCATTTCTTGTCAATTCAATGCTTTTCTCTTGATACTTCAAAATAGATAAATGTAAATCAAGGGTACAATCTTTTTTAACAAGCTCACGGAAATTATTCGGGTTTGATAACTGCAATGCACGCTTGATCTTCTCAAGAAGAATAAGCGTGTCATACGGCTTTGTGATGAAGTCAATCCCACCCACTTGAATACTTTTCAATTCGTCAGCATTTGTATCTCTGCTTGTTACAAAGATAATCGGTACTGGCATGACTTGTTTTATTTTCCTGCATACTTCATAGCCATTCTCATACGGCAGGTTAATATCAAGCAGAACCAGTTCTATGGAATATTGCTTTAATTCATCTGTCAGGTTTCCAAAGTCAATCAATAAAACTGTTTCATATCCTTGTGTGTTCAATAATTTAGAAAGCTCCAAACGAGTGATTTCATCATCTTCGATAATTGCTATTCTCATTTCAACACCCCCTTGATTTACCATTATAATAATTTCACAGCAGGAGAGCTAGAAAAATCTAACTCTCCTCATTGATATTTCGTTTGAAACCGATATACGTTGCTATCCAGTAAATACTATAAATTAGGAAGAAGATAATTAAATTCAAGCCAAAGTACATTAGATAAAGGTGTTTATCTCCCAAAATTTGTTGATACACATTATTCAATGACGACATCATCACAAAAGAACATAATATTGCTGATATTGCAGGGACACAAAATAATATCAATAATTGTTTTCTGATTGTCTTAAATAGCGACTTATCATTTATTCCTAATCTTCGCAAGGTCAAGTAGCGATATTTGTATTTAGTAGAGTCGCTCAATGATTGAACTGCCAAAATTGTTCCTACTGCGGAAATCAAAATAAATGCAATGTACATAAACAGACTGGCTACTATTGCAACCATTGCTTTTTGTTGTTCTATTTCTGCACCTCTTACGTTTACTCTATACGACTCATCATTTATTTCTCCATTTTCATCAACCTTTACTAATTGATGTTGCATATCTTCTTTTATCTTATTTTCTAATTCTGCGTCTGTATCTTCTTTTGTATCTATAATCAAATGATTTTCTGATACTTCAAGTCCTTGAACATATTTATCTGGAAGTACAACAACAAATCTGCCAGTATTAGTTATAGAGTTCCAATAAGACTTAGTGTCATATCCTTTTAATTTCAAATTTTTATTTGCTACTGTTATGGTTTCAATATCTTTGTTATCTTCAACCTTATATGCAAACTTGCTATTTGTAACTATATAGTATTCGTTATCATTTAAAGAAAGCAACGGCATCTTTCTTAATTCCAGTAACCTATTATAATCACTTAACTTCAAGACTGGGTCAAAATCATAATATTCTGATTGGAAGAAATTTTGTACCTGATGATTCGGCTCTTTATAAATGTTGTACTCAATGGTATTAACAATCGTATATTCTTCTTCAATTACTCGAATATATTCATCAAATACCTGCTTATCATCAAAGAGTTGTACATCATATGGTGCATTTAAATTCACGCTGATATCATACGAAGCTTTGTTGATACTAGAATAATTCAGAGCCAGCAGTGAAGTTAAAATCAACATAGACAATGTACCAAATGTGAAGCTCATTGTTCTTGCTTTAGAAGCAAATGTTCTTGCTACAAACAGATTATCATTTTGATATTTCATTTTTTTATTCTTTAACAAAACAGTCAAGAACATATCTGCACAAGTTGTAGATATACCATAAATGCTGATAATCAACATGATTACGCTTACCATCAAATAAGTAAGTGTTTCTTGCTTATTAAAATTATCCATAGTACAACGTGAATTCCAGAGAAAAAGAGAAATCGCACCAAGAATAATACTTAAAACAAAAATGACATTTCTTTTTTTACTGTCACGGAACATTTTCTTTTCATTTTGTTTGTCAAAATAAAGAAAATCACGTATCGTCATTTTACTTATTCTTCTTAATAGATTAAGCAAAACCAAAACATAAATAGTTAAAAAATAAATTATCAATAGTCCAATAGAAACGAAATTCAAAGAAATAAAGAGAGTTTTTGGAATACCCAGTAAGTTTACAATTACTAACGACACAAACTGGCTGAATAAAAAGCCAATAGGAATAGCTAATACAAATGCTAAAATTCCCAACAGTATATTTTCAATTACAACTAAGTGGGCAATTTCTTTTTTCTTAATGCCAAGAAGCATATATGTTCCTAATTCTTTACTTCTTTTTTCAAACATAAATTTCGTTGTATAGTTGATCAAAAAGCATATCACAAAAATAATAAGAATATTTACAGCGAACAATGAATTCTTAAATGCATCCATACTGGAACATAACTTTACAATTTCATCAGAATTTGCCACCAAATTAAAAGCAAATATAAGAGAAAAGGATGCAGTAACGGTTATCAGATAAATCAAATAATCTTTAATATTTCTTTTTGTATTTCTATACGCTAACTTACCTAACATTTCCCACTTCACCTCCGAGCAAGGTTAATATATCCAGTATTTCATTGAAGAAATCTTTTCTGCTTTTTTCCCCTCTGAAAATTTCATTGAATATTTTACCGTCTTTCAAGAACAAAATACGTTCACAGAAAGACGCACTAAACGGGTCATGTGTTACCATTAAAATAGTAGCCTGCATTTTCTTGTTGATTTCAGACATTGTTTCCAGTAATAATCTGGAAGCTTTTGAGTCCAAAGCTCCCGTCGGTTCATCAGCTAAAATCAGTTTCGGTTCATTGATTAAGGCTCTAGCACAAGCACAACGCTGTTTTTGTCCGCCAGAAACTTCATAAGGAAATTTCGATAAAATATCACGAATACCCAATTTATCGGCGATAGAATGAACTCTTTTCTCAATATCAGTAGGGTTCTGTTTGTTGATAACCAATGATAAAGAAATGTTTTCTCCAATCGTTAAAGTATCTAAAAGGTTGAAATCTTGAAAAATGAACCCTAAATTTTCACGTCTGAAATCAGCAAAATCTTTATCCTTGATTTTGGTAATATCTTGATTATTGACTGTAATGTGTCCGCTGGTTACAGTATCAATCGTAGAGATACAGTTTAATAGGGTAGTCTTTCCAGAACCACTAGCTCCCATGATTGCGACAAATTCGCCCTTATCTACATACATAGAAATACCGTCTACTGCCTTTGTGATATTTCCAGAGTTACCCCCGTAGTATTTTTTTACTTGCTCTAAATTTAAAATGTGTTCCATTAAAAATCGCTCCTTTCTTCCTGCCACATTTATTTGTTTTGGAATACAATTAAATTATAGCAAGGGCAGTATTCAATTACACTTACAGTTTTGAAAGTAAACAGAGAGTAAAAGAGCCGTGATAATGCAGATCACAATTTTGTGAAGCATTTCCACGACCCTTTTATTATAATTTTGCCTTTGTCTTTTTCGTAATGATATAAATATATTCTTCTGGTGTAGGGCGTTTATTCCCAAAATACTTTTTGAAATTTGCCTGCACCTCTGGGTCGGTGCTATTCATAGCTTCATCAATCGTAGCTTCAATATCCGCCCGAACATCAGCCAATGATACACCGCCAGCTTTTGCACCAGCTTTCAATGCCTTTTTTATATCTCTTTTGTTCAGTCCTATCATATTCATACCTCAATTCTACTTTTTAAAGCTAATAAGTTTTCCATTGTATTTTACAATGATGAATATGATATAAAACACTCCTACAACAATCAAAATAAGACCTATGTAATAGCCTAATTCAGAATGAGAGATTAAATTGATAATCGGCATAACAAGAATACCAATACTAACCAGTAAAGTGCCTATTCCTATTTTTTTTGTAAACACCTTTTTATCTTTAGGGTCAAGTTGTGTATAATGATAACCATGTAATAAAGTAATATTCTCTTTTATACCTATTTGATAAGATGTAAAAAGTAAAAACAATCCTATAACTATTTCAACAATCAATTCCTCTAATTCCATAATCGTTCTCTCCTTTAATCAAAATAAAATAATTCTTCAAATTTTTTATCTAAAGCTATACAAAGCACTAATGCCAATTTTGCTGTTGGATTAAATTGTCCAGTCTCAATAGAACTAATTGTATTCCGAGAAACCCCGACTAGTTCAGCTAATTCTGTTTGTGATAATTTTTTTTCTTTTCGTACAGTTTTTAATCTGTTTCGCAAAATTAAATGTTCGTCCATTCTATAAATCTACCATTAAAAATTTATAAAAGTAATACCCCATAAATAGAAAAAAGAATAAAGCAATAACAAATTTGGATTTATTTTTTGAAATATGTGCTTCATAACCCATAGAGCCAAATGCCACAGACCCAATAATTGTCATTATGTCATAGTAAGGTTCTTTACAAACTGCTTTAATGAAAAGAATTAAAATGCAGATAAATAAAACAAACATTAAGCCAAAAGATTTCCCTTGAAGTTTAATATGTTTTTCGTATTCATCAAGATATAGATTCTCTTTTTTGTTTTGTGATAGTATTTTTTCTTTATCCATTATATAACGCTCCCTTCAAATAATACCAAGTACACTTGTCATTTATATTATAGCATTCGGTCATTACAAGTCAATATTTTTGCACAGTTTTCTTGTCGTTTTGTAAAAGCGTGCAAATCTGATAGGAAATGCACGCTATATCATTTATCCTACAATCTTCCAGTTACTATCCTTATGTAGCACAAGCTCATACTGCGATACCTGCGTCGCTTTTGTCTGATTATCAATGAATTTTACCGCAACCTTGACTTTCACATTGTCGCCGTCCTTTATAAAGATAGGGTTTACCAGTTCAGAATAAAGGTAGTCCCTGCCGATAGGTTCAATCACATTTCCCAATACATAGTAAGCAAGCTCTTTTTCCGTCGCTGTTGGGTACAGCTTAAAGAATGTTTCCAGAAAAGCGGTAGCGTCATTTACCGTATCAGCGTCCACGCTTGCGTCTGCTTCTGGTGTCTTAGGCTCATAGTCTGATTTTTCAACTGCTGGTGCAAGGGTAGGGTTTTGAACGATTACCATATCCCCGTCTGCGTCCACATAGACTTTTACAGTATAGGTTGCTTTCACATTGCTTGTCTGTTCTCCCTCTTTTATCTGCTGATCTACTTCGTAGGTAGCAGAAAAAGTGTCCGCTCCCGATTGCTCGATATGCCATACAATCACATCTGTAACCGTGGAGCTGGTCGGTATATCGGTTCTAATGGTGTCTACATTTAAGTCCTGCAATTCCTTTGTCAGATAACCGCTGATTGCCTGCGTCCTTGCTTCGATAGCTTCTTTGCTGTTATCCCATGTGTAATAGGACTTCGCAAAGTTTTTCACGAAATTTTCTATCCCGTTGGTGTCCTGCAAGCAAAGTTCAATGATTTCTTTTTCATGGGTGGTGTGCTGGTCGATAGCCGTAAAATTCTTATACACCCCAAAGCTCACGCTTGCGACAAGCACCACCCACAACGCAATCACGGTTTTCTTATGTGTGCCTACCTTGACAGTACGCACCTTTTTTTCTTTTGGTTCTTTGATAGTTTCTGTCTGTTTCTTATTCTTCTTAAACATATTTTTCAAGTCCTTTCTATTGTTTTACTCGTCCTGCACCGATTAAGTGCTGTTGCCAGTAACTACTACTTAGGTCTGCATATCCTATCGGGTCGCCTGCGTGGTACATCTGTGTCGGCGAAACAAGAATACCGACGTGTGTTACATACGAACCAGCGTTATAGGTGGAATGGAAAAACACCAAATCGCCTGCTTTTGCCTGCGAGAGTGGCAGATGTTGGGTTGCGTCATACTGTGCTTGTGCTGTTCTCGGTAAGGAGATACCAGCTTTTCCATAGCACCATTGCGTCAATCCCGAACAATCAAAGGAAGTATTCGGGTTACTGCCACCATACACATACTTCCAGCCTTGATATTTCAACGCTTCATTCATTACCTTTTGTGCCAGTTCTCCCGATACCTGCGGAACTGCTAAATACTGATTGACTACTTCCACATAGAACATATTTCCATAGCCATACCGCCAGCCCCCATTCTTAGCAACGGCTATCGGGTTGGTGTAGGTTACTTTCTTTCCACCCGATTTCTCACGGGCGAAGCTCTCTGCAAGATTAAAAGTGTGTTTTTTTCCTTTTCCTGCCACATATCCCACATAGCCACCGCCATAGTTATAAGACTGTATCGCTACATTCAAGTCGTCGATACCTTGATTTTTGCAGGAAGAAAGCAGGGACGCAAAATACTTACACCCCTGCTTGATTGAGCTTTCCGTATCTAAGGAATTAGGCGGTAAACCAAGACTTTCCGAACTCTGCATAACATCTTCTGCCGTACCGCCACTTTCTACTTGAATGATAGCAAGTAACACATTGACATACTCGGAGATACCGTTTTCTCTGGCGTATTTTTCTACCATAGGCTGATGTTTCAAGACTTCTGCGGATAGGTTCATACCCGTAATGCCAGAAGAAAAATTGCTGTTCTCGTCGTCGCTGTCCGCACTAATGAGGACGCCAAAGAAAAGCACCAGAGAAAAGAGGATAGGAAACAGACTGCCAATGATAGCGATATGTTTCAGTTTCATTTTTTCTTCTGTCCTTTCTTCGTTACAAGGTTACGGGTTTTCTCTATGGTCTGCTGGTTCTTCTGGACGCTCTGGGTCTGCTGAACCTTTATCCTGCGGTCTTTGGTGTCATTCTGGCGTGTTTCCTGCGATACCACTTTTTCTACATTCTGCCTATGTACTGTCTGTGTAGGCTGGGGTGCTTTCTTATCAGAAGCACCAGAAGATAACGGACGCTCTTTGATAACATTTGTCTTGACTGGCTCACTTGCTTTCGGAGTTGGAGCTGTGGCTGGGCGTTTGACTTCCTGCATTTTTTCAACACTCGGCTTTGGAATGGTTGAAGCTGTGACTGGTCGCTCATGGGGACGGGTAGCTCCCGTTGTCGCTGATCCGTCAGCCTTTCGCTGTACCTGCCTTGCTTCTTGTGCCTTTTGAAGCTCCATACGTTTGTCAGCGATATTTTTCTTACGCTGTTCCTGCTTTTCCAAGCGTCCCGTCTGTCTGGACTGCTGTTCCTGCACCATGCCACGCTTGAAGTCGGACACGCTGGACTTTGCCTTTTCCTTTGCGGAATACACCGCATAAGCGGTCTGTGTCGGCATATCCTTGATATTCTCTTTGACAGCGTTTGCCTTGTCTTTCACTTTATTTTTCGTATCTAAAACAGCACCGACTTTTGAACCTGCACGCTGTCCCATGCTGGAAGTGGTATTGCCCCGATTTTCTTTAGAAGCCGTATTTTTTCTTTCGGCTCTCTTGCCAGCAACGGCACTTCCAGCCACCGCACCAGCTACACCGCCCGAAATACCGCCAGCACTTACCGCCCTTGCAATACGGTGTTCCATACGCCTAGCCCGATGTCGCATAAACAGATACGGTCTGCGGAATATGCGTCGTCCCATGCTTTGACTGTCGCCAGCATTAAGTGAGAACATACTCATTAAGTCGCCCAGCTTCATGTAGATACCAGCGAAACATACTATCTGCAAGAACGCCACCATAAAGAATGGGTAGTCTGTGGAAATGTTGTAAAACATACTGGAAATACTAAATGCCACCGTTACAATGAGCGTTATTCCTGCCCGTGTCATTATGGTATTAAATACTCTCACGATTGCCTGCTTTGCCATGCTTTCATAGCTCGGTATCATGGAAAGTAAAAAACTGATAGGTAAAAACATTGCAAAGATAATAAAAAGTATCTGGCTGAACAACATCATGCCCGTAAGCAAGAATACAAATATCGTGATACCCAAGTTAAAGAACAAGAGGAAGAACACCATACCCAAACGGTTCACGACCTGCGGTATTGTCAGATTGTTATTGTCGTTGTCCTCGATTTCTGTTTTCACGACTTCCTCTCTGGTTTTCCCGTCCTCGTCCTCTGGACTTGCCGATACGAGAGCTTCTACACGGTCTGTCCCGATTTCTTCTGCGTTGCTGTTCCCGAATTGAAGCAAGAGCCACGGCTGTTCCACTTGAATAGAAAATAGGCTGTCCCGTATCAAGTCCACGCTGTCCTTACCCTCGCTGTCGGAGTTAGGGAGCATGATTTTTGTTCCCAAATCCAAAGAAGCGGTACTGATGTCTGATGAAAATTCATTTATCTTCTTGATATAGTCGGGAGCATAAGCAATAAATGAAGCGGACAGCACGAACACCACCACAAAGTTGATAACAGCGTGAAGTGCTTTGCTGGTTTCCCGTTTTATCAGTCCCGTATAAGCAACGTACATTCCCACCACTAAGATAATGAGAAGCAGGAAACCAACATAGAAGCCCGTAGAAGAAAAGCCGTTCTCGGTAACGCCTGCAAGGGTCTGTATGCTCTTTCCGATACTGTCTGCCATATCATTGATGAAGTCCAGCTTATAGGCTTCCTGCACCACATAGCCCGTTGCATTACTCAAATACAAACTGATAGTCCAGACAAAGTTGGTAATGCAGTACAGCCCGTATTGTACCGATTTTCCGATACCGTCGAGCCAGTTCCACGGAAGCCACGACCAGCTATTATCGACGAAAAAATCAAGCTGGTAGTTGGAAAGGGGATATTTTGAATAAAGATTTTCTGCGTTTATGGTATCGTCTACAAGCCCCGTCGCATGAGCCACCGTCCCCAAAAGTGAAAGCAGGATAAGGGAGAGTGCCACCACGAACAGAGCCATTTTGAGAAAGTGGAAAATCTTCTTTTTTGTGAACACACCTTTTATCCTTTCTTTCATCACTCCACCTCATTTCTCTGTACGGGCGGTCTGGTATCAAAGGCGTGTAGCAGTTCTTCAAAGACTGGGTGTATCTGCACCACACCGACACGCCCGTATAAGTCCTGCAATAAGCATTGTCCGTTCTCCAAATCACGCAAGCGTTTCTGGTTGTTCTCATCGTCCTTGTCGATACCGAAAAACTCTAAGGTCTGCTTTATCTCGTTTATATCCGTGCTTCTAAATGCAAACTTTAAGCCGATATTGTTTTTCAGACTTTCCTTTGACACGTCATAGGCAGACTGGGTAACGAAATAAACGCCTGCCTGCATAGCTCGCCCAGCACGAACCAGCTTATTTGATAAGGTTTCTCCTTGTGCCACATTTAAGAACGCCCACGCTTCGTCTAAATCGACAATCTTAAAAATGCTTCTGTCCGAATGGATAAAATCAAGGGCAAAGGTACTAATCACAATCAGCATAGACACAGACAACAATTCAATGGTCGTGTATTCTTCAAAAGTGGTATCTTTATCTGGCAGTACAAGGTCGGCTACTTGAATGATATTGAGCTGATTATCCAGACTGATAGCATTTTCTACCGTACCGTCTGAAAACAGCAGGTGTGCAAAGTCGTAGTCCGTGAAGCTGTCGATATGGTCTGCGATATTTCTTGATATGGGCGTATCTTCACGGCGTAGCTCGTCTATCACATGGAGCAAGCCCCGACTGTCGCTCTGGGTAACGGAGCGTACTGCCTTACGAAGTACGGGGAATTTTTCGCCGTCCCTTGAAGAAATACCCGTAAGGAATGTTAAGATGTCGATTGCCAGACTTTCAGCGTCTTTTACATTCTTCATAATCACAAACGGGTCAAGAAGCCCTGCATTGTCCTTATCGCTGGTAAGATTTACGATATTGATTTCATGTGCAATCTCTGGGAGCGTTTCTTTCCAGTTACCACGCTCACTTTTAGGGTCTAACAGAAGTGCTTGACCGCCAAACAGCACCGCATAATATACCAGAAGATTGTTACAGAACGATTTCCCACCGCCAAGCGAACCGACAAAAGCAGACGCTAAAGCGTTGGTAACTGTACCTTTTACACCTTGACTGGCAAGGGACGGTTGCAGGTACACATTTCTTCCCGTATCAACAGAATAGCCCATATAGATACCCGTAGTTTCTCCTAACTGCTGTGTCGCACCAAAGCCAAGCCCAGCTAAAAAATCTGATTTTACATACTGCACATAGTCATTGATATATCGCTTGCTGGCTGGTAAAAATTCAGAATGAAGCCCCAGCATATCCCCAGCAGGACGCACCAGCTTTACATTGAGGTCGTCGTAAAAGTCCTTGACTTCATCACAACGGCGTTTCAGCTCGTCAAGATCGGGTGCAGACACCCGTATGACGTAGCTTAACTTATACATACTTTCTTTTGTCTGGTCTAAATCAGTTTCCAGCTCGTCCACGCTGTCTAAAGCGTCCACCACATTTGAGCTGGTTTCACTTCCTGCTTGATAGGCGTGATTATCAAGGTCTTTCAGTTCCTTTTTCTTGTTGCGGACGGTCGTTAATGCTTTCCGATTTTCCACGATTTCTACATTCATGCTCGTATCAACGGGGAATGTGAATTGCTGTTGCTGGAAATAGAAGATTTCAGACGACGGAAAATCAAGCTCTCCTACAATCGCATTGACGGTAAAATAGGACACATAGCTTTCCTTGTCCTCATGTTCCAATCGTAAATACCGCTGGCTTTCCTCAATCACACACCTTGTCGGACGGATAAGGTCGTAGTATTTTATCAGCGTCTCTTTGTTCAATTTTTTCTTTGGTAGCTGGTACTCATAATCTTCATAAGCGATACCGTCCCTGCCGTAAAGATGTTCTATGAGATACCCGAAGTCGTTTGTTTCCAAGCGTCGCACCTTGAAACGACGGGATATTTTGTTTTCCAGTAACTTTTCCATTTTCATGTAGCGGTTGATTTCATCATTCGGCATGGAAACAAAATCATTCATCAGCGTGTGGTTCACTTCATGGAGAAATTCCGTGAACGTCAGCCATGCCGATTTTTTAATATTCTTCAGATTGAGTTGTTCTTCTGTAACCATGAGCTTAAAGCCAAGAAAAAAGCGGTAGTCCACTTGATTGTCCCCAATCATAGATACTAACGCTTCGGTCTGTTCGTCTATTTTCTGGACTGCCACCTCACGAAGTTTCCCCGTTACCAGTTTCTTTGACTGCTCCTGCATACTGCGGATTGAGCTTTCCGTGGCAATCTGCAACGCATGAATTTTACCCTCACGGGACTGTGCGATAAGCTGGCGAAAGCTGTCATGCACAATAAATTTCTGCTCTGCGGATAAGAAAGAATAGTTGTACGGTATCAGCTCATAGTAAGCGAATACCTCATTGTCCTTGTTCCAGACAAGGTTGTTGTCAATATATTTTATCGGGAACATCGTTCACACTCCTTACTGCCGTGATTGTTTCATTCAAGGTCTGCTTATGCAGTTTTACGGCTTTTCCTGCATAAGTGATTTTCGGTCGCAGGGCATAGGTTATCTGTGATTTCAAAAAGCTGTACGGCTTCTTTCCGTCAAAGGTTTTCTGCGACATAAACCAAGTGAGAGCAACGGGAATACCGAAATATTTGAGAAATGCTCCCTCAATCATGGAAAGTGGGGGAATATCCCCAAACAGAATGATGATAAATTCCGTAATCACAAACCATGTAATCTGTGTAAAGGTAACGGGAAAGGGTAAGTTAAAGTCATTGATTGCATACAAGACTTTTTCCACGTTCCAGATACCCGTATAAGATTTAATCTTTTTCAAGTTCTTTCAGCTCCTTTCAAAATAGAAAAGGACAGCCATTTTCAGACTGTCCCTTAAAAGAGAAATACGCTGTCAGTAGCAACAATGCTTGTCGCTGATCTTCCAGCGTTAGTATGGTATCTCGCACATACCTCGGCTTGTTTCAATAAAGCAACCGCCCATATCCAAATCTCGCCCGTAGGCTTCATAGTCAATGTAGTTCTGTAAGCTGGGTGGAATATCCCCAAGTGCCTGCAATTCGTCTATGTAGTAATAGGCAACATCTGTCATGGTTTCACAGTCGGGATAATAATAAATGTCGTCCTTGTGTTCCACGACTTCTTCCAGCGTCCCGTAGTGGCTGATAAATTCGTCCAGACATTCTACGATATAGTCGGGAAGTTCCTCTATCATTTCATACATAGAGTTCAGTTCTTCAATGGAAACATACTCACCAATCGCAATCGGGAAGTTGTCGGTATCATGGATAGCGTATTCCTCATACTGTTCATTCAAGCCGATTTTTTCTTTTACATCTTCCTCGTCAATAGGAAATGTGAACCATGCTCCGACTAAATAGCCCTCATTGTATTTGCCAAGATTTGCAATATAAACCGCCATATCATCAATCATAAGCACCACGTATAATCCAATTATCTTAGATGGTAATTGGATTTTTCCTTTCTCCCAGT
>NZ_QUJZ01000024.1:0-21751 GCF_003480845.1 Blautia sp. TM10-2 | reverse complement strand
CTGGGAGAAAGGAAAAATCCAATTACCATCTAAGATAATTGGATTATACGTGATGTTATGAAAGAAAATACACCGGAACAGCAGTTAGATTTGCTTTGTAGTCAGATAATCCGCGAACGCGATCATTGGAACTACATAAACGAAAATGGCTGTAATGATCCGTTCTGGCCGGATGGCTGCAATATGAATCTGACGAGAAATCATATTATTTCTTACAAGAGAGATATTGCAGAGTTATGTGAAAAAGCTGGAATGTCACTTCCGGAAGAATATTTTTTGAAGATTCCGCCGGAAGTAGACGATAATTATATGGCAAACCTGAAACAGCAGGCACGTGTCGATCGGTTAAAACAGCAGGGGGATAAGTTAAGCTTGAAAAAAACAAAATTCGTCGATGACGGACAGCTGGAGTTTGGATGAGGTGAAAAACAATGAATGGTGAAGGATATCGTGATCCGACTGCAGACAGGGCAATTCGAAACGCTACCCACCTGCCGAGACAGATCTGGAGTGTGGTCAAGGCCGTGCGAGAAGTCCTGAATGTGTCACATTTGGAGTTGGTGGAGATCAAAATGAGAGACCGGACAACCGGAAGAGAACACAAGTGGGGAGGTGATACCAGTGGATCAGCACAAAGAGGAGAACGAGAAGAAAAAAGAATACCTGAGAAGATACCATGCGGCAGAACTTGCGGAACGAGAAATTCGAGAAGAGATTGATGATCTGCGAATGAATAAAATGTTTCCGGCACTGATCCAGGATGGAATGCCGCACGGGAGCAGCTGCGGGGATCTGTCAGCCTACGTAGTCCAGCTGGAAGAACTGATGGACAACCTGAAAGCACAGATGGAGCAGCAGATCCGGCTGAGAAAAGAAATCACGCAGAAAATCGAAGAGATGCCGGATGAAACGGAAAAGACCGTGTTGCGGCTGCGGTACATTCGCTGGATGAAGTGGGAGCAGATCGCAGAGAGAATGGGGTACAGTTTGCGGAACATAACGAAAATTCATGGAAAAGCACTGGTACATTTTAGGCTTTAGAAAAGAGTTCCTTTTTTTGCTTATTGCACCTGTGATATAGTGTAAGAGCCAAAGAATGGATGAGGGAAACGGCATTTTATTCAAGGCCTCCTTTCGATGTGTTTTGATAGAGCTTCGGCGGCAAGGTGTCACAGCCTGGCCGCTGATTGGGGCAGGCATCAGCCTGGGCGGTGTACACGTTCAAATGATGTCATGGTGCAGTGGCAGGCAGATCTCTGCACCTATCGGAACATACCATCAACGGCAGATGGACGGGGCCGCTCCCCGGATTCACGTTCGACTCGTGATGTTCCGACTCTCCAGTGGATGGAGATTCTCCGATTTGTTACTCTTATACAAGGATTCCTCGCAGAGATGCGGGGAATTTTTGCGTGCAGAAATTTGAGACAGAAAGGCGGTGTTGCAGGATGGCAAAATTGACTGCAAAGCAGCAAAAATTTGTTGATGAGTATCTGATCGACCTGAATGCAACGCAGGCCGCGATCAGAGCAGGTTATAAGAAAACAGAGTACACAGACACCAATGCAAATAAATTACTAGAAAATACTAGAATTCGAGAAGCTGTTGATAAATCAATGGCGGAACGGTCAAGACGGACTGGTATTAATCAGGATCGGGTGATTCAGGAACTGGCAAGAATAGCTTTTGTGAATCCGCAAAATGTAATCAATTCTGAAGATGCTTCTATTCGAACAGATGCCACAGAAGATGATTTGGCTTGCGTTCAGTCGGTGAAAGTTAAAACTATGGATGGTGAAAAAGGATCGTCAGTTGAAAGAGAAGTTCGATTAAATGATAAGATGAGAGCGCTGGAGCTTCTTGGAAAACACCTTGGTATGTTCAAGGATAAAGTTGAGCTGGATGCAGATATGGATCTCAACATCACGATTGACTACGGGGAGGACGATTCCGGATGAATATAAACGTCCAGATGAATCCGGGATTCAAAGAAGTTGATCGTAGCTGCAAACGGTATATTGTCATGAAAGGCTCTGCCGGCTCGGGGAAGAGCGTTGATACGGCGCAGAATTATATCCTGCGGTTGATGCAGGATCCGGGAAGAAATCTTTTGTGCGTCCGAAAGGCGGATGTGACCAACAGGGATAGCACTTTTGCAGAATTGCAGGGTGCTATTTTTCGTATGTTTGGGGAGCAGTATAAGAGATATTGGCACATCAACAGCTCCAACATGATTATGGAGTGTAAGATCAACCGGAATCAGATCATTTTCCGTGGAGTCAATGATGAGAAACAGCGTGAAAAGCTGAAATCCATTACTTTCAAGCGTGGAAAGTTGACCGATGTGTGGATTGAAGAAGCAACGGAAATTACGCAGGCGGACTTCGAGATCATTGATGACCGTCTCCGTGGTGAACTGCCGGATGGACAGTTCTATCAGATCCGGATGACGTTCAACCCGGTATCGGCGTATCACTGGATTAAGCGTGTGTTCTTTGACCGGTCAGATCCGGATGTTCTGACACATCAGTCAACCTACGAGCAGAACCGCTTTATCGATGATGCCTACCGAAGACGTATGATGCGGCGTAAGGAAGTGGATCCAGAGGGGTATCGGGTGTATGGCCTGGGGGAATGGGGCGAGGTCGCCGGACTGATCCTCAAAAACTATGTTGTCGAAGAATTTGACTGTTCACCGGAACGATTCGATTACATGGTCAATGCACAGGATTTCGGATTCAATCACGCCAATTGCATCGGTGAGGTTGGCTTTAAGGATGGTGAGTTGTATCTATGCCGGGAACTGTACGTGTATGAGATGGACACGGACGAGATCATCCGGCTGGCGGAAGGGCAGTTCAGCAAGCGCCTGCGTATGTGGTGCGATTCTGCGGAGCCGGACCGTATCAAGATGTGGCAGAAGGCGGGATACCGCGCAAAAGGTGTGCAGAAAGAGCCGAACAGCGTGCATGCCCAGATAGACTATTTGAAACAGCACAGGATCCATATCTACCCGTCCTGCGTCAATACAATAAAAGAAATTCAGCAATGGAAGTGGAAGAAGGATGAGCATACCAACACTTATCTCGAAGAGCCAGTTCCATTTTTTGATGATGCCATGGCGATGCTTCGATACTCCATTGAGGAAGAACGCAAGGCGAAACCACGGCTGAACAGAAAGGTGAAAGGAGGGATATAGAAGTGCGAACGAATTTGTATAGGCTACCGTCGGAAGAGACGCTGACAGATGCCAAATTGAACGAATTTATCATGCGGCATTCCGGAGAGTGCGCATTTAGATACAGCATGCTGCAGGAGGCCTACGAGACGGATTACCCGCTCCTGCATGAGCCGTTAAAGCCCAAGTGGAAGCCGGACAACCGGATCATGGTCAACTTTGCGAAATACATCGTGGATACGATGAACGGCTTCTTCATCGGGCATCCGATCAAACTGCAGGTAGACGATGGAAACGAAGCGGTTGAGAAATATGTTGATTTTCTGGATCAGTATAATGATCAGGACGATAACAATGCCGAACTGTCCAAGATCTGCAGTATCTTCGGTAAAGGCTATGAAATGTATTACGTAGATGAGAACGGAAATATCGGTATCACCTATCTGAGCCCGCTGGATGCATTCATGATCTACGATGATTCCGTGCTGGAAAGGGAACGGTATTTCGTGCGGCTGTATTACGATTCGAATCAGATCCTTCATGGCAGCGTTTCAGATGAGACGAAGGTTCGATGGTTCACAATAAAGGGAAAGCTGATCTGGGATGCAGACGAGAAGATACACGGCTTTGATGGCGTTCCGGCATCTGAGTACGTAGAAAACAAGGAGCGGATGGGAATCTTCGAACCGGTGCTTACGATGATCAACGCATACAATAAGGCGATCAGCGAGAAGGCCAATGATGTTGACTATTTCGCGGATGCTTATCTGAAAGTTCTTGGATCCAAGCTGGAAGAAGATGATGTGGCGCATATCCGGGACGACAGAATCATTAACTTTGATGGAGATACCGAGCGGTTGATCGTTGAATTTCTTCAGAAGCCAGATGGAGACACTACACAGGAGCATCTGATCGATCGACTGGAAAAGCTCATCTTCCATATCAGCATGGTAGCCAATATCTCGGATGAGAATTTTGGTACCAGCTCCGGTATCGCCATGAAGTATAAGCTGCAGGCGATGAGCAACCTGGAAAAGACGAAGGAACGGAAATTTACCAGCGGTATGAACCGGCGGTACCGTCTGATCTTCTCAAATCCGGTCTCGGGGATGAAAAAAGATGACTGGGTGAAGATCCATCCACACTTTACGCCGAACTTCCCGGCAAACCTGCAGGAAGAGGCAGAGATCGCGAAGAATCTGGAAGGCGTTGTCAGCCAGGAAACACAGCTGGGCGTGCTGTCTATCGTGGATAATGCACAGGACGAGATTAAGAAAATCGATGCTGATCAGGATAAGATGAGAGCGGATCTTGTGATGGAGCAGATGTTTGGCGGCGGTGGACAGGATGACGAGTAAGGAATACTGGCAGAAGCGTGAGACGGAGCATGCTAAGAAGAATAAGATGGCGGAGCAGGCCTATGCAGAAGAGATCCGGAAGACCTATGCATATATGGCAGACCAGATCCAGAAGGAGATCGATGGATTTTATGCAAAGTACGCCACAAAAGAGGGAATCTCACTGGCGGAGGCAAAAAGGAGAGTTTCCAAGCTTGACATCGAAGAATATGGAAGGAAAGCCGCAAAATACGTCAAAGAAAAAGATTTTTCTGATCAGGCGAATGAAGAGATGCGGTTGTACAATGCGACCATGAAAATCAATCGCCTGGAGCTGCTGAAAGCCAATATCGGGCTGGAAATGGTATCCGGCTTCGACGAACTGCAGAAATACTTTGATCAGACGCTGACACAGCAGACAATAGAAGAATTTCGCAGGCAGGCGGGCATTCTTGGCAATTCTGTGCAGGAAAACGGGAAAATGGCGCGGGCAATCGTCGATGCGTCATTCCATAACGCCACCTATTCCGACCGGATTTGGATGTATCAGGATATGCTGAAAGCAGAGCTGGACAAGCTGCTGAAAACAGGGCTAATCCAGGGTAAGAACCCGCGGGAGCTTGCGGTGCACCTGCAGAAACGCTTCGGTGCAAGCCGGGAGGATGCAGAGCGGCTCATGGTCACGGAGCTTGCCAGAGTCCAGACAGAAGCTCAGAAACAGTCCTATATCCGAAATGGATTCGAAGAGTATACATACGTTGCCTGCGGGAATGCAGATGTCTGCGAGCGGTGCCAGGCGTTGGACGGTAAGCATTTTAGGGTGCAGGATATGATGCCAGGGACAAATGCGCCGCCGATGCATCCGCGATGCCACTGCTCTACGGCGGCCTATGAAGACAGCACAGAGTATGAGAAATGGTTGAAATTTCTGGAGCAGGGTGGTACCACAGAAGAATGGGAAGCTTCGAAAAACAGAAAGGCGAGATACAAAGACAACGAAGGCATATTCCAAACATTGGATGGCAGATCAAAGGGGCGAGACGTTATCAAACCTCGAAATATCATGAAAGAAATGAAAAAGTCCAGCATCGGAACGGAAATGTTGGAATATCTTCAGGAAAATGATATTCAAATAAAGGTATGGTACGGAGTTGATGTCGACGAGGGACTGGACGGACTTTTCGAAGATGGTGAAATCAACATTTATGCTGATAACACCAAAACGGTTCGTGAGACAGCTATTACAGTGATTCACGAGGCCACACATGCCAAAATCAACAAGCCAAACACCAAAAATCAAGAGTTACAATGCTATATGAACGAGTACAGACATCAAAACATTGAATTGACAGAGAAAGTTGTCCAGGATATAATTAATCATATAAATGATAAATATCCGAATTTGAAATGGGAGTGATTGTTTATGACGAATACTCTGAATATGCCGCCTCATGAGAGGGTAAAACTTTTGAGAAAAGGCGAAAAAGTTCTGTGCAAGAAATGCAAAAAAGGAATTATGATTCCTGTTGGCGACCGTGAAAAAACCAATACTTTTTACTGTGATTCTTGCAAGAATCAGTTAATTATCAACTGATGATAAGGAGACAGGACAAATGGCTCAGAATGATTATTTCGTGATTGTATACCAGGTACTGAAATATCTGTATGAATGCTTGAAAAAGGGTGAAAAACCAGAAGCGTGTTACCTTACAGCATCGGCTTATAATATTCATGAGAATTATTGGCAGTATATCATTTTAAGCCTGATTACGGAAGAATATGTAAAAGGCATTGCTGTTAATCATACGAAAGATGGCGTTCTTTTAGGCGATCTGCCGGATGCCATTATCACACCAAAGGGTATTTCCTATCTGTTCGAAAATTCGTTGCTTGAAAAGGCAAAAAAGACGTTGAATGACGTAAAAGAGATGGTTCCGTTCGTATAAAACTGTTTAAGGAGTAAAAACGATAATGGCAAAGAATGACATGGAAGTAATCATGTATAAAATACTAAGGTATCTGTACGAATGCATGAAACTCGGTGTAGAACCAGAACTCGAACAGTTCGCGTGGAATTCAAAATTATTTGATATTCCGCAAAGCTATTGGTGCAAGATCATTGCAACGCTTGTAAGGAAGGGATATATTACAGGATTTGTGGTCGTTGACAAAACAAAAGACGCGCCAATGCTCCAAACAGACAGACCATTTGAGATTACGTTTGAGGGCGTACAGTTCCTGGAAGAAAACAGCCGCATGCAGAAAGCAAAAGAATATTGTACTGAAACATTCAACGTGATATTGTCTGCATTACTTGGCGCGATTATTTCATAGTTACCACTAGTCGAGAGGCCGGTGGTATTTTTATGCCCATTTAAGAAAGAGAGGATCAAAGAGTGATTGAAGTATCCGTTCGTAAGAACGAAATCAAGGTATCCGGCCATGCAATGTATGCACCGCACGGGCAGGACATTGTCTGCGCAGGCGTTTCCAGCCTCGTGCGGACGCTGATCCGCTCGATCGAGGATCTGACAAGGGATGAAATAGAATACGAAGTATCGCCCGGCTGGGTTGATATACAGTATGGGAATCTATCAGAGAGAGCAAGAACTCTGGTGGATTCCTTTTTTGTCGGCATCTATCTGATGGCCGATGAATTTCCGGAGCATGTCCGGATCGTGTAACCGATGTGACCGAAATGTCGTTAAACTATGATTCCGGAGCAACGGCACGGGGCTATTACAGAACGGGACGGGGCAGAAAGGACAGAAAAATAATGAAGTGCAAAAACAACCATTATCATTGGAGAATCCCGATGATCAACCTGCAGGTATTTGCAGACGGCGAAGGAGACGGCAGCGGAGCCGGAGACGGAAACGAGGACGGAACTGGAGCAGGTTCTGGAGATAGCGGCAATGAGATGTCATTTGATGATTTTCTTGGACAGGCAGAGAATCGTGCAGAGTTCGACCGCAGGGTCCAAAAGGCGGTAAATACAGCAGTGACCAAAGCACAGGAAAAGTGGCAGGCGCTGACTGATGACAAACTTTCAGAAGCGGAAAAGCTCGCGAAGATGACCAAGGAAGAGAAAGCAGAGTACAAGAATCGTAAGCTGGAGAAAGAACTGGCGGATCTGAAACGGCAGAACGCGATTTCGGAGATGTCAAAAACAGCCAGAAAGATGCTGGCAGATGAAGAAATCAACATCCCGGATGAACTTCTGGCACATCTGGTATCGGAAAGCGCTGAAGATACCAAGACGGCTGTGGAAGCTTTCGGAAAGATGTACAAGGACGCAGTGCAGGCTGCCGTAAAAGATGCTTTGAAGGGTAATGCACCAAAGGGCGGATCCGGCGGAAAGGGCGCTGTTACAAAAGAACAGATTCTTACAATCAGCAACCCGATTGAGCGGCAGCGGCTGATTGCGGAAAACATCGCATTATTTCAGTAGGAGGAATACACATGCATAAAATTGGAAAATTAGGGCTGCAGGTGTTTGCAGCACCGGATAACATGACGGGGCAGGAACAGATCCAGGTAAAGGCCCGCGAGATTGACTTTGTAACATCTTTCGGCAAAAACATTCAGGCGCTGCTTGATGTCCTGGGCATTATCCGAATGATCAAGAAAGATAACAATACTGTTTTAAAGACAAAAAAGGTAACAGGAACCCTGCAGTCCGGTGAGGTCGCAGAGGGCGAAGAAATCCCGTACTCTCAGTACGCTGTGGAAGAGATCCCGTTCGATACCATCAGGATCAACAAATACCGCAAGGGCGTAACCCTGGAGGCGATCGCAGAGAAAGGATACGATGCCGCAGTACAGGACACAGACGAAGAGTTTAAAAGCGATCTGCAGAACGTTGTCATGGATAAGCTGTATACACAGTTGAAGGCGGGTTCTCTGACTGATCACGAAAGTACTTGGCAGATGGCGGTTGCTATGGCGATCGGAAAAGTCAAAGACAAATTTAAAAAAATGAAAAGAACGGCTACAGGCGTAGCAGTGTGGGTGAATACACTGGATGTGTATAAATACGTTGGTGCTGCTGACATTACACTGCAGACGGCGTTCGGCTTTGAGTACATGAAGAAATTCCTGGGTGCAGAGGTTGTGTTCGTAAGCTCTGAAATCCCGGAAAACGTTGTTATCGCTACCCCGCTCAATAATATCGTCGGATATTATGTTGATCCGGGCGATTCTGAGTTCGTGAAGGCTGGCCTTAGCTACACAACGGATCCGACTACTCATTTTATCGGCTTCCATGCGCAGGGCACCTACGAGAGAGCAATTTCTGACATGTTCGCTATCATGGGCCTGCGTCTGTTCTGCGAATATCTGGATGCAATTGCTTGCATTTCCGTTGGCGGATCTGATACGCAGACACTTGGAACTCTGAATGTAACATCTGAAGCAGGAACAGAAGCTGGAAAGACGAAGATTTCCGTAAAAGAGCAGATCATGTCCATGAATAACTACTGGAAGTACAAAGATGCAGCATCTGCGACCGCGGTAAAATATGGTGATGATGTGAAAAACTGGAGCAAATGGGATGGAGAATCCGAGATCGCATCTACCGCTGGCCATCATATCACATTGGTTGAGTGCGACCAGAACTACAAAGCAGTTCGTTCTGGCGACGTAACAGTAGCTGTGAAAAGCTGAGAAAGGGTGATGGTATATGTACAGAGTAATCGAGTATTTTACTGATTTGCAGGACGATGACCATGAATACAGAACAGGCGATATCTTCCCGCGTGAGGGGCTTAAGGTATCCGAAGCCCGACTGGCAGAGCTTGCATCTGCTGAAAATCTGCGTGGTATCCCGCTGATCGAGCTGGTGGAGCCGGAAAAGGCAGGCAAAGGGAAAAGCAAGAATAAGGCAGTAGATTCCTTGGCAGAGTAGGAGGCAGCCTATGATCGAAGATCTGAAACTGCTTCTTGGACTGGAAGATACAGACAAAAAGACAGAACAGCAGTTACAGCTGATTCTGAATGCCACAAAACAGCGGCTGAAATTTCTTCTTGGCGGTCTGGAGCCGCCGGAAGAGATGGAATACATCATATTGGATGTTTCAGTCATTCGATTCAACCGGATCGGCTCGGAAGGGCTCTCCTCTCACAGTGTTGAGGGCGAAAGCCTTTCCTGGTCAGAAAATGATTTTGCCGGGTACATGGATGATATTCAGTCCTATCTGGACAGCCAGCGGGAGGCAAGAAAGGGAAAGGTAAAGTTTCTGTGAGATATGATACACCAGTTTTCTTCCAACGGGTCCTGCCGGGCGAATATGATTCGAAAACCGGAAACTATGCTGCAGACCAGGTCACAGAGGTGCAGAAAATGGCTTCTGTGATGGATACGAGGGCAGAGATCATGCAGATCGTATACGGAGGAATCCGTCAGGGCAGCGTGACCGTACAGCTTCAAAATCATTACCAGAAGCCGTTTGACCGGATCCGGATCGGGAACACAACCTATAGAGTGGACTATACGCGGAAACTTCGCGTGAAACAGACTTTTATTCTGTCGGAGGTGGTCTGATGCCGAAAATCAAGCTGGAAGGAATGGAGAAACTGCAGGTCAAATTGAAGAAAAACGTGCAGATGAGTGATATTAAGCGGGTGGTAAAGGAAAACGGAAAAGCTTTGCAGGAGGCGTCACAGAGAAAAGCGCCAGTGGATACCGGTACACTGAAACGGAGTATTGGTCTTGAGATCCGAGATGGCGGTCTTACGGCTGAAGTGGAGCCAACAGCAGAATATGCGGCATACGTGGAGTATGGAACTCGGTACATGAGTGCACAGCCATATATGCGTCCTTCCTACACAGCGCAGAAAGAGAAGTTCAAATCCGATTTGAAAAAGCTTACGAGGTGACATCATGGACCCACAGCAGGAATTATTCAGTGCGTTGCTTCTGGAATTAAAAAAACAGTATCCAGACGGTGTGTATGACACGTTTTTACCGCCGGAAGGTACGCCATACCCGTTTATCTATCTGGCGGACAGTGACTTGAATGATCGGGCCAACAAAACGGCTGTATTCGGCACTGTAAGTCAGACAATCCACGTTTGGCACGACAATCCGCGGCAGCGCGGCACAGTTTCACAGATGCTTCTGCAGATCAAGCAGGTTTGCAGACATCTGGAACATACCGGCAACTTTTCCTGGTCCGTGCAGAGCTTAAATCAGAGAATATTGCCGGACACAACCACCAACCAGCCACTTCTTCACGGTATCGTGGAAGTGACTTTTTTATTTAGTTAGGAGAACAGCATGAGAAAAACAATTGATTTACAGTTATTCGCAGATGCGGTACGTGGTAAAAAGATCGTTTATCTGTACCGCCTTAAAAAAGATGCGGCTAAAAATGCAGCTACAGCATTAGCGTTTACGACAGAGAACGGCAGAACGACAAGCAAAGATGCCGATACCACAGAGACAAAGGATGGCACGATCCGTACCCCGGGAGCAGCCGAGGTTGAGATTACGGCAACCAGTATTCTTGCCAAGGGCGACACACTGATCGACTCTCTTGAAGATGCCATGATCAACGATGAACTGGTCGAGATCTGGGAAGCAAATCTGGATGATCCAGCATCCAGCGGAAGCAATAAATTTAAGGGAAAATACTTCCAGGGCTATGTGACGGAGGTAGAAAAGACTTCAAACGCCGAAGATATGGTGGAGGTGTCTCTTACCTTTGGTGTCAATGGAACCGGTCAGAAAGGTGATGTAACCGTAACGACCGCGCAGCAGGAAATAGCAGCTTACGTATTTACAGATACGACAAAAACAGGAGCGTAAAAATACTGAGGGCGAGAAATCGTCCTCAGTTTGAATAGTAAAGGAGAAAAATGATATGGAACTTACAATCAACGGACAGGTGTATCAGTTTAATTTTGGCATGGGATTCATGAGAGAAATGAACAAGAAAGTAAGCATGCCGGTAGACGGAGTAAAAGATGCCAAGAAGAATATTGGCCTGAGATACGCTGTGGCAGGGATCATGGACGGAGATGTAGAGGCTCTTGAGGATCTGTTACTCGTAGCGAATAAAGGGCAGAATCCGAGAGCAACTACAGAAATTCTGGATGAATATATTGATGATCCGGATACCGATATCAATCAGCTCTTCGAAGATACGATGGGTTTCTTAAAGAATGCAAATGCTACGAAGAAATGCGTCCAGAATCTCGAGAAGACGATCGAGGAAGAAAAAGCGAAGAAGTAGGTGGCGTAGCCCATGAAGAGGTGAGTTTCGAAGAACAATACCGGGAAGTTGCAATCAGCTGCTTCCGGTATCTGGGATTCACATCGTTTGAGCAGGTTGATCGTCTGACGATTGCACAGTACGAAATTATGATGGAAGCGCTGAGATATCGAATAGTAGACGACGAATACAGGGCACATCGGCAGGCCTTTCTGAATTTTGCGGCCCAAGCGCAAAAAAAATCCGGAAAGAAAACAGTGCCAGTATACAAGCGATTCCGTAATTTCTTTGACTATGAAAAAGAATTAAAAAATGTGAAGGAAAAGAAGCGCAAGAAGGGTGATCCACGATTCGCCGGAATATCCAAATTGTTAAAGAGAGGAGAGTGAACAGATGGCAGAATCTTATAGCGTAAAGGCGGTTTTATGCGCGGAAGATAAGAACTTCTCCTCAATGATGAAATCATGCAGCAGTTATGCTGAAAATCTGAAAAATACGCTTACAAGTGGAATTGGATTCGGCGCTATGGCGGCGATCGGATCCAAGGCAGTATCGGCAGTCGGAAGTGGATTAAAAAGTCTGACTACAGGAGCAATAAGCGCTGGTGCGAATTTTGAGAATGCTATGTCATCTGTAGCAGCTATTTCCGGGGCTACAGGATCTGACTTTGATCGGCTGTCTGAAAAGGCGAAACAGCTCGGAAAATCCACACAGTACACCGCAAGTGAGACAGCTTCTGCGATGGAGTACATGGCAATGGCCGGCTGGAAAACTGAGGATATGTTAAATGGAATCGAAGGCGTAATGGATCTGGCCGCTGCATCGGGAGAAGATTTGACTGGCGTTTCCGACATCGTAACAGATGCTATGACAGCTTTCGGTTTATCGGCGGATGGCACCACCAAAATTATCAAAGATGGTTTTACAAAAGAAGTCTCCAACGCTTCACATTTTGCTGATGTTCTGGCAGCAGCTTCGGCAAATTCTAACACCAACGTTGCTATGCTGGGCGAATCTTTTAAATATGCGGCTCCCGTAGCTGGATCGTTAGGATACAGCGTAGAAGATACAGCCATTGCCCTCGGACTCATGGCGTCGTCAGGGTTGAAAAGCAGTATGGCTGGTAGCAGCCTCCGAACTATCCTGACAAATCTTGCCAAGCCAACAGATGATATCAGTGACGCAATGGATTATTTGGGCATATCCTTGCAGAATGGTGATGGCTCTATGAAGTCTCTGATGGACATTGTAACGGATTTGCGAGGTGCATTTGGACAATGTAAAATGCCAATGGATCAGTTCCAAGAGAATCTTGCAAAACTTGACGAAAAGTATGCCAATGGAGAGCTGACAGAAAAGAAGTATAATGAAGCATTAGCAGATTTAACGGAAAAGGCTTATGGAGCAGAGGGAGCGTTAAAGGCCAAATATGCTGCTACATTAGCTGGAAAAGAGGGTATGTCAGGTCTGCTTTCAATCGTGAGTGCGGCACCAGAGGATTTTGACAAGTTAACAAACGCCATTTATAACAGCGATGGTGCAGCCAAAGAAATGGCAGAAATAAAAATGGATAATCTGCAGCACGATGTCGTGAAACTGCAGTCTGCTATGGAAGGACTTGGAATTACCGCATTCAACCAGGTTGGCGGAAAAATGAGAGGTTTGGTTGGCATCGCAACTGAGGCGGTTGGAAAAATCGATGAGAAGCTTGCCAGCGGAAAAGGGATCGAAAAGGCTGTCGATAAAATAGAAGCAATGGTTGAGAAAGCAAAACCATATTGGGATATTTTCAAAACGGATGCAGTGGAAGCAGGAACAGCGCTGGGCGATGCGGCTGGGGCGATCATAGGAGATATCAAGAAACTTTCAGGTTCTTTTGGCAGCACAGAAAGTATTGAAAATTTCTCAACCATTTTGGGAAAGGTTAAAGATGGAACTGTAGCAGTTTCGGGATTTTTGGAAAAACATTCGGATGTAATTGCAAAGTTGGTGGTAACACTTCCGAAACTTTTGATTGCGTACAAAGGCTTTAAAATTGTTAAAGCTGTAGCACCGTTTGTTGGCGCATTTACGGGAGCTGTTGGAGGACTGGCAAAGGCTGGTCTTGGGAAAATTGCACCTGGCTTATTTAAAGTGTCAAAAGGGCAGGAAGCGGTTGGCAAATCAAGCGGTGGCAGTGCAAAGAAAATGGTAGCATCCGCCAAGGCCTTTATGATGATGGGTGTCGGGGTACTGGCGATTAGTGCTGGGTTCTATTTGCTTGCGCAGTCTGCAATTGCAGTAACCAACGCTGGCCCAGGGGCAATCGCTGTTTTTGGTGGTTTGATTGGTGTTGTAGTAGGACTTGCAGTTGGTATGACAAAGATGCTTTCGTCTATGTCTGGCGGGTCGAAGAAATTAACAGCGATGACACCGGCGCTTCTGGCATTGGGAGCGGCTGTATTAATGATTAGCGCAGGTTTGGCACTGCTGGCGTATTCTTCAATTCAGTTGGCGAATGCTGGTCCGTTGGCCATTGGATGTATGGCAGGAATGGTCGTAGCGCTTGCCGGTTTGATGTTGGTAGCGAAAAATGTAGCACCAACACTTTCGGCCGGAGCAGTTGGATTTGTTGCGTTTGGGGCCTCGGTATTAATTGCGGCAGCTGGAATCGGATTGTTATCCCTGGCGGCTATTAATCTTGCAAATGCCGGTCCCCTGGCCATTGGATGTATGGTTGGTATGGTTGCGGCAATCGCTTTGCTGGCAGTGGGAGCGGCTGCTCTTGGATCAGCATTGACAGTGGGAGCAGTTGGCTTTATTGCATTTGGAGCCGCTATTGTTTTGGTGGCAGCAGGTGCGTTGATTGCCAGCGCGGCATTGGCGGTTGTGTCTGCTGTTCTTCCTTCGATCGTACAATATGGAAGCCAGGGAGCGGTAGCTATTGCTCAGCTTGGTGCAAGCATGATTGTTTTTGGCACCGGAGCTGCTGTTGGAGGAATTGGCGCAACCGCGCTCGGAGTTGGTCTTGCGTTGGTCGGTGTAACTGCGCTGGTTGCAGCCGCAGGAGTAATTGTATTGGCCGCCGGAGCAGCGGTGCTTGGAGCTTCGCTTGTGATGGCAGGTGCAGGTTTGACAATTATGGGAGCAGCATTTCCACTTGTAGCGGCTGGTGCAAAGGTCAGTGCAGCCGGATTGGCGGCATTACTTGGATCAGGTACTGCGGCCAGTGCGGTTTTTGTGATTTTGGCAGGATCTTCTGGCGCGGCAGCTGTAACAGTTGGTGTATTTGCAGCGGCAATGGTGGCCGGAGCCGCAGGAACCGGTCTTATGGTAGTTGCTCTGAAATCAGTAAATTCCAGCATGAAGTCAATTGCTGGAAATGCAAAGAGCGCAGAAAAATCGCTCACGAGCATGAAATCGAGCGTCAATGTTGTAAATTCCGGATTGGATGCATTGGGGAACAAAGCAAAAAACGCTATCAGTGCATTAATTAAGCAGTTTTCTCAGGGAGAAAGCAAGGCAAAAACTTCTGGAAAAGCGGTTGGAAATAATTTCAACAATGGCGTTTCAGCAGGAATGTCAAAGGCGGTCTCTACGGCCGGAACAATGTCAAATTCGATTGTAATTACCATGCGATCATCGGCAGGCGGTGCCTATAACAGCGGCGCATACATCGGAATGGGACTTGCAAATGGTATGGCAAGCCAGGTTGGACATGTAAGAGCAGTGGCGGCACAGCTTGCGGCGGCTGCAGAGGCGGCGATCCGGGCGAGAGCACAGATCCACAGCCCATCACGGGTGACAGATAAACTCGGCAATTATTTCGGTATCGGCTGGGTCAACGGCATTATGGATCATGTGCAGGAGGCGAGGCAGGCCGCCATGGAATTGATACAGGTTCCGGAACTTACACCTGCGCCGGAAATCGGAATGAGCCTCCGGTCTGGCTATGAAGATCTGAACGACGACAGCTACCAGTACAGCAGCAATGGAAAATATACCATCTATGTACCTGTTAATCTGGACGGAAGAGAGATTGGAAAAGCGACTGCAACGTATACACGAGAAGAAATTGAGAAACAGGAGACAAGGGAGAACCGAAAGAAAGGCAGGCGAATAAATGTATAACTTTGTAGATACCACAGAGCGATACCCAGGGCAGAACCTGCCTTCGGAGGCTCTCATGTTTAATGGAAGTTATCTTGAGAACGTAATTCCCGGCTATCGGACACTTTATGTGTCCGGCCGGGAAATTTTGGGTACGGAGATTACAGATCTGGAAACAGGCGTGTCTGACGGTACAAAGTATCGACGAAAGCGTTATCAGCCAAGGACTATTGTGGTGGGATATCAGCTGGTAGCCAAAGATAATGCAGCTTTTCGCAGTGCTTACAACAAACTGAATGCTCTTCTGGATGCAGAACAGGCAACCCTTATTTTTGCAGATGAACCGGACAAATATTATATCGGAACAAAGCAGGGAACGAGTGAAGTGCCGGCGGGAAGAAATGCGATCACTGCGGAGCTGGAATTTTACTGCGCGGATCCATTCAAGTATTCGGTGGAAGAATTTACGGTGAATCCGACTGCGGATGACGGAAAAACGTTCATTGTGTCGTACAACGGCACTTATCGGGCCTTTCCAAAGCTTCAGGCAGTAATGCACAGTGAAAATGGAGTAGTAGGTTTTGTAAATGACTCCAAGAAAATTCTTCAGTTCGGTGATCCGGATGAGTTGAACGGAGAAACATACAAAAAAAGCGAACTGATAACAAGCTATGCTGACCAATATGTCTGGTCACAGGATGCGGCGTGGAAAGATGATACAGGGAGCAACTTCTTATACAGTAACAGCAAGACGGCTGGAAAGCTGGGTGTCATGAGCGTAGACAGCATCAAAGGTCTGTATCTGGCCAGCAGTGGATATGTAAGTCCAAACACAAACGGCTGGAATGGAGCTATGAAATCTATTGATGTGGTAGATTCCAATGGAGCAAAGGGAGCGACGCACCTCTATTGTTACATGAACAGCTGGTTTGAAACTGGTCTTATGGGGCAGACGGGCTGCCAGGCGATTGCTTTCTGCGATGCGAACGGAAAAATGATCTGCTGCCAGGAGATATACAAAACCGATACGATCGGAAACACAGCGCACATGAATATGTGGGTAGGTGGAAACAACCCGCGTATCGTCAAAACATATACTTTTGAACCTTGCCATCGAAAAGATGCAAACCCATACAGCCAAACGTATGGCGCAAGCGACATGATGAAACATGGAGAGAAAATACGTTTTTTCTGGAAGGGCAGTTATCCGGAATTTACAGTTCCAGAATTAAAAAATGTGAAAGTGGCAACAGTGAAATTGTATTTGGGACAGTGGGGAAGTCGAAATACAGGAAATCAGCTTGTCACCAGAAATTATTTCCGCGGCATCTTCGTGAGAATTGACAATGTAGAAAAATGGCGTGATATTCCGAATAAATTTTCGGTAAATCAGGTTTTGACAGCTGACTGTAGCAATGGAGAGGTCATGTTACAGGGACTTCCGAGACAGGATCTTGGTGCGTTGGGCAACGATTGGGAGAACTTTTGCCTGCAGCCTGGAATGAATCAGATCCAATGCATTGCATCGGACTGGGCAACACAGCCAACATACACAATGAAATACAGGGAGGTGTTTCTATGATTTTATATTTTGCGGACCGACATATGAATGTCCTTGGGCAGGCAAGCATAGAGCTACCGAAGGGATTGTACATTTCTGATGATCTGAAAACAGAAGAGGTGGAAGCAGGTGTTGCTACACTAGAATTTACGCTGAATTACACGGCGAGCACGCGGAATGATGCGAAACAGTATGGTTCTGTTGGCAATTATATTCTTCGGAAGAATGGCGATGAGCAGGAATTTTATACGATCATTACCAGCGAAGAAAATATTTTCAAACAGGAAGTAGAAATCTATGCCGAGGATGCCGGTATGGATCTCCTGAACGAGACAGTTGGCGAATACAAAGCAGACAAGGCATATCCAGCGAGCTACTATGTTGAAAAATTCAGCGACGATTCCGGCTTTGAAATTGGAATCAATGAGGTCAGCAATTATAACCGGAAACTGTCCTGGGAGGGTGAGACCACCGCTTCTGAGCGTATTTTGAGCGTTGCCACGCAGTTTGACGCGGAAGTTTCCTATACTTTTGAAATCGACCGGTTGAAAATCAAGCACAAATATATCAACCTGCATAAGAAGCGCGGCGTAGATCAGGGGCGAGAACTTCGGATCAACCGGGAAGTGAAAAATATCATTGTAAAAAGTTCAGTAGAAGATCTGGCTACGGCACTTTCCGTTACCGGCGGATATCCGGAAGACAGTGAAACGCCGATCAATCTGAAAGGGTATAAGTATGATGACGGCGATATATATCTGTCCGGCAGTAC
Source organism: Blautia sp. TM10-2 (assembly GCF_003480845.1). Taxonomy (NCBI): domain Bacteria; kingdom Bacillati; phylum Bacillota; class Clostridia; order Lachnospirales; family Lachnospiraceae; genus Blautia; species Blautia sp. TM10-2. Next base: position 3,600 of record NZ_QUJZ01000024.1, on the reverse strand, counting down.
GATTTATTCCCGGAGCGCGGTGGCCAAATGGAGCCGGTATCTTTCCGAAAAAGGAAGTGGTACGGGACATATCGTCCAGTCGTACACTTACGATACTACCAGCAAGTCAGAACTCTGCAACAGGGCAGTTTCAAAGCTGAAAAAGATCTACGATGCGGCTGTTTCCTATGAAGTAGAGCTGGCGTATCTGCCGGATGGGATTAAAATCGGCGATACGGTGAATATTGTAGACGATACCGGAGAACTGTATTTGTCTGCAAGAATCATGAAACTGGAGTCCTCCATTTGCAATGATGAGTACACGGCAACGCTGGGCGAATACAAGCTGAAATCGAGTGGAATTTCAGAAAAGATGGAGAGCCTGGCTGCACAGTTTGAAAAACTGGCAAAGAACCGGACGTTTTACACTTGGGTTGTGTTTGCTGATACGGAAACGGGCGGCGGAATATCGCTCAAATCAGCTGGAAAGACATACATGGGTATCGCATACAATCAGACGACAAAACAGCCGGTACTTACAGACCCGAGCATCTATACCTGGGTAAAGGTTGTTGGAGAGCAGGGAATTGCGGGAGAGCCCGGAAAGAATGGTCTGACTAGTTTCTTCCATGTGAGATATGCTGATGTTCCGAACCCGACAGCAAATCAGTTGCGGAAGGATACAGGAAAATATATCGGTACCTACGTGGACTATATATTGGAGGACAGTACAGATCCGACCAAGTACACCTGGCGAAAATTTCAGGGCGATGACGGAGAGGACGGCGCCGATGGAACCCCTGGAGAAAACGGTGCGAATGGTGAAACCAGTTATCTGCATATCGCTTATGCAACAAGCGCGGATGGAAAGACAGGCTTTTCGACAACCAACGCCGTCGATAAAACGTATATAGGCCAATACGTGGATTTTACCAAGGCTGACAGCGCCAATCCGGCGAAGTATCATTGGAGCAAATTTCAGGGGCCGAAAGGAGATAAGGGAGAACAGGGTCCGCAGGGCTTGCGCGGCCTGCAGGGTGAAAAAGGTGATCAGGGAATCCAGGGACCAAAGGGCGAAAGTGGCAAATCCACGTATACGCATATTGCTTATGCAAATAGCTCTGATGGAAAGGTCAGTTTCTCCGTTTCTGATTCGGATCGTGATTATGTCGGAATGTATGTAGATGAGGTCGTAGCGGACAGCACAGACCCAACGAAATATGCTTGGAGTAAGATTAAAGGTGCCGATGGTACGCAGGGAATCCAAGGAAAGCCGGGAGCAGATGGAAAAACACCGTATTTTCATATCGCTTATGCAACGAGTGCGGATGGAAAGACAGGCTTTTCTATTACTGAATCAACCGGTAAGACGTACATCGGTGTGTATACGGACTATACAAAGGCAGATTCTACCGACCCATCTAAATACAAGTGGACAAAGATTCAAGGACCGCAGGGCACGCAGGGACTGCAGGGAATCCAGGGACCACAGGGGGAGCGAGGTATTGCTGGAAAAGATGGACAGAACGGAGCTACAACATATTTTCATATTAAGTATTCTGCAGTTTCGAATCCGACGTCTGCAAGCCAGATGACAGAGGTTCCCAACACTTATATTGGTACCTACGTAGATTTTACGGAAATGGATTCAAACGATCCTGGAAAATATACATGGTATAGGCTTCAGGGGTTACAGGGCGAAAAAGGTACGCAGGGCCTTCCTGGGAAAGATGGATCGAACGGAAAAACTACCTATCTTCATATCAAGTATTCCAATGATGGGGGTAAAACTTTTACAGCGAACAGTGGTGAGACACCGGGAGATTATGTTGGAACATGTACCGATTTCAATCAGACGGATCCGACGACAGTTGGCTCGTATATATGGGCTAAAATTAAGGGAGAACAGGGTCCGCAAGGACTGCGCGGCCTGCAGGGCGATAAGGGTGATCAGGGAATCCAGGGACCCAAAGGCGCTGACGGAAAAGATGGAAAAACGACGTATTTTCACATCAAATATTCTGCGGTTTCGAATCCGACCTCTGCGTCTCAGATGACAGAGACACCGTCAAAATACATTGGAACGTATGTGGATTTTACACAGACGGATTCGGATGATCCGAAGAAGTACAGCTGGCAGCAGCTGGAAGGTTCGCAGGGGCCACAGGGAAAACAGGGAATTTCAGGTACCAATGGAGCAGACGGGAAAACCAGTTATCTGCACATCAAATATAGCAATGACGGTGGGAAGACATTCACCGGGAACAGTGGTGAGGATATTGGCGCTTATATCGGAACATGCGTGGACTATGCAAAAGATGATCCTACAAGTGTCGGAACGTATAAGTGGGCGAAAATCAAAGGCGAGGCTGGAGCCAAAGGTGATAAGGGTGATACGGGTAAGGGGGTTAAATCGACATCTGTTGCATACCAGGTTTCAACTTCCGGAACAACAGTTCCAACTGGCACATGGTCTGGGTCTGTGCCATCTGCATCCGCGGGGCAGTATCTGTGGACACGTACAATCATCACTTACACTGACGACACAACATCCACGATATATAGTGTCGGCCGTATGGGAACCAATGGTGCAAATGGCACCAATGGAAAGAGTATTGGATCAGTAGTCAATTATTACCTGGCAACGGCATTTTCCAGCGGAGTTACAACGGCGACGAGTGGATGGACAACAGCTGTCCAGTCGGTGTCTGCGGCTAAGAAGTATCTTTGGAATTATGAGGTTGTGAAGTATACCGACGGAACCGTGGCGAGTACAACTGCGCCTTGCATCATTGGATCATACGGTGATCGGGGAAGTAAAGGGGATAAAGGTGATACCGGATCAACCGGAAATGGCATTAAAAGCATTACTGAGCACTATGCAGTCTCCACATCCAATTCGACTGTTCCTACATCGTGGTCATCCACCGTTCCGACAATGACAGAGAGCAATAAATATCTCTGGAACTACGAGACAATTACTTATACAAATGGGACAACTGTAGACACAACAAAACGAGTTATCGGTGTATATGGTAACAAAGGTGCTACAGGGGCTACTGGTTCACAGGGATATAGTCTTGTGGCAAATGTGGTTAGAGATGCCTTCACAGAGTCTCGGTGGACAACATATGGAACGATTAATCACGAAGAAACTTGGTCCAGCACATCTGGTATCCGTAACGGTTGCCGGATTGGTGATATGTTTGCAATCGTTGGAACTGCAACGGACACAAAAAATGCTCATGTTGCTTATTATCGGAGTAATACTGCATCTGGAGATCTGAAAGGTTTGTGTATAAGCCATACAATTATCCCGAGGGGTGCAACAGGAGCTACCGGCAGTAAGGGAGATAAGGGCGATACTGGTGCAAGTGGAAAAGGCGTTAAATCTACTGCAGTAACATATCAGGCAAGTTCGTCTGGAACTACGATCCCTACTGGAGTATGGTCAGCAACTCCTCCGGCGACAAGTGCGGACAAACCATATTTCTGGACTCGTACGATCATCACCTATACGGATAATACAACTTCAACTGCTTACAACGTTGGTAGTACACCGGAAGGAATTGTCGTCGGTGGGCGAAATTTGGCGACCAATACCAATAAAGGAACAACCGG
>NZ_QUJZ01000023.1:0-22486 GCF_003480845.1 Blautia sp. TM10-2 | reverse complement strand
TGGCGCTCCGTTCCTCTGGAACGGATGCGCAGTTCTTGCGGAATATGCATTATGGCATAACTTGAAGTGAATAAAAAGGTACTCGTATTCTACCGTTTACATGTTTTCTATGCAGTTATCATACCATATCTGTCTGGTTACGTCTAATTGCTAATTTTTTTGAGTGGCTATAGGATTTTCTTATAGTAAAAGGCCAGTGCCGCATTCTCTGCAAATGAGCACTGGCCTTGTTTTCGGCGCTTTTTGTTTTTCAGATTTTTCCTTCCCGGCGCAGATACGCCAGAAAGCCGTTGCATCCCTCCACGACATCGCGGTACGTCGCCTCAAAATCTCCCGTATACCACGGATCCGCAATATCGCGGCCGGAACCGGTGAAGGAAAGAAATTTGTAAACCTTTCCATCCGGATCATTTTTCAGCATCCGGTTCAGATTGCGGATATTCGCGGTATCCATGCCGATGATGTAGTCGGCGCGCTCGTAATCCTTCCATGTAATCTGCTTTGCGTGATGCGGCACGAGCGGAATGTGCTCCTCGCGCAGTTTATTGACTGTCCCGTAGTGCGGCGGATTGCCGATCTCCTCGCGGCTGGTGGCGAAGCTGTCGATTTCAAAATTGTGGGCAAGGCCGAGGGAATTTACTTTGTGGGTGAATACGCTCTCAGCAAGAGTCGAGCGGCAAATATTGCCGTGGCAAACAAATAGTATTTTTATCATGTTCTTATATCTCCTTAAATCGTCACATTTCCTTGTATTTGAAAGTTCTTTACAATTTTCATTTTTCTTATAGTTTCTGTATCTTCTTATAAACCCTCATATTTTGGCTATCAAAAGTTGTAAAATAGGTATTAATATATATACTCTTCTTTTAATTTTTCTTTCGGTATGATAACCATTGGCACATCTGTTTCTCCTTCTTTCCAATATGGCACATAAAACACCGCTGCTTCAACACCCAAAACTTCCATTTGAGCTACAAATCCTTTTAATTGATACTGAGATACCCCTCTAACCACCCAATTTTCTGCATCTAGTAATTTTTCCCTCATTTTTTCTGCAATTACTTTAGAATAGAAGAATGGTACTATCGGCTTTCCTTCTGGCAAAGAAAAATAGGTTCCTGTTATTTCACCTGATTGTATTTCCATTAATGTCCAGAAAGGAGCCCCTTGAGTGGCTTCATCTGGAAGAAATGCCTCTTTAATTACACCAGCAACTATTTCTCCTAAAGAAGGTAAGTCTTTTGTTTCCATTAAATGAATGCCATTGGATTCTGCAAATTGTTTTGCGCCTTCTTGATAACCTGATTTAGCCACCATCATCCCCGAAATATTATTCAAATCATTTAATTTTGACAAAAACTCTCCCACCTCACCTTTACTTACAGGAGTATTCCAATCTTTGCATTCTATAGCAATACGATGTCTCATATTCAAATGCTGAAATTCATAGTATACATCAAACTCATGCTTAACTCCCGATTTTCCTATTACTGATACATTAGATGATACCATTGCACCTTCATCCATAAAATCCAACAATTTTTGATATACAAATTGTACATAATTTTCCAATTCTTTTCCTGCCTTCATACTGTTTTTTCCTCGTATTATATCTTCATATCGAAATATCTTTTAAAAGTTGTAAAACTCTCCCTATTTTACAACTAACCGATTACATGCTTGTTCACTTTATTCCTAAAACAGCGTATCAATATTCAAGTCTTGATATGCTTCTGTTTCACTAATTAGCATTTGTAAAAACTCATAAGTTCTTATCTGCGTACAATATCTTTTAGAAAGTTTATCTCCAAAATCTAATGTAATATAGACTTTCTTACGCTTTGAAAAATATACATCACAATGAGTAATATATTTTACCATTCTAGTGGCATTAGCACTAATTTTACAATAAGAATTCGGAGCAACAAAAAATTCAATATTATCTGCTAGCAAATCATCTTGAATGTCTAACATTTCTATAACACAAAATGATTTTCTACTCCATTTTCCACTATACAAAATTATACGATTTATAAACTGTCCTTTTTGACTATTGTTCGTTACAACAAATGTAGGTTTTTTATCCACGTTATACATAAAAGAAAAATAAATATTGAATTTTCTCATATATGGTAACATTGCAATACACCCTACCATAAATGTAATTAATATTCCTAAAATTTGCCCTATGGCACTAATTGCTTCCCAATTCATTATTTTTTACTCCTCCAGCAGTATGAATTTTAGGTTAGTAAAAAACTCAATCTATAATACATTTTATCTTATTTTCAGAACACTTTCTGTATATACGGCTTGTGGACAATATTCTTTAATCAACGCAATAGCTAATATTTTTTCCGCTTCACTCATTTTAGGTCCAAATACAATTTCTATTTCTTCTAGCACTTTATCATCTATTTCTAAAAACAATTGATTATATGGTGGCTTTGATAATGTGTCCTCAATTCTTCTAATTTGTTCTTGATGTTTTTCAAAACTAGCCGGATAAGCCTCTTTTAATCCCATAGGAGAAAGTGAAATTATATATCTCCACTCTTTCTGAAAAGCCCAATTTGTTCTTTTAAATCGTCCTATATCTTTTAATGAATAGGAAATAGATATATTACCCTGGGTAATATCAGACATTGTTTTGGCTTCCAAAAACTTTTTAACTGCATCTTCACAAGATTCTGTTCTAATTTTGGGAAATAACTTATCTTGAGAATCTGTATATTCAATCTTTTCTAAATGTGGTTCTGTAGAAACAATACTAGCCTTGTTTTCTTCGTATATTTTCTTCAAATTTATATATGTATCTACATCTTCAGATAAAAAATATTCTCCTTTTTTAAATCTATATTTTTTAAACGGAAATTCAGGCATTCGTATTCTAACGCCATGCATATTCGGTGTATATAAATTCCACAAAGGTATAGATTCCTCTGAATCTTCAGTCCAGCAACTCACATAGACAAATTTTCCAAACTTCCCCATATCTTCTGTTTCTGCTTCATCAAGGTCATCAACGTACAACAAGTTATTAAAGCAAATTGTTTTATTTCTCAAAATCAAAGCTAATGTTTCTAAACTTGTATAATGGTATAAATATTTCATTCTCTACTATCTCCTTTTTCGTCATATCGGAACATTTTTCAAAAGTTGTAAAATCGTTGTAATACACTCTCCTATTGTAAGGAAATCTGCATAAAATAAGGAGATTTGGGCAAAAGAAAAACTCCTGCCGTGGCAGATGAATAATATTTTTATCATTGTTTTGTTTCTCCTTGTTTTGACCCGGAATGCCCTATTTTGCAAGGGATTCCGGGGTTATTGTAAAATACTCTGAAATTACAGATTATGGCAAATCAGAGCAGAACCCTGCAAGTTGTTACTACCTGTTAGTAGTAAAATTAGTAGTAAAAGGGAAAGGGTTACTACTAAGGATTGTTTATTAAAAAAGCTGTTGTATCTACTGACACAACGTAAGTAGGTAATCATCCGTATCTGTTTTTTTGTTTTTTATTCTGCTACAATCTCCTTTTTGTATAAGTACAGTCCTTTGACTGCCTGACATATACAAAAGATACGATATGAACAAATGAAATGTTAGTTTTTGTACGGGGTATCGTTCGCCATTATGTCGCTTTCACTGGAAGTAATCTGCTTTACCAGTTGGAAAAATCCCTTCAAGTCCGTAAAGTTGTTGTATCCTCCAGTGCAATCGTTCAATCCTTTTGCAGAACGGACGAGAAATCCCTTAGAGTTCATCATGTCGAAATCTATGAGGTGGTTCCTGCATTCATGGAATGAAAAATATGCATACTTTTTTTGTTTCGTTGTCCTTAAAATATCCGCACATATCGTAATGCCCCGTCTCAAAGGTAATAAGCCTTAATCCATATTTTGCGGCATTAATTTTCATGCTCTTTTTCATGTCATTTGCAAAATCTATAAATTCCTTGGAATTTTTCCCATAGTCATCTTTTATTGTTTTTCCCTGATATTTTCTGTATAGTTCTTCCAAAACGTTTTCTTTTCATATTCTGAACTTTTGAAATGATGTCGCCATTGATAACATTTTTATTATACAGGAATGAGGCGGTAATCGCAAACACAATCCACAATACAAAATGGTATTCTTTTTTTCTGGATGTTTCTGTGATATACTTATACGCGGTCGTATCAGACCGGAAAGGAAATATTATGTTACAAAAATTATATGTTTTTTTCAGGAAAGAAACCGTTTTGTCAATTGCAGTGATCCTGGCGCTTCTTTCTATGTTCTGGGTCAGACCGGATAAGGCTTATTTTACTTATATCGATTTCAGGACTCTCGGGCTCCTCTTCTGTTTGATGGCAATTGTAGCTGGTTTGAAGGCTGTTGGTGTTTTTGATATACTTGCCAAAAAATTGCTGATGGGAACATCGGGAACTGTGGGTGTGATCAGGCTGTTGGTACTCTTATGTTTCTTCCTGTCAATGGTGATCACCAATGATGTGGCATTGATTACTTTTGTTCCTCTTGCACTGATCATTGTGCATAAACTGCCAAAGGAACTGGGCAATTACTGGCTTCTTAAAATAGTAGCCATGCAGACAATCGCCGCTAATCTCGGAAGCATGCTCACACCAATCGGAAATCCGCAGAACCTTTATCTATATGCCAGAGCAGGGATGTCCGCGGCAGAATTAATAACCCTGATGCTTCCCTATTCCGCCACAGCACTTATCCTTCTTCTGATATGGATACAGGTAGCCGCTGCCAAAGCACCTCACGTATGCGGTTCCGAAAAAGATAAAACTCTTTTGGGATTCTCTGACAGAAAAGAACTTAACATGGAATACCTAGCCGCTTACCTGATCTTATTTACAATCTGCCTGCTCACTGTTGCACGTATCATTCCATACCAGATTCCTCTTGTATTGGTTCTTATATATATGCTGCTAAGAAACAGGGAAAATATAAGCAGGGTGGATTACTCCCTGCTTGCCACCTTTATCGCATTATTTATTTTTATCGGCAACCTTGGAAGGATTCCGCAATTCAGCAGTTTTCTGGAAAGAATCATGGCAGGAAGGGAAACACTTACTGCTGTTCTTGCCAGTCAGATTATGAGCAATGTTCCCGCTGCGCTTCTTTTATCCGGCTTTACAGATAATTACCGGGCTTTAATTGTCGGAACCAATATTGGAGGTCTCGGCACTCTGATTGCATCCATGGCAAGCCTGATAAGTTTCAAATATATTGCAAAAGAAAACAGGAATCTGAGAGGGAAGTATTTGGGAATATTCACAGCCTCCAATATTATATTCATGATATTCATGTTAATATTGTATTTTTTTCTTAAATAAAGGTTTTCCCGGAATTACAAAAGCTATAGCAATTCTTTCTTCGCAAAAAATTCTCCGCGGCACTCTCCCATCCTGGAAGAAAAGCCGCGGAGAAATAAATATATTTTCGGTGCCAATACAAAGATCATTAATCTTTACACCACTTTACAACTTTTTCATAAAAAATATCGTACAGGGCTTTCTGATGTATAATGAGTTTGCTCCAAAACATTCCAAAGGAAAGTGACCCTGTACGACAAAGACATTATACAACGAAAAGACTCTGACTGGTAGACTTCACAAATATTTTTTGATTTATTTTGAAACTTTTTCTGCTCCAACGTAAGTAGGTAATCATCCGTATCTGTTTTTTTGTTTTTTTGTTTTTTATTCTGCTACAATCTCCTTTTTCTTCAGAGATATAAGCTTCCGCTGTTTTCTCAATCGGTTCCTTTGTCTTCTACAATGTGATCCAATGCAGCCAGCGGCTCAAGTCCTTTCTCCTTCGCGATTGTCGCACGTGTGCGGCGCTTTGGACGATATGGGCGATACAGGTCTTCTACTGCCACAAGCGTTTCCGCTGCCAGAATCTGTTTCTTTAATTCTTCTGTCAGTCTCTGATTAATATCCAAGCTTTTTAGTTCTTTCCACTTTCATAGGCGTTCTGCACCCGTTCGGTCAGCACTTTTCCACCGTTTGCATACCATTCTATCACAAAAGTATCAAAGTAATCCACTGGTTTCTCCCCACTAATGATCTGAAGAAATGCTTCCTGTTCCAGTTCCTGTAATTCTTGCGGAATTTCTGCATTTACATTTTCCAGAGGCAATGTCGATGTACTTGTTATTCCTGCCTTCTGCAGTTCCCCCACAGCCTGAATTCTTGACGCATACGCCGCCCATCCATTCGCGGTTGTCAGCTGTCCATTCAAGTAAGATTTACATGTATTAAAATAAGACTTTTCCAAACCGCTAAGCTCTGATACATCAAGCGTCTTATCCAGTGCTGCCTGAATATGTTCTGTCGTACGGTAAAGTGCATCCTCATAATCCACATTAATATTCAGTGGCCGGGCCGTCGGATCTACATTAATAGAAAAATAATCATTCACTTCTCTTGCCGCACTATCATTTGCATATCTAGACTGATCAAAAATCGCACTCACATACTTTGCTACAATTTCCGGATGCTCATATCCTTTACGCACCACCACATACATCCACTGGTCATACGATTCAAAAACTGATATCTTCTGCGTCTCATTTACCTGTTCTTTGTCTAAAAGATACGGTTTCCACTCTGCATTTGAATCGACATTATATGCTGCACTCAACGGGTTATTCGGAGCCCACCAGCGTCCATAGATAGCACCGCAATGTCCGGTTTTTAACAGATCATCTATGTTTTCCGTCTTTCGTAGCAGGAATCTCTGGTCGAGTATCTCATCCTCATATAGATTGTGAAGTTTCAAAAGCGCTTCTTTTGTTTCCTGTGTTACTGACCCATAAACTACATTTCCATTTTTATCCAGGATCCAGTGACATGGCATTGCACCGGCATGTATAAAAGTTGCATCCACTCCATAAGTCTGATCCGCACCGGCAACCACGTCTGTACTACAGGCAAGGCCGATTGTCTGACCGTCTCCTGCTGCATCCTGTTCTACAAATGCCCGGATCACTTCCAACGCTTCTCCTACTGTTTCCGGTTCCTTTAATCCCAACTTCTCAATCCAGTCTTTCCGCAGCCAAAGAAGCGGAGTTCCATCGTCAATCACCGTATTCGGAAATGCATATAGCTTTCCATCCACGGTTGCAGACTGTAAAAGAGAATCTCCATAACTTTCATACATTTCTTTGATCGTATCTGTCGTACACTCTTCATACGTTTCTGTAAGTTCTTCGATCAGGCCTGCTTCAATCAGGCGGAGCAGGTTATCTCTTCCCTTCACAACAAGCACGTCTGGAATATCACGATCTTCAATCGCTACATTGACCGCCTCTTCATAAGTATTGCCATCCTGCAATTCAAAGACATCTTCATTCTGAATATTAAGTATTTTCTTCAAATATCTCGTATATGCATTATTTTCGTACGTATCTCCTACAGGAAGATTCGAATTATTCGCCCCTGCAATCTTGCCAAGTGTATAGGTAACAGTCTCAGGATATTTCCCAAGTGGTGTATGCATCGCTTTATACATCAGCTTTCTTTTCACTTTAACTGCATTGCTTGCACCAGACTCACTTTGAGATGCTTTTAACTGTTCCATCTGTCTTTGACTTTCCTTCGTCTCAAAATAGGTTCCGCACCAAAGCATCAGCAATAAAATTAATGCAAGATGGGCTGAGAGAATTCGCTTTTTCATATCGTTTTTCATAACACCTTCGCCTCCGTGTTCTTCGGAATCCGGATAAAGACCCGCGTTCCTTTTCCTGGAGTACTTTCTATCTTCATCTCACCTTTTTCTCCATAAAGGACATGGATTCTGTCACAGACATTTCGCACACCATAACCGGAGGACTGATATGTCAGAATCTGATCCGCCTTCTCCTGCGTCATTCCCGCACCATTGTCCCTGATTTCAAAGAAAATGTGCTCAGCCTCTTCACGAATCGTCAGCCACAACGTCGGATTCTCATTATCTGACACATCAATTCCATGATCGATTGCATTTTCTGCAAGTGGCTGCAGGATCAACTTCGGTATCAGATAATCATTAAGACCATCCGAAATCTGTTCAACCACACGGAACTCGTTATCATGCATAACAAGTTGGATTTTGAGATATGCACGGATGTTATCAATTTCTTTTGCCACTGTGGTCATTGTTTCACCACGATTCAGGCTTGTCCGATAATAAGTAGACAGTGCCAATGTCACATGACTGATTTCATCCTCACCCGCTTCAATTGCTTTCCAGTTGATGATTGAAAGCGAATTATAAAGGAAATGTGGATTGATCTGTGCCTGCAGTGCTCTCATCTCACTGTTCTGAAGCTGGATCTTACTCTCATATACTTCTGAGATCAAATGGTTCATCTGATCCATCATGCGCCGAAATGACCGGATCAGCACACCCACCTCGTCTTTGGATTTACTCTGCACGGTAACTTTACGAAGTCCCATATTGATCAGGTTCATATTTTCAGTCAATAACTCCAACTGCGATACCATACGGAGGGAAAAAACATATCCCAGAAAACTCAGAAGAAGAACACTGATCAAAATAATCGGAATATTTTTGAGCAAAAGCTTATGGATTGCGTTTTCACTTACTGCCTTTGGACGATAGATATAGAAATTCCATCCTGTATCCTTCATTGTCCGCTGTACCAGATAATAATTCTCACTGATATCTTTCGGACTCTCAATATCCTTCGGACGATATTTCTTATCCATAGAACACTCGGCATAGACAATATTTCCATTATCATCCTGAATCATGCCTCCTGTATTATCTGTAAGCTGGCTCATGAATGGTTCAAGAACTTTTTCATAATCCAGACGCATCTCCAACACCGCTTTGATCGTATCATTGTCATAGAATTTCCGACTGGCAATGATTGATTTATTCACACCGCGAGTGATGCTCCACTGCATTAATGTTCCCTCATTCAACCTGGAATACCACTGTTGATTCTCCGCTTCCGACATTGGAAGAAGTGTATCTCCATGTGGCACTTCTATATTGTCAGAATATAATGTAATGCTCTGGATCTCTTTGTGATAGATCGTCGGCATCTGCAACAGTGGATCAGCCACCTTCACATATTTCAAATACTTCTCATAATCCGACTCTGTCTCCACATCAAAAATATTCCTGAGATTTTGAGAATAAGACAGATAATCAACCAGGTTCTTATAGATCTGAGACTGATTCTCAATCGAACTCACTGACTGTTCCAACATTTTCTCCAGATTGTACTGTTCCTTCTCTCGCAATTGATTCATCATGCCATACTGCATGGAAAAAGCAAGGAATCCTACCGGAACCAGTCCTGCAATCAGCATCAAAACAGACAGTTTTTTACGAAATTTCAGATTTTCAAATCGATGGATCAACTTCCGTATTTGTTTTTTCATCCGCCGCTATTCCTTTCCTGCATGCTTCCGGTGTATCTCCGAAAAACTCTCTGAAACTTCTGCAGAAGTATGAGTTATTGGAAAATCCTACTTCTTTCGCAATTTGGGAGATTTTCATATTCGTTGTCTCTAAAAGCTCTTTTGCTTTATTCATTCGCACTTCACGGATAAAACGGTTCAGTGTCATCCCTGTTTCTTCTTTAAATACAGCACTTAAATATCCCGGTGACAGAAAAACCATTGCGGAAAGTGTCTCTGCTCCCAGATCCTTTTCCTTATAATGGTGATAAATATATCCCTTCACGGTTGTAACTTCTGATCGGAACCCATCTTCCTGCTCTTGTATGCAATGTTCATATTCCTGAAGTACTTCTTCTACTATAGCAATCACATCATTAAGGTTTCTGCAACGATATAATCGATCCACTCTCTTTGAAAGCATCTTTTCATCCAGCCCTTCCATCTGGTCGAGCAATTCTTTCATAATTCCAGAAAATACAAACTTTATATACATATCCGAAAATTGCTTATGCGCACGATATTTTTCTTCCAGTCTCTGAAAATCCTGACGGAGATGTGGCAGATCTTTATATTGAATATCTTTCGTAATCTGTTCCATGATTTCAGAATCTTCTGCTGGATCAGCTTTCTTCTCTTCCTGCTTCTCCCCGTGGAAAAACAGATGCTGACGTGGCTGATAGAACTGCTCTTCTAACATTCCTTCCAGCACCTTAAATTCCTCTGCCAGATTTTTTCCATCTTCGATTTCCTCACTGACTGCAAAATAACATTCACTGTCAAACTGGTGCGCAAAAAAACGGTACATTTTCTCTACGATTCCATGATAATCTGCATATTTTTCCGTGAACAAAAAGATGGATTCGTTCGAATTCAGATTCACATAATGAAACTCTCTCTGCACCTCTTCCTTCAGGCTCATCAGGAAATGTTCCTCTTCCGTTTCGAAGAATCCATTTGAGGCACTGACAAGAACCATACGGGTAAATTGGGACAGATCATCTTCCATTCCATCTGTAAGTTTCTTAAACTGAACAAAATCTTCCTCTTTTCCCCCATACAGATATTTCAGTAAAAAGTATTTTTTCAGATAATCTTCTTTCTTTTCCTGCTGCTCTTTTTTCTCTATCTTGGAAGAAATATTTTCCATCACTCGTTGAAAAGTCTTATGGAATTCCTCCGGATCAACCGGCTTCAGAACATAGTCTACAACTCCATACCGCAATGCTTCTCTTGCATAAGAGAAATCATTATATCCGCTGAAGATCACGATTTCCATATCCGGATGATCTTCTCTCACTGCTTTCGTCAGCTCCAGTCCATTCATATAAGGCATCTTTACATCCGAAAATAAAATATCCACATGGTTTGATTCTAATACTCCCAGTGCATCCTTTCCATTCGTTGCTTCTAGGATCTGGAATTCTCCTTCCTCCCTCTTTAACAGAAAGCGGATTCCCCTTCGCTCCAGTTTTTCATCATCCACGATCAATATTGTAATCATTTCCCCACGCCTCCCACACGTTCACTTTACATTTTCACTATTCCTTTTATAACGTCCGAAAACAGCAGGGAATGTTCACTCACTCTCTGCTGTCTTTTTTTAATTTTTATAATTCTATTTTAATTCATTTTTTAGACAATGTCCACACTAGCCTTTAACCGCTCCGGCTACAACGCCTTCGATAATATATCTCTGGCAGAACAGGTAGAAGATGATAATCGGCACAATTGCAAGAACCAGAGTTCCCATCATTGCTCCCATATCTACAGAACCGTATCCACCTTTCAGATACTGAACTGCCATCGGCACTGTCTTATATTTTCTCTGATCCAGTACAAGTGATGGAAGCAGGTAGTCGTTCCAAATCCACATTGCCTGAAGAATTGTAACTGTTACGCAAGTCGGCTTGGCAATCGGAAGTACAATTTTAAAGAATGTCTGGATTGGTGTACATCCATCAATCATTGCAGCCTCTTCAATCTCCAATGGAATGGATTTCATGAACCCGGTAAACATAAAGACGGAAAGTCCTGCACCAAATCCAAGGTAGATCACAACCAGTCCCCACGGATTTCCCATATGAAGCATATTTGCGATCTTGGATAATGTAAACATTTCCATCTGGAATGGCACGATCATTGCAAACAGGCAAAGCATGTAAAGGATCTTTGTAAATTTTGTCTTCACGCGGCAGATATACCATGCACACATGGAGCAACATAAGATAATCACTGCTACAGATAAGATTGTGATAAATAAACTCCATCCAAATGCCTGAATCAGCTGTGTCTGCTTAATACCACGGATATAGTTCTCTAATCCGACATACATCTTTCCGGTCGGTATCTTGAACGGTGCTTTACTGATATAGGCTTTTTTCTTAAAGGAGTTGATAAATACCAGTATGATCGGATACAGATACAGCAGGCTGAGTAGTGTAAAAATAACGGTTAATAATGTACCATGTTTTACTTTTTTATTCATTACTGCTGCACCTCCTTTGATGTTGTCAGTTTATTCTGGATCAATGCAATCACTCCTACGATAATAAAGAAGATAACTGCTTTCGCCTGTCCTACACCTTCCCAGCCAGTTCTTCCATAGAATGTATTATAGATATTCAGGGCAAGCATTTCTGACATCTTGTCCGGTCCACCGTTTGTCAATGCAAGGTTCTGGTCGAAAAGTTTAAATCCGTTTGTAAGTGTCAGGAAAGTACAGATTGTAATGGATGGCATAACCATCGGAATTGTAACATATCTTAAAAGCTGTACTTTATTCGCTCCATCAATCTGTGCTGCCTCGATCAGCTCTCCAGGAATATTCTGGATTCCTGAGATGTAGATGATCATCATGTATCCAACCTGCTGCCAGAGCATCAGGATAACCAATCCCCAGAAACCATATTTTGAAGAATATGTAAGTGTTTTCTGGAAATGTGCCAGAATACCATTTAATAACAGCTGCCATACATATCCAAGTACAATACCACCGATCAGGTTCGGCATAAAAAATACAGTACGGAAAATATTGGTTCCCTTAATATTCTTTGTCAAAAGCATTGCTACCGCAAATGCAAAAATGTTGATCAATAATACTGTCACAATTGTAAATAATGCGGTAAACCAAAGAGAGTGAAGAAAATCTCCGTCTCCAAGGATCTTTGCATAGTTGCTAAGTCCAATAAATTTAGCGTCTGTCACCGTTGTGAACTTGCAGAACGAAAGATATACGCCTAACACAAACGGTGCAAGGAAACCTATCGTGAATGCAATCAGCGTCGGTAATACAAATACCGGAAAATATCTCTTTATTGCTTTTTGCATGTTCTTCTCCTCCTGTCTTTCTTTTCTGTAAAAAGCCTTTCTGCGCCTTTGCTTTTCACAATTCTAATTACATAATTTCAGCCTGCCCCGGTATGCTCGTTGGCAGGCTGTTTGATCTTCTTCTCTATTTCACAGCCTTTTTATCTGCCTATCCTGTGAAAAGTCTTTTTTATTCGTTTGCTGCTGCGTATTCTTCAGCCCATCCATCAACAAATGCTGTCTGTACACTATCCCATGCGCCTGTACCCTGTGCATAGTTCAGAAGAGCTCCACCAAGATTGTTTTTCCAGTTCTCAGATGGCATTGTTGTAAAGTTCCAGCTTACTGGTGTCTTTCCTGCCTCTGTATACTCAGCATTTGCTTTTACAAGCGGGTTGTCCGGAAGGTAATCTGAGAATGTTGTGAACGGTGTTACAAATCCCATCTCGTTAGCCAGCATGTCACGACCTTCATCGCTCTCAACTACCCATTTCATAAAATCAAGTGTTGCCTGAATGTCTTCTTCTGAAGCGTTCTTATTTACACACCAGTAGTTCTCAGATCCTGTACAAAGTCCCTGATTTTCTTCTCCATCAACTCCGATGTAGATTGGAAGCATTCCCATATCTTCATCTGCTACTTCATTATCTTTGATATCATTGTAAGCCCATGTACCATTCTGATAGAATACTGCTTCGCCAAGTGCAAATTCACTTGCTGCGTCATCTCCTGTCTTAGAAGAAATCATAGATGGCTCACATGTAGAGTTGTTCAGATACAGATCCCAGATCTGTTTGTAGTTGTCAAGGTATGTTCCTTTGATTGCATCTGTGCTGTCAATTCCGTCTGCCTTATACTCATAGTAGATTGGAAGATTTGCAAGGTGTGTCTTGAATCTCCAGTCAGAGGAAGAATCCATTCCTGCTGAAGTAAAAGCTCCTTCTACTCCAAGATCATCTTTGTGTGCCTGAATCTCTTCTGCAACTGTCTTAAGTGCCTGGAAGTTATTCAGATCATCAATTGATTTGATACTTGCATCCGGCAATTCGAAGTATTTGTTCAGAAGAGCTTTGTTGTAGATCAGACCATAAGTCTCAATAACATAAGCGATTCCATCTACTGCGTCGCCATCTTTTAATATATAATCGTCAGACTCGACATCTTTATAAACATCGCTGTCTGAAAGGTCATAGCAATAATTTTTCCATGTAGCAAGTCCAACCGGTCCGTTTACCTGGAACAATGTTGGTGCCTCATCTTTTGCCATCTCTGATTTCAACTGTGACTCGTAAGTTCCTGATGCTGCTGTCTGTACATCAACCTGAACACCCGTCTCATCTGTATACTCTTTTGCAAGTTCTACCCACTGGTCAGCCTGCTCTGGTTTAAAGTTCAGATAATAAACTTTTCCGGATGACTTATCTCCTTTCGCTGTTTCATCTCCGCTTGATGTGGCTCCACATCCTGCAAGCATTCCTCCTGCCATTGAAGCTGCAAGTACAAGTGCAAGAATCTTTTTCTTCTTCATAATTGAATCCTCCTTTTATGATTACTTTTCTTTGTTTTTCTTGATGATGTTATTATAAGAAAAAGTTCCAAAATAAGATATAATAAAATTCCAAGAAACATAACACTATTTCAAGATTATTGTAATTTTTGAAGATTTTGTGTATGATACAAGAGTTCGCCAAGAACCAAAAATGAAGTTTGAAACAAATAAGTAGAGAACAGCCACGAAATAGAGGGCATAGCAAACAAACCACCGGATTAGCTGGTTTTGAAAATTGAATATATAAACGCAACACCTAATTAGGAGACCGGCGAAGGCTCATCTTTAATGAGATACCCTCGTTGCCTTAGAAGATTAAGTGCCTGTGAAGTTGTAAGAACTTTTTCTTTTTTCACAGGACGTGATTCAAGAAAACCATCGGATGTATAAGGTTTTAAATCTGTGAGTATGTGCCAGATAGCGGTCAGGATCATACGGCAGCGTGCAATAATGGCTTTCTTGTGGCCACGACGTGTTTTGATACGCTTATAGCGGGTGGTAAATTCAAAATGTTTCTTCGATTTGATTAAAGCATTTGCAATCTGTACCAGAACTGGTTTAAAATAAGAACCAGTACAGGAAATCCGAGTGGATTTGATTTTACGGTCGCTCTTATCATTTCGGGGACAACATCCAGCCCAGGAGACGAGGTGTTTTGCTGTGAGGAAGACAGGCATATCACCACCAATCTCTGAAAGCACCTGAATTGCAGTCATTGGATTCTTATCGAATCCAGGAACCGTTCTTATTAAGTTTAAAGCAGCCTCGTATTTATCACTGAGACGAAGGATTTCCTGTTCTACTTCTGAAATGTGCTTTTGAAGTTCGTCTATGTGATCAAGGCACTGTCTGAGCTTTACATCCTGTTCTTTCGAGATATTACCATCAACGGCCGCCTGAATTTCTTCTATTGGAGTTTTACAGCGGCTGTCAACAAAGGGTGACACATCAAATTTTTCCCCAGGGTGCTGCAAAATCTGTTCCGTAATGGAACGGGAAGATTTCCCGAATACATCAGAAAAGACATCATCAAGCTTCAGATTGGAAACAGTAAGACAATTTTGGGCACGATTCTTCTCACCGGTAATCATACAGGTGAGTTTGAAACGGTATCTTACGAGATCCCTGAGTTCTCTGATGTCAGCAGGTGGAATAAAAGAAGGTTTCACCATGCCGCACATGTATAGATCACAGATCCATTTGGCATCTTTGCGGTCGGTCTTGTTTCCTTTCATGGGTTTGGTGTATTTCGGATGGGATAGAGTAACCCGGATTTTGTGTTGCTCTAAGATATTGAAAACAGGGATCCAATACTTGCCGGTAGATTCCATACAGACATCGTTACAGTTGTATTTAGCAAGCCAGACACACAGCTGATGCAAACCTTTAGAAAAGGAAGAAAAGCGAGCCTGCTTATACTCTGTACGATTATTGGAATCCGTGATACCGATACAGGCATAAATCCATGTTTTGTGGACATCAAGTCCACAGCAGTTAAATTTAAAAATTTTAAAAGACAAGTAACTACCTCCTGATAGCATAATGATAAAACGGACAGTGACTGGTCATCCGGCGAGATCGAGTCGACTTCGGAAGAGATAAGTTTCCGGGCTACAGTTATGCGCCACTCATTGATGCCTTAACGGATGACCGACAACATATAAATATGCGAGGTTGCCGCTATACAGCCCCGCCACTCACCTCCACGTGTTCTGTAGTGTGTCAGTCTTATGGAACCATCATATCAGAAGGGAACAAAAATAGAAAGTGAAGGTAACCAACACGTTTCATGGCGCATTGGTGGCTTTCG
This sequence comes from Blautia sp. TM10-2, assembly GCF_003480845.1. Taxonomy (NCBI): domain Bacteria; kingdom Bacillati; phylum Bacillota; class Clostridia; order Lachnospirales; family Lachnospiraceae; genus Blautia; species Blautia sp. TM10-2. Next base: position 6,383 of record NZ_QUJZ01000023.1, on the reverse strand, counting down.
CAGAAAGACGGGAAATAAATATGGATAAATCCATGTTCATAATAATTCTTTCTCCATAGTCAGATAGTGCAGCTAACCTAAACCAAAACAAAAAACTTCATAAACAACGTCATGGCGAAGCCCCCTTCGCTCTTTTGTTATGTCATTTTTTATTTCCAGCCCATTATACACTATTTCTGACGATTTGAGAAATTTCCTATAAAGCAAAAAAGGCTCGGTGGGTGCAACACCGAGCTTTCGTTTTTCTATTAGAAACTATCTGACAAATCAGAGCTTTAGCAGGTTGCAAGAAATAGATCGGCTTTAGGTTCTGCAACCGAACGGTTAATATAAACAAGATTGAATTCACCAGTGATCTCCATGTCCTCCACTCTAAATGTTGCCAAGTCATTTCGGCAGTGGCTAATTGGTTCATATGCAAAAGTAATCAAATGATCCATTGCAACCAAGTCGCAAATAATAGAAAAATTACTGATGGACGAATGCCGACTGAAGCTGTCCAGTGAATAACCTCTTGCGGCCACGGCTTGTTCCTGAAGCATGTGTGTTCCGGAACCTTTCTCACGCACAAGCAGGCTTTCCTGAAGAACTTCCTCAAGAGAAACGGTTCTGCCTGCAAAAGAATGACGGCGGCTGCATATGCCCAAAAAGCTCTCTTTTTTATAGAGGCGGTGCGGATACTTTTCTTTATCGAACACGCCTTCAATTATTGCAAAGTCCACAGGCATCTGCGGTGGCTCTGCCATTGCCGCTATCGCCCCCACCATCGACGCGGACGACAACGACGTTGCCTACGCCATGTCCGCCACCTTCCTATTTGACATGGCGATGATCGTGCTGTTTCCCATCATGGGCCGGGCACTGGGTATGACGGATCAGGCCTTTGGCATCTGGGCAGGTACGGCGGTGAGCGGCACCAAGACTGCCAGCAAGTTCCTGATGGTCTGCGCACTGGCTGCCATCGGATTGAATACCTCCTTCGCCAGCATGAAGAAGGCTGGCATCCGCCCCATGATTCACGGTTTCATCATTTCTGCGCTGGTTGTAATTGTGGCGCTGCTAGTGGAGATGGGCATGGGAATCGTGTAAGAAAGCTACAAGACAATTGAGCAAAGCCACAGTTCAAAACAAAACTGTGGCTTTTGTCTTTGGATTGAGGAATGGCGTTACGTATTTGCTCGAATTACGCAGCTGATGGATGATGCAATTCTGAATTTCCGTCTTGGGAAATACAGCCCCAATCGCCGCAGAGAATCCCGTCAGGTTATCCGTGCAGGCAATGAAAATGTCCTCCACGCCTCGTTTTTTAGCCCGTTGAGTACCGTTGCCCAGTACTTGGCACTTTCGTTTTCTCCTACCCACATCCCCAACACGTCTTTTTTAAGGGCACAACGCACATATCCTTGCTCACTCTTTTTTCATTTTCTTGTTACGGTCTTTCGGGGCAACAGCCCCATCAAATCGCTTGTAAAGCGATTGTGCTTTCGAAAAAAGCATGATACGATATTGCCATAAGCAGTGATGTTGCAACACATAGCTACAATCTACAATAGTGAAAGGAGACGATCTCACCAATGCGATGCTCCCTTGTTTCCAACAAAATAATCCAAGCCCGTGAACGTTTGGGACTCACACAGCAGCAGTTAGCGGAAAAGCTTTGTGTAACCAACAAAGCCGTTTCCAAGTGGGAATGTGGCGTCACACTTCCTGACATCTCGCTTTTGGTGCCTCTATGCCGTGTTCTGGGTCTGACGGTGCAGGAACTGCTGGATGAATACGACGGCAAATTCGGTAATACCCCCGGCTGCCAGACCACGGAAGATCCTGCGCAGGACACGCTGTTTGCGGCGCAGCAGCACAGCCATTACCTGTATATCGATCTCAAAACCACCTCTACGGTGTCGCCCCATTTGTTTGGCCACAACCTGGAGCATACCAGAGCCAGCATCATGGATGGTCTCAGCGCCCAGATGATCCGCAACCGGAAGTTTGCCGGCGCTGCGGCGCGCAACGGCGTAGCGCTGGACTGGGAAGGCATCGGCGAATGCGTGTACTTTGCCAATGAACACCGCCTTCCCGGTAGCAACGCAAACGAAGCTTATGTATGTCATTACGCGCACAACGGCATGTGGCGGCGTAACGAATGTCAGTCCCAGATGATTCAGAACCCAATTCCGAATCAGGTGAGCGGTATCCGTCAAAAAGAGCTCTTCCTTCAAAAGGACAGGAGCTATCCGTTTGCCGTCGTTGTCAAAGTACAGCAGCCGCTGGATGTGCGCGTCGCGCTCACCAACGCCGATGGTACGCAGATTTATGCGGAAACCGTTTTTCCTGTTCAGCCCGTTCTAGCGAAGGAGGATGCACAGGAAGAGGTGGATGAATGGCAGCGCTTTGAGACGATTCTGACCCCCGGCGTCGACGATGCGCATGCCGTGATAAGCATTACCTACACGGAGCAGGCACAACTGCTCATCGGCGCAGTTTCCATGATGCCGGACAATCATTTCCATACCATGCGCAGGGACACCGTGGAAAAGCTCAAGGAAATCGGCGTGCGTCTGCTGCGCTGGCCGGGTGGCAACTTTGCCGGCGAATATCGCTGGCAGGATATGTTCCTGCATCCCGACAGGCGCGCTCCCATGGAGGGCTACATGGAAAATGAAACGCAGCCCTTTACACACGGCTATGACATGCATGAAATAGACACCGACGATTTTATTGCACTGTGCCGTGAGATCGGCGCGGAGCCCTTCCTCACCATCAATGCCGCCTGGGATTCCCCCGAAGTATGCGCCGCCTGGGTGGAATACTGCAACGGCCCTGCCGAGAGCAAATACGGCAGGCTGCGTGCCCAGCGCGGTCATCAGGAGCCCTACAATGTCAAATGGTGGTCGCTGGGCAACGAAATGGGTTATGGCCACATGGAGGGCGCAAATACGCCGGATGGATACGCATCGCTGGTGGAAACGCATGCGCGTGCCATGCTGAAGGTTACGCCGGATCTGAAATTTGTTTCTTCCGGCCCCTATCCGAATCAGGAGTGGGTAGATGTTTCCATCAAGAAGCTGGCTCCCATTGCGCCATACGTTTCTCTGCATACGTACAATTCAGTCCATTGGGACTTCACCTCTCCGGAGGGCATGGAGCGCTGCTATAACGAAATGATCCGCATGCCCATCCACAATCTAGGAATCCTGCGCAGGCTGCATGACATGCTCCCGGAAAAGACATTCATCTCCTACGATGAATGGAATCTGTGGAAAACATGGTGCCGCAATCCTTCCTCCATGGAGGGCATCTTCACTGCGCAGATGCTGCACATGTTCATGCATGAAAGCGAAAAACAGCGCATGCCCATGGCCTGCTACTTTGAGCCGGTTAACGAAGGCGCCATGCAGGTGCATCCGGATCATACCGAGCTGACGGCAACCGGTCAGGCCTTTGCGCTGCTCTCCCGGCATGCCGGCGGAAAGCTGTGTACGGTAGATGGTGTAGAAGACTTTGAAGTCGTTGCCACCATCGATGATCATCATGTGCTGACCCTGACGATGCTCAACCTGAACTGGCAGGAGGAAACTACTTACTCTCTGAATAAATGCGGAACAATTCTGGAAAACAAGGTACTTCAGGCCGAAAATCTGTTGCCTGGTACCCCGTTTACGGAAAATCCCCTGATGATTCATGTCAAGGATGATATTATCAAGGCGAAGCTTCCACCCCGCAGCGTTGCCTGTATCAGTATTTCACTCGTCGAATAACATACACGGAATGCAAAAAAAAATAAAATGAAAACAGCAAGTCGCTCACAGCATGAAAGGAGTAATTTTATGAAAAATGGAAAGTTGACGGTTGCCATCGTGGGCATGGGTTTCGGCAGCTGCTTCCTGCCCATCTATCTGAAGCATCCGGATGTGGAGCATGTCATTATGGTGGATACCAATCCGGACCAGCTGAAGGCGCTGGCAGATATGTACCTGCTGGACGAAAGCTACTACACCACCGACTTTGAAGCGGTATTGCAGAACCCGGATGTGGATGCGGTCCATCTGGTCATTCCGCCCGCGCTGCATGCGCCCATGTCGGTTCAGGTGCTCAACGCAGGCAAGCACTGCGCCTGCACCATCCCCATGGGTATGTCCATGAAGGAGCTGGAAGACGTTATCAAGGCGCGGAAGGCTTCCGGCAAACACTATATGTTCATGGAAACTTCCGTCTACACCCGCGAGTATCTGTATGTGAAGGAGCTGTACGAATCCGGCGCAATGGGCAAGCTGCAGTATATGCGCTGCGCCCACTATCAGGATATGGAGGGCTGGCCCTCTTACTGGGACGGCTTCCCGCCCCTGGCACATCCCACCCATGCCATCGGCCCCTGTTTTGCTCTGGCAGGGCAGCGTCCGGTCAGCGTCTTCGGCAGAGGCTCCGGCAAGGTCCGTCCGGAACTGGAAAAGCAGTACGGCTGCCCCTTCGCCTTTGAGTCTGCTCTGGTGGCCTTGGAGGATGGCGAGACGACCGTTGAAATGGAGCGCTTCCTGTACCATGTCGCCCGTGGCTACAGCGAATGCTTTAATATCTATGGTGAAAACAAGTCCTTTGAGTGGGATCAGCTCAACGGCGACAAACATGTGATGTTCAGCCGGGATCTGGTTTGGGAGAACGAGAACCGCGGCGGCAAGATCGATGAGGAATACGTTCAGGTCCCCGATTATGCCCATCTGCTTCCGGACGTCATTGGCCGGTTTACCTACGAAGTGGCCTATGACGAGGTCAATCCCCATCTGTCCTTCAAGCAGGGCGGCGGTCATGGCGGTTCCCATCCGCATCTGGTCCATGAGTTCGTTACCAGCATTCTGGAAGACAGAACTCCCTTCCCCTCCGATATCGATGCGGCCTACTGGACCGGCGTTGGTCTCCTGGCCCACGAAAGCGCCATGGAAGGCGGCACCGTAAAGTCGCTGCCCAAGTACGAAGAGCTGTAACGGGAGCCGGTAAAAACGCAGTCTCCCCAAAAAAGCCGAACCAATCGTTCTGCCTCAAATTGTCCATACAGCCAAGAGGGTTTGCCTTGATTTTGCCCAGCAATGCATCTTCAGCAAAGACCGCGGTCAAGGCTTCTCCCACAATAAAAAAGTGTCTGCGACACTCTCAACTCCCCTAACCCCTCATTCATGAGGGGAAGGGGTTTTCTTATCTCCTTCTTTATTGTAAAATTCTATTATGAATATATTACAATCCATCTTTACCGATTATTATGAACTCCATCCTCGTCCTGCTGTCATTGAAAATGTCAACAAGATGATTCATTGTGGTGACCCTTCTTACGGTGGTGCCATGTATGGCTGTCCTCACTGTGGAAATCTTAAATTTGTTCCCTTTCGCTGTAAAAGCCGTTTTTGCCCTTCCTGCGGAAACAAATACAACCAGCTTCGTTCTTTTCATATGTCCTGTAAGCTTGTTTCTTGCGTTCATCGCCATTGTGTTTTCACTATCCCAGCGGAACTTCGCGTTTATTTTCTCGAAGACAGGACTCTCTTAGATTGTTTATTTCATTCTGTTCGTGATGTTGTTTTACGCATGTTTTCCAAAATGAATAAAACCGAAAACTTTACTCCTGGGCTTATCTGTATTCTTCACACTTTTGGGCGTGATTTAAAATGGAATCCTCATATCCACGATCTCATCTCCGAGGGTGGGGCTGGTAACATCACTCCTTGGCGTCCTGTCAAACACTTTGATTACAGTTTCCTTCGTAATGCTTTCCGCAAAGTCCTGCTTGAACGACTTACCTCCCGCATTGGTCCGACTTTTCGCAAAGTCAAAAATGAAATGTACACGAAACACGCTGACGGCTTTTATGTCCGTGCAAAGCCAAATCTTTGCACTCCTGATATCACCATTAAATACATCAGCCGATACCTCGGCAGACCTGTTATTGCCACATCGCGTATTGATACTTATGACGGCAAAAATGTAACCTTTCATTACACCAGACACGAAGACAATAAAACTGTTACTGAAACCATTCCTGCTTTGAACTTCATTCAAAAACTCATTGTCCACATCTCCGAAAAACATTTTAAAATGCTTCGCTACTATGGGATATATGCCAAACATCATAAGCAGGAAATGAAGCTCCGTAAATGTATTTCTGCCGAAAAACAATGTTTCCTACATTCTAGTTAGCAACCACCTGTTCAACTGGTGGTTTATTATTAGCCCTCCAAAGGGCTATTGTTACTGCTCGCCCCAAAGGGCGGTATCGCAAGCACTTTTGCTAGCCCGCTATAAAGCGGTACTACTCGAATCTTCTCGTCTCGATTCTTCTGCTTACTCTTTTATATACTTTTGAACTGCTTCATCTGTTATATTGCCAATCGTTTCAA
>NZ_QUJZ01000022.1:0-40026 GCF_003480845.1 Blautia sp. TM10-2 | reverse complement strand
TACAATTCAAAAAAATTTCAAAATTCTCTTGACTGTTTATAGTTTGTCACCTCTGGACGATCAAATAATTTATACCGTCATTTTTGAACCACATTTCGGGCAATATTTCCACTTTACCTTCGTGTATTCTGCGCTGCATCTACCCGTTTCAACCGCTTCGATACTCTCGACCTGGAATCCGCACTTAGAGCATTCGGCGTGGATGTAATCGTTATGTTCTGCCCTGTTCTTCCACCTTGCGGGATATTCAAAACTCTTTCTCTTCATCGTAAGCGCATACTCTTCATCCAGGAACTCAAGTGTGTACTGACCATCCGCCGGGCATACATCTTCAAATTTTTCTACAAACCACTCGAATACGGCTCTGACAGCCGTCTCTGTCACATCCTCTTTGCCGCCGATCCATTCATCCCCGCGGAGGTTTCCGTAATAGATCCGGCCGGTAACCGGGCTTACGCCCATTGCTTTTTTAATCTCTTTTTTCATGCTTTCTTCTCCATTCTGTAAGATATTCTTCCTGCTCCCGGTCCTCTTCCGGATCCTTCGGACGCTCTGGCCGGTTCAGTAACCAGGCAAACAGGCCAACCAACACACCGCAGAACACGATAATTCCAACTACTGCCATCTACTCCTCCTCTCTGCCCTTCCAGCAGCGTTCCAGTTCTTCCAGGACTGCCATGCATACCCGGTCTACAAAATCCCCATTACCGAATGATTTCGCAAGCTGAGAGCATTCCTGGACGCTCTCAGTATAGTCCTGTTCTTTTCCTGGCCGATTATAATACTTCTTGAAAAATCGCCAGACCTCTGTAAAGAATTTAAAATAATTCATCATGGTAGCTCCTCAATCCGGATATAGATACCAGGCTTCTCCGCCCAAAACTTTTCAGTAATTTCAGATGCCACCAGCGCATCATCCTTCCAAAAGCCTACCAACGTCATGCAGTCTTTTAACATCTTCTGCAGGTTATCGGTGTCAGGCTTTGTGATCCTGTACTCTCCGTCCTTATGTCCATTCTTCGGGAAACACCACTTGGTAATCAGCCTTACGCCCGTTCTGTACGGTGCCATAATGCGATACTTGTACAAGTTGCCAATCAATTTCTCCTTAGCAGCTTTCAGTTCCGGCGGATCATAGAACACAGGTCTGCCATTCACGATTGTGACCTTGTGCTCCTGGTGTGTTATTGTTGGCGGTTCCATCGCCATAAAAAACTCTGTCATTTTTCATCATTCCTTTCCTGCGCGTCTGTGCTGGGTGGGTATGCTCCTAACCCGTTGTGGGGGCGTACTCAATCGCCCCACACTTAGGGTGGGCATGCCCGCACATTCCCGCCCGATTAGGGTATATATTTATATACAGGTGCCGGGCGGGCATTCCTGTCACCTAAAAAACATGGTGTCGGGCAACTTTCTGCCCGATGCCCGTTACCATGATCGCGGGCATTCCCGTTACCTATGTTGTTTTAGGTGTCGGGCATTTGCCCATGACCTAAAATGTTTCAGGTATCGGGCAAATACAACGTGTATCTTTATTTACCATAAATCCGATTTCTTTTAATGAATTTCGAACCGTTTTTTCCTCCGGATATTTCTCGCCGGTTGCTTCTGCATCCGATTTCAGGACTTCATACAGCTCCTTTACCGTCGGATATTTGTCCTCATGCGTAAACCGGAAATTTTCTATCGCCATCTTATATTTTTCCTTTTTGGCTTTACGCGCTTGCTCTCCTTGTTTCTTTCTGGCTTCTCTACCTTTCTGCCATGCCGGTTTGTCTGCTTCCAGTTCAAGATCTTTCAGCACGCCGATCTGATCCAGGCAGTGAACCGGATACTCAAACCACATGTTGACCGGTTCGAACTTTGGAAATTCCCGAAGTGTCCCTTCGATTCTCCATGCCGTATGGGCCTGTACTGCCGCTTTTGTCTCGGTGATCTGCTTATCCAGGGCTATCTTCTGCCACCGGTCCAGATGCGCCTCGCAGTAGCTCATCATCTGCGCACTGCTCAGTAAATCGTCCTGTGAAAGATCATCCTCCCACTTGAAATGCGCATCCAGATAGTCCATACACGCCTTGCAGATCGCTTTGTTTTCTTCCTGTTTCATCAGTGCTTCCGTAGGTTCCAGTTCGATCAGATCCAGCAGGGCATCCGGATCACGGGCAAATACACCGGAGCCAGAAGCACGGTCCATAGATTTCTTTCCGCCCTGGTTTCCTTTACTGTGATGATGGCAATAAATCACCGCGCATCCAAGCTCTGTGCAGACTTTATCAAATTGGTTACAGAAATTCGCCATCTGATCCGCGCTGTTTTCATCTCCCGTTATGACTTTATAAATCGGATCAATAATAATAGCCACATAGTTCTTCTTCGCAGCACGCCGGATCAGCTTTGGTGCCAGCTTATCCATAGGGACTGATTTACCACGCAGGTTCCAGATATCAATATTCTGCAGATTATCCGGCGTAAAGCCCATTGCTTCGTATACATCCTTAAAACGGTGCAGGCAGCTTGCCCGGTCAAGCTCCAGATTGACGTACATGACACGTCCCTGTGCGCAATTCCACTGCAGCCACTTCTTTCCTTCTGCTATGGCTATACACAGCTCAATCTGCAGGAATGACTTTCCCGCCTTGGATGGACCGGAAATGAGCATCTTGTGGCCTTTTCTCAGGATCCCATCAATCAGACACGGCGACAGCTCGGGGAGGTTATCCCATACACTTTCCAGCCCTTCCGGCTCCGGCAGATCATCGTTGACACCCTCAATCCATTCGTACCATTCATTCCAGGACTGTTTTCCGATGTTGGTATCTACGATGAACTGTTTCTTTTCACCACGCTGCACTCCTGGCATTCTGGAAAGTCTCGATGGATTCCGGTTCTGTGTATCCACGTCGATTCCGTTTTTCTGGCAGACTTCATACAGATAATCAACCCGTTTTCGATACTCGTTGTAATCTGCCGCATCTATCCGCACAATAGCATGCAGGCTCTTTTTTCCGGAATATACCAGGCAGGCGATCGGAAGTTCTAGCTCCCGCAGGATAGCATTCTGCTGTTCCAGCTCCATATGATCTGACTCTACTAAAGCATACCGGTACTCTGTTACATTTTCATTTTTACAGCCGTTTCCGTCCAACGGATTGAAGCGGATCCACGCCCCCGCTTCCGGATTGTAGTCACCAAGTACTGCGCCAATGTCCCCTTTACAGTCGTTCAGCAATTCAATCAACTGTCCGGCAGTACGGTCCCAGCTGCCTTTTTGTGGCAGCCAGCGCGTACCTTTTTCATCTGTCTTTTCCCAGCTTCCAGTGACGTATCCTACGTTTTCTCCTGCTTCAAACAGTGTTTCCAGATACGTGATCAGCTGCTCCGCCGGATTCCAGTTGGAAGGCTCCTGTATCTCTTTCCCTTCCAGCCAGTTTTTATCCACAACAACACGATCACTGTCCACCGCGATACTGTCGTTCCAATCCAGTTCATGGCCCTTCTCCGGAACCCATCCATGATCCAGGGCAAGCTGTACGATCGTGCCGCCGGTTACCGGTGAGGATGAGCCGGAAAAGGTTCTCCATTTTTTCTCACATTCATTTGTATGATATCTGCCGTAATCTTTCTGGCTCCAGGCATCCCACACAGAAACCGGATACCCTTCCTGTTTCAGAGCCATTCCAACAGAACACCATTCCTGATAAGTAAGCTCGGATGGATTGATATGTTCTATAATTTCTGTAAGGCTCGTCCTCTGTTCCATACTCTTTAAGCTCCTTTATATTCTCTCGGGTTGATATCCATTGGAATCCGCCAGCCATTCGCTGCGATCCTGTCGATCAGATTCTTTGCTGTTTCAAACTGCCAGGTTCCTACATGCTCAAATCCCCTGCTTTCCAGAAAACGGATCTGTTTTGGTGTCGTCAGCCCCTCCGTGCGTCTTTTACTCAATCGATCCAAGATCTTTTCTGCTTTTCCTGCATTCTCGATTTCATCCGGCATAATGCCCAGCTTTTCCAGTGTCTTTTTCTGCTTCTCAGATGGCGGTCCCATTTCCCACCCAAAAGAGGGAACATAGCTGGACAGGTCTTCCGCCTGGATGGACATCTCAAACTGCAGCGGATCCACCAGTTTCTTTTTGCGCTTCTTCATTTCTGCAAGCTGCTTTGCTAAAGCTTCTTCTCTTTGTGCTACGACATCCTCAGATGCTTTCTGTTCTGCTTCTTCTAAGTCAACCGGCATGCCTGCTTCTTTTTCCAGATTTTCTGTCATCTGCTGGGCTACTTCTTCATTTTCGCAGATCAGGCTCGCCGGATGGCACAGCTCATGCCGCTCTGTGTGCCACAAAAAATCAAGCAACAGTAGATGGTCTTTTCCTGTTTCCGGGGACAATCGGGTACCGCGCCCCACCATCTGACAATACAGGCTCCGCACCTTGGTTGGTCTGAGAACCACAATACAATTCACAGACGGGCAATCCCAGCCCTCTGTCAGGAGCATCGAATTGCACAGCACGTTATACTTCCCGGCATCAAAATCTTTCAGAATTTCAGCTCTGTCCTGGCTGTCTCCATTTACTTCTGCCGCCCTAAATCCATACTGATTCAGCAAGTCACGGAATTTCTGGCTGGTCTTTACCAGCGGAAGGAATACCACTGTTTTCTTATCCATGCAGTATTTCTGCATTTCTTCTGCGATCCCCTGCAGATATGGATCCAGTGCGGTGCCGATTTCGCTTGCTTTAAAGTCTCCAGCCTGCACTGATACACTACTCATATCAATTTTGAGCGGAATAGTCAGTGCCTTGATTGGGGACAGATACCCTTCTTTGATTGCTTTTGGAAGCGTATATTCATAGGCCAGCGATTCAAAATAAACTCCAAGATTCCGCATATCGCCGCGGTCCGGTGTCGCTGTTACTCCCAATACATGCGCATGCGGGAAATGCTGCAGCACTCTCTGGTAGCTGTCCGAAATACAGTGATGGGCTTCGTCGATGATGATTGTATTAAAATAAAAAGGATCAAAGCTGTTCAGGCGTTTTTCTCTCATCAGTGTCTGCACAGAGCCAACTACCACGCGGAACCAGCTCCCCTGACAGGAACTCTCTGCCTTTTCAAGCGCACAGCCAAGACCGGTTGTCTTCATCAGCTTATCTGCCGCCTGTTCCAGCAGTTCCCCTCTGTGTGCCAGGATCAGGACACGATCACCCTGCCGGACACACTCTTCTGTTACTTTAGCAAAAACTACTGTCTTTCCACATCCAGTAGGAAGGACCAGCAGGGTTTTTAACACCCCGCTGTCCCACTGTTCAAAAATAGCTTCTTTTGCTTCTTTCTGATACGGTCTCAGTTCCATTTAAAATCTCCCTGGCGTAAATGCTGGCTTATCCGAGTCTTTCGGATACAGCTTTTCGATGTAATTGAACTTCTTATTTGGATCTTTGATTCCCGGCTTCACGCCGATTTTTGCTCTTGCCGTTTTTCCCGGAAGTGAATTCCAGTCCATTCTGAGCTCTTCGCCCTCTTTTTTCAGGCCAACACCACGGAACAACTCCGACAGCTTCCATTCCAGACTGCTATGTAAGATATAGTTCTCGCGAATTGTAATCTCACGGTCTTGTCCGTGTACAATAAAGTACACGACTGCCATATTGCATGGCGGGAGCTTTCCTTCTCCTTTGGATCTGCTGCGGTCATATTTCTCGATGGTTACGTTGTAATCCCCCTCCGGGATTGGATCAAAGTTCTGGGAATCCTGTTTAATAGAATCATCCCATCCAAGTTCTCTTCCTTCTACTGACATAATCGTTTTCCTCCTTAATTAAATGGAATTTCCTGTTTTTCTTTCATTTCTTTGATTGCAGCATAGACCTGGTCCCAGCAGGCTACCAGAAGCCCCTCGATAATGCCAGGATTTACGACATCGTAATCTTTGATCTTTGTGCCGACCGGAACATACCCTTTCGCTTCTACGACGTTCTCCACGTCCCATTCATCTACGTGATAAGTTTCCATCAGGTCTCGCAGTGCCTTCGGGATTTCCGGATCCAGACTGTTCTCCCCTGCAGGATCCGGCGTTTTAGGCGGCTCATCCAGTGGAAGATTCATCTGTTCCCCAGTTACTTCTTCTGGCGTTGTCGGCTTCGGAGCTTCCGGAACGGGCTCAGGAGCTGACGCCGTTTTAGGTACTTCTGCAGCTTTGTACGGTTTCATATCTGCGGAAGCTTTTCCCTGTTCTATAATGCTCTGAATGACTTTGTAGTCAAACGGAACCTCATCCGGCAGACCGAAACGGTTCTTTGCATCCCAGCAGGCGTTATGTGACGTGTACATGACACGCTCACCGCCCTGCGCTTTCCTCTTCTTTCCCTTGTCATCAACTGCAATGGAAAACGTTTTGTAGTTGGCAAACAGCAGCATGTCCGCCCATTCCTTGATCAGCGGCGATGTCTGGGATGTTGTTTTCTTTCCAAGCTTCAGTTCCCATCGGTCATAAGCTCCCAGCTCATCCGGCTGTTCAAATTTTTTAATCTGCGCATGTGCTGTAAGAACCACGTTGACGCCCGCTTCCACAACTTCTGAAAGCCGATTCAGGAACCGGCCAATCTCCTCTTTTACATAGGTATAGCCGTTTCCATACCCGAAATCCTCGATTCCAAACTTCCGATGCTTATCGCAGATAAACTGGATGCACATAGACTCCGCCCAGTCGATCGTGTCAACCACAAGCGTTTTACACACGTCCGGATGCGTCCGGATGTAGTCCACCTGGTCAAGAAGGTTCTGCCAGCTTGTAGCTTTTGGCAACCGGGCAACATCCATTGAGTTCGTGCTACCCTCAGTATCAATGAACACCGGATCCGGGAATTTACTGGCAAACGTAGATTTGCCAATTCCTTCCGGACCATAAACCACAACTTTTTTTGCACAGGGAATTACACCTTTGATAAATTCCATTAAAATACACCTGCCTTCCATGATTTTTGCTGTGGCTGTTCAGCCTGCGCCTGTCCAACCACATAACCGTCTTCGATTATGATGCTGCACTCATCACCGGTACTTACCCTGGTAGCGATCGCCTGCAGACCTTCGTGCTCCAGCCAGGAGCCAAACTCCTGCAGTGTCTGCAGATCCATCTGCTCCAGCTTATCCAGAAGGACAAAGCCACACTCTGGATTTAATTTCCGGACAATGGCTGTTGATACCATCAATCGTTCAGAACCGGACATGTTGTCCCATTTCTGTCCTTTATACACCAGCTCGCCTTCCTTTACAGAAAGCCCCGGAAGCGGCAGTTCCGCCGATGAAAGCAGATTGGCTTTCTTTTCCCGGACAGAAGTAATTTTCTCCGAAAGCTGATCATACTGACGGCGGTATTCTTTTGCATCATCCTCCGCCTTCTCCTTGTCCAGATTTGCGCGTACCATTCGATTGATTTCCTCAATATTGGAAATGCTGTCTTCCAGTTCCTTGGTGGACTGATCCACCAGATCAGCGGCCGACTTTTCGGCAGTTTCCAGATCTTTTACCAGCTGCAGGTGATGCTGCTTTGCAGCCTCCAGCTGTTCAGACAACCGTTTCACTTCGTCATAAGCGCGTTTGGTCTCTTCCCGGATCTTTCCTGCCTGTTCTCTTTTCCGTTGATTCTCGCCATTCTGAGCAAGGATGTCCTGCTGCTGTCGGATCAGCTCCGAGGCTGACACCAGATCTTTCGGAGCATCCGGATAATACGGCTGTTCTTTTGCAAACTTCTCTTTCTGATCCGCGGTCCGGCCGATGTACAGCCGGTCCTGGTACAGCTCTTTCTCGTCATTCTCCAGTTCAGCCAACTGATTACCAACGCCGATGATCTGCAGCAGCGTCTGTGCCTTTTCCTTTCCGGAGCTCTCCATGAACTTCGGAAGATTCAACGCCAGAGATTCGACAAAAGTGTTCAGCAACGACTGTCCGGCTTTCTGACCACTTGGATCTGTTACCTTCAACGCGCTGTTTTTGCCTTTACGCTCAACGATCAAACCGTTATTTAATACGATTTTTAAGTTGGGCGGAATGATGGATCCCTCACGCGTTGCATCTGATGGTCTGAAGTTTTCGCCACCCAGTGCCCATGCGATGGAATCCAGCACCGATGTCTTACCCTGGTTGTTTCTGCCGCCGATGACGGTCAGACCGTTTGCCGTCGGTTCCAGTTTTACTGCCTTGATTCGCTTGACATTTTCAATTTCAAGCTTATTGATTTTCACTGACATCTTTCTTATCCTCCTTGCCTTTGTTAAAGTAATTCCACACGGTCCCCGCACTGCAGCCCATTTCGTCTGCAATCTTTTCATAGGACCATCCGGCATTTCGAAGCGCCGTCATTTTGCCGGTATCCAATTTTTTCTTACGGCCCTGTCCTGCAGGGCGCTTCGGGGGGGCGTTGGTTTTGCCTCTGCTTTTGGATCCGGCTCTTTCTTTGGCCGTTCTTCCGACTTGGTCTGCATTACCGCAAACACAGCACCAGCCTCAGCGGCCGCGCGCACATCCTGCATGGTCATACTGCTGATGGCAACCGGATGCATGACGTAGATATCATCACGCATTCCGTGCATCGTCAGATCCACGGCCTCCGTATATTCAACAATCTGCATCATTCTCCTCCTTCTTTCACCGATCCGCTCCGGATCCACGCCGCAAACACTGCGTCCCGGCGCTCTTCTTCCCGCTCTTCCTGCTCCTCGCGGCAGGCATCGACGTAATCGCCGATTTTCTTGCCAGCGAGCGCAAGAAGAAACATCCCTGCTCCCAGGGCGGCGCGGCCCCACAGATCCGAATCCACGCCGCCGATGTAAATCCATGTACCAACCGCGCCGATCGCCAGCGCCGTTTTATCTGATCTCTTCATTTCTGCGTCCTTTCATACCCCATCGACTCCACCGCGGCTTCCATCCGCTGGCGGACAATCTCTTTTACTTTCTCTTCTCCAAGTTCCTCTGCCGTATACTGCTGTCCTCCGATCGTGATCCGAGTAACAACCATGATTTCTTTCATAAGGCATCACCTCTTCCTTATCTCCTTATCGTATGCAACCCGGCTCCGTAATGATTTTCTATTGATTCGTAACCATTTTTGAGCTATTATGTAGTTGCAAATTTGTTTTTTGCTATGCGTCCCGCGGGAACTGGTCCTTCCTGTGGGACTTTTGCTAAAGACATCATTGACACGAAAGGATAAACAATACCATGCGCTTTTTAGCATTATTTCTTTTAGTTGTTGCATATAAATTTCTTACAAATTTAATGCATTATTTTAGAATCAAAAAACTACAAACATATTTTTCTGAATTTCTTGAGCATAAACGCAGCGATATGAATCTCTATCGTCAAGAAGTACTTTCCTTGTTTGAAAAAGCTCATGTCAAAGATATAAAAATCCCTGTATCCGAGCATATCGGAAATCGAAAAATTGTTTCGGGAAATGTAAGTACCTTCTCTATGTTTCCGAGCACACGAACCGAATTTTCTGTCACTGTATTAAACATGTTCGAAGAGGCAGAAGGCGTGTTCCGCAAAAATATGCTTGATAGTTTTAATCCGTTTTACTGGATTGATTTAATCGTTTTCCTTCCAAAATCATTACTGTCTTATATTGGAATATCCTCTGAAGTTACCGCTTACAAGATATGCAATGTCCTATTTACCTTCATCTGGTGGATACTCGGAATTCTTGTTGTTTATTTCAAACCCCAACTCCAAGATTTCGTTATCAAACTGGTGCGAAATCTTTAAAATGAATTTTGACAATATAACAAGCCCTTTTGCATTCCCAGTCTCTGCTATTTTCGCTTGTGAAGATAGCAGATTTTTTATTGCCTGTTCTCTTATAAATGAACCATAATTCATTTTCAAACAAATTCCTTTCTTTTGTGCTACAGAAGGCACTTCGCATCAACCTCAAGCGCCGCTGCGATGCGGACTAAATCACTTACTTTAATCAGTTTCCGTCCGTTAAGCATATCGCTCAGCCCGTGTGCGCTATATCCGGCCTTTTCAGAAACATGTACCTGCTTCAGCCCTTTTTCAGCGATGATCCGTGCAATGTTCTCAGCTACCGGACTGTTACACTCCGTTATCGTCATCGCTCATCCCTCCTACAAATTTATTCACGAAGTAGATCTGTGCCTTTCCGGTTGCCTTCGGCGTTCTGGTTACGATGTTGCAGCCATTTCCGTCAATGTGCGTACTCTCTTTGATCTCGAACAAGCCCATGTTCATCGACTTCTGCGTTGGCATGTTCCAGTCGGAACCTTTTCTTTTAATCAGGTATCCATGGTTTCGCAGATACTCGAACAATCTTTTCTGCCCGATATCCACGCCGTTCTGGCGCAGGAGCTTTGCGAGATCTCCGATCAGGATGGAACTGGTGCTTGCTTTCACCGCATCCGCGAAGATTTCCTTCGGACGCATGCGCTCGACATCTTCCAGCAGACCGGCGTTGGTTTCTTTCAGCTTCTCGATCTTCTGATCTGCCATTTTCAGGGCGCGGGCAAAGATCTGCTCCGGGGTGTTCCAGGCCTTTTCCAGATCAATGAAGTATTGACGGTACAGTTTACCTTTTTCGGATCTCTGGATCATGCAGATCTGTTTGGCCATGTCTACGGAGATCTGGTAGTCAACTGCTGGTCTGCCACCTATTTCTGAGGTTTTACTCATTTTTGAGTAAAAGTCTTTTCCGCTTTCAAAACCATATTCTGTCATACGTGAAAACCAATCATTAAATCTCGTATTGATTGCTAAGCCGCTGTGCAGATCTCTCGCCGACACGGTTGGTTGTTCCATGTCGTAATTAATAGGAATCAACATTTTCTCCATTTAATTTACCTTCCTTTTTAATTTTATACGGTTGAGCTTTTCTCAACTATGTGAGTAAAAAAATAAGCATGAATATCCGACTCTGGGATGTCGAGTACAGAAATCGCATGTTCCATTTCTTCCTGACCCCAGTCGACCACATTATTAAGCTTATTGCTCACAGACACTTCAGAAATTCCCAACCGCTTTGAAAATTCTGCTTGAGTGCCAAATTTTTCTTTTATTCTTCCTCTTAATTTTCTGTAATCATAAGAGTGTGGCATTCGTTTTCCTCCTCCTTTCCGGTTGAGTTTTTCTCAACTGCATTTAGGATAGCACCGCGCCGCTCGTATGTCAATACATTTTTTAAGTTTTTCTCAATTTTTATAAAAATATATTGATATTTTCTCAACCTTGCTTTATAATTCGTTTTAAAGAACTCTTTAAGAAATGGAGGGATACATTTTGAAAAAAGCAGAAATAAAAGATCGCATTAAAATTGCTCTTGAATTACGCGAATTAACACAATCGGAGCTGGCGGAAAAGGCACATATTGATAAAGGACAACTCAGTTCCTATTTATCAGGAAAGTACAAGCCACGTCAGAATAATATCGACGCTCTTTCCATCGCTCTCGATGTAAACGAAGCTTGGCTGATGGGTTTCGATGCTCCAATGGAACGGCAAGGTTCTGTTGTCTCTTCTAAGCTCTATTGCAATACCGAAAAGGAAAAATCTTTGATCCAGTCATATCGAAAACTGAATTCATCGAATCAAGACAAAGGGCTTTCTTATATAGAAAATCTTCTGACTACGCAGCGTATGGAAGACGAAGTATTCCTGAATGCGGCTCATGACCTTGGTGCTACTCCAGAGCAGAAAAAGCATGCTGACGATATTATGATGGATCCTAAAGAGTGGGAGTGATTATTTGACTTACGAAGAATTACTAACGGAATCAGATTCCATGAATTTGATTGTAAAAGAAAAAGATATTCCAGGCTACGACGGACGTATTTGCAATAATCGAATTGCTATTCATAAAGGGCTATCAAGCCAATCTGAAAAGGCCTGCGTTCTAGCTGAGGAACTTGGACATTATCATACAACGTATGGAAATATCCTTGATGAAAGCGACATTTCCAATAGGAAGCAGGAACTTCGGGCAAGGGCTTGGGGATATGATAAACAGATTGGCCTACTTGGTTTAATTAAAGCATACGAACACGGATGCAAAAATCGGTATGAGATCTCCGAATATCTTAATGTGACAGAGAAATATCTGAATGAATGTCTGGTTTACTACCAGAGTAAATATGGAATGTGCAAATCTATTGATAATTATGTTATATATTTCATACCGAATTTGATTGTTTTTAAAAAATTATAAAATTGAGGTGATAATATGGGATTTTTCGATCTTTTTAAAATAAAAAAAGCTCTATCCCATGAACGACTTGATAATAAATCTATTTTCCCGGAGCAAATAAATTTTTCTCAGTCAGCAAAAGCCAGTGATAACTATTGTCAAAAAATTTATGATCTATATTACAAGGATTATCCAGAAATGCCTTTTATTTCCAAAGACCGTGAGCTTAATACTAATTGGTTTGAACAGGCCAAAACGTTTTCTCAGCAATCCCTTGTCTCTAAATCAATGATGAAACGCTACTCCGATGGTTTGTTGCCTGGACATATTTATATGCTATATTGGTTAAAAAAATACAGTAATAAAAAAACACCTGCATATTTTGAATATGAATATGGAATTGACTTCGTAGCAGAAAAAACATTTTTAAAAAGAAATGGCTATCTTGACGAATTAAATAAGCCAACCCCGAAAGGGAATTTAGCAATACAACGTCACTCATCCGTTATCGAAGAAAGACATCCTTCACCAAGATATTCTGGAGTTCCTGATGCTTCTTCTCCTGTTATACTGCCTGTCGGCAGAAATATACCGAGTAGCTTAAACCATGGAATTATAACAGTTCCTTCGTCTGATAAAGTCCTAATTGAAAAAGAATTTAAACAACTAAATAAGCTCATTTCATTTGCTCTTAAACAAGCTCATTTGAGCAATCGTCTATCCATAGATACGAATAAATTTCTGTATTCTACAGATTTTACTTTTTATGAAGCATGTCCTTACACGCAAACGGGTAAATTGTCTAAATATCCTTTGTCCCTCCATTACGCATATGCTTCTCATAAAGATCTCAATCCTCCGCAAGATTATTTCGGGGAAATTCATTATATGCAAGACGGAAGCATCGGCAAAGCTCGTTTAATTTTTTGGCAAAAAAAACATGGTTTCATGATACATCTAGCTAAATCAGGTGGAAAATTATCTGTAAAAAAAGTAGAAAAAATCACAGATGCTAAGTGGGAAACCATATATAAACTTTAATTAATCCGTAATTTTTTGAATTGTTAAACGTATATACATGGGATATTGTATCCCGCACAAAATACATTTCAAAAAGGAGAATGTCTATGAAAAAGAAAATCATAACCCTCATTCTGGCAACTGCCCTTACCGCTTCCTCGCTGACTGCCTGCGGATCGTCAACCGCTTCCAGCTCCTCGAGTTCCTCAAGCTCTTCGTCTACTGCTTTCAGCAGCATCAGTGAGACTGAAACTCCAACACCTACGGAAGAGGCTACCCCGACTCCGACCGAAGAAGCCGTAAGTACGCAGTCTGAATCCGAAGACTCCAGTGTTCCATGGGACTACACATCAGCTCTTAATTCAGCGGAAAGCTACAGCGAAGTAATGCACATGTCAAAAGCTGGTATCTACGATCAGTTGACCTCTGAATATGGAGACCAGTTCTCGGCTGAGGCTGCCCAGTATGCAGTTGACAATATGACCGCCGACTGGAATGCAAACGCGCTTGCAACAGCAGAAAACTATAACGAAACAATGCATATGTCGAAAGCTGGACTCTATGATCAGCTTACTTCTGAAAATGGCGAAAAATTTACCGCTGAAGAGGCGCAGTACGCTGTCGACAATATAAATGCCGATTGGAACGAAAACGCGCTCGAGACCGCAAAAGACTACCGCGATAATATGGATATGTCGCCAGAAGCGATCCGCGATCAGCTTACTTCTGAATACGGTGAACAGTTTACCGCCGAAGAAGCCGATTACGCTATACAGAATTTAGACTAAAATAAAAAACCGCCCCGGTGCGCCAACACCAGGACGGCTCAGTAACATTCCGAAGAATGATACCAGTTCGACAAAACATATTGTATCATCTTCGGAAACGTCAGACAAGCAGAACGTTTGTTTTGGCGTTTTTTCTTATATTCAAAATTGAAAACTTAAAGAAGGTGATATTATGTCAGCACTTAAAAATGGTGCTCTCTACATCCGCGTCAGCACCGCGGATCAGACCGAACTCTCTCCGGATGCGCAACAGCGTCTGCTTCTGGACTACGCAAAGAAAAACGGGATTGTCATCGCCAAAGAGTTTATCTTTGAGGAATCCGTCTCCGGCCGGCATGCGGACCGGCGGCCGAAGTTTCAGGAGATGATCGCCCTTGCAAAGCAGGACTCTCACCCGATCGACGTGATTCTGGTCTGGAAATACAGCCGTTTCGCGCGCAACCAGGAGGAATCCATTGTCTACAAGTCGCTCCTCAAAAAGAATAATATTGATGTAATCAGCATCTCCGAGCCGCTGATTGACGGCCCGTTCGGCACGCTGATCGAGCGTATTATTGAGTGGATGGACGAATACTACTCGATCCGTCTCTCCGGTGAGGTTATGCGCGGAATGAAGGAAAAGGCCCTGAAACATGGCTACCAGGCAACGCCCTCTCTTGGATACCGGGCCGTGGGCGGCGGCAAGCCGTTTGTGATTGACGAAGCGGAATATCAGATCGTCAAGTACATCATGGATCAGTACGATCTGGAAAATCACGATCCCACTGCGATCGCCCGGAGCTGTAACGAACTGGGATATCACACCAAACGCGGCAATCTCATGGAACGCCGGTCGGTGGAGCGGATTCTTCGGAATCCCTTTTATGCCGGCACTGTGATCTGGAACGGGATATCGTTCGAAGGTGCGCACGAAGCCAGGCTTGACCGGGAACGTTTCAACAACCGGATTAAACGCATGGACGCCCGACGGAGAACCCCGAAGAGCCGGAACCCGTCCGCCTGCAAGCACTGGCTGTCAGGGCTCTTAAAATGCCCCGTCTGCGGCGCTACCCTTACCGTAACGGCCGGAAATACCTCCTGTCCCTATTTCCAGTGCTGGAAGTATGCAAAGGGGCTTCACAAGGTTTCCAATTCGATCACCGTGGCAAAGGCAGAAAGAACCGTCTTCCGGTACTTCGATGAAATTCTTGCCGGTGCGGATTTTTCCTACACGGTACGGAACAAAACGCTGGACGTAGAAAAGGATGACACCGTTGCCCGCCTCCAACAGGCACTGGATCACTTATCCATGCGGGAATCCCGGATTAAACTTGCTTTCGAAAATGGGATTGATACGCTGGAAGAATACGGCGCCAACAAAAAAAGGCTCGCCGAAGAACGACAGAGCCTGCAGGAAGAACTGGACCGCGTTCTTACGCCCGCCGCCCCGCCGGAAACAATCTCGAAAGAAGATTTCCGAAAAGAGATAAAAAACATCAATGATATTCTGAAAAATCCAGAGGAACCAGCCGAGAAAAAAGGACTTCTGCTCCGCTCCATCGTGGATCGTATCGTCTATGAAAAGGCTTCCGGAACCATGTATTTCGACTTTTTCGTTTCCTGATTTTTGTTCCGAAAGTCCGCAAACCCGCATAAACACTGGATTTTTCCGTATCATCTGGTACGGAACTCCGGGCCACCGTACTGACTCATGATAATTTGGGCGATTTTGGGGTTTGGTGTCGTGATGTTTACAGGATACTCGAGGCGTTTTTCATAATTCCACATCCGTCAGCACCCTCCTTTCCGGTTGACTTCCCACGGCCATGGCTGCATAACCCATTCGAAAGAACGGCTCATGCGGTCGTTGGCGGTATCGATCGTGAGCGGACCGTACTGTTCGGCGTACTGTTTCAGTGCTTCTTTTCGAAGCTCCACTTTTTCCCGGAAAAAGGCAAGTGCATCTTCATCCTCCGGGTGGGTGTCGAGGTAAAGGTTCATTTCAACAACAGCAAAGCTGACCTGATCAATCCAGGCGAGCAGCTTTTCACGGGATGGCATCTGCGGCATCATAGGCACTCTCCTCCTCCCTTTCCACAGAATGGTTTACAGAGTTCCGGAAATAAGGTTCCATTTTTTAATGCAGTGGAAAGATCATAGATCTGTTCAAACCGCTGCATCGGAACGTACGCCATTGCAGGTATCATATGATCTACATGCTGCATTTTCCGCGGGAAATTCCTTGGTTCCATCTTCAGTTCCATATTGTTTGAAGCGGCGCGGCGGTTCTGCATATTGTTCGCACCGCAGCAGCCGCGATTCATACGGGATGAATCCATACCATGTTCCTCTTTCATTTTCTGTTCTTTATAGAGTATGAAGAAAATAAGAAAGTGTCAAAAAAGGCAGCGGTTTCTCTTCCGCTGCCTTTCTGTCATACTAATGAAATTTTCATCAAAACTGCATCTCATACAAATGCGCATAAATCCCGCCTTTCGCGAGCAGTTCCTTATGTGTGCCTTCCTCCGCAATTCCATTCTCCGTCAGCACCAGAATCCGCTTTGCATTCCGGATTGTGGACAGCCGGTGCGCAATCACGAAGGTTGTCCTGTCTTTCGCCAGAAGTTCCAAAGATTTCTGGACGACTTTTTCGCTTTCGTTGTCGAGCGCTGAGGTTGCCTCGTCGAAAATCAGGATCGGCGGGTTTTTGAGGAATACGCGGGCGATGGAAAGCCGTTGTTTCTGGCCACCGGAAAGTTTTACGCCGCGCTGGCCGATATCGGTGTCGTAGCCGTCCGCCAGCTCCATGATAAATTCATGTGCATTGGCCGCTTTCGCTGCGCGGATGACCTCCTCGTCGGTCGCATCCGGTCTGCCATAGCGAATGTTATCGATGATCGTTCCCGCAAACAGGTACACATCCTGCTGCACAATACCGATTTCATCGCGCAGATCCTTCAATTTCACATCGCGGATATCCTTTCCATCCAGTAGAATCCTTCCTTCTGTCACATCGTAAAAACGCGGAAGCAGAGAACAGAGTGTCGTCTTTCCGGCGCCGGAGCTGCCCACCAGCGCCACATAGTCTCCTGCCGGGACATGCAGATTCACATTGCTTAACACATTCTCCTTCGACTCCTCATAATGGAACGAAACGTTTTCAAAGGTTACTTCTCCTTGCACATTCTTCAGTGGCAGTGCATCCGGCTTGTCCTGGATGTCCGGTGCGATGCTCATAATTTCCAGGAAACGTTCGTAACCGGAATAACCATTCTGGAACTGCTCCGTAAAGTTCACCAGCTTTTTCACCGGATCTGTGCAGTTGTTGATGTACAGAAGAAAGGTAACCAGATCGGCCGCCCCAAGCTTCCCACCTGTCATCAGCAATGCGCCGACAATCAGCGAAATAACGGTAATCAGCGTCGAAAAGGCTCCCATTCCCGAATTGTAAATTCCCATATAGCGGTAGCTGACCTTCTTCGAATCGACAAAACGGTCATTTCCCGCATTGAACTTTCGCATCTCCTCTGTCTCATTTCCAAACGATTTGACAACACGGATCCCCGAAAGGCTGTCCTCGATCTGACTGTTGATATCCGCAATTCTGCGGCGGTTTTCCTTGAATGCACTCTTCATGCGGCTGTTCATCACTAACGCAAACAGCAGCATCACCACAATAACCACAAGCGGCACACATGCCAGCATCGGATTTACCACAAACAGAATAATCATCGCGCCGATCAGTTTGATAAACGAAATGACAATATTCTCCGGCCCATGATGTAAAAGCTCACTGATATCGAACAGATCGCTTGTGATGCGTGACAACAGATGGCCGACCTTCTGGTTATCGAAAAAAGCAAACGAAAGCTTCTGATAATGGCCGAAGATCTCGTTCCGCATATCATGCTCAATCCGCGCCCCCATCACATGGCCGTAATAGGCAATATAAAAGTTACAGTACATTTCAACCAGAACCATAGCAATCATCAGAATACCTAGGCGGATAATCTCACCCGTTGCCTGCTCCAGCGGCTTTTCCACAACCGTACTCGTAATATACCGTACAATCAGTGGAATCACCAGTGTAATGGCTGCTCCAAGCATTGCAAAAAACATGTCGGTAAAAAACAATCCCTTATATGGAATGTAATACCGCGCCAGCTGGCGGATTCTTCCCTTCTCTTTTCCGGTTTCTTTTTCTTTACTCATCCTGTCCTCCCTTTCCGTTGGAAACCATTTTGTAATCTTTTCGGAACTCAGACGGTGATACGCCGCATGCCGTTTTAAATGATTTCATGAAATGCTTATCATTTTCAAATCCAACCTGTTTGGCAATTTCCGTAATTTTATCTTCTGTTTGAATCAACAGACGCTTTGCCTCCGCAATGCGGATCTCCTTCAGATAGTTCACAAAATTCACACCGGTATGTTCTTTAAACGCTGCTGAAAACAGCGAATAATTCATGCAAATATGGTTAGATACCATCGCCATATTCAGATCTTTTGCATAATTTTCCCGAATATATGAAATTGCCTCTTCCATTTTTTCTTTTCCGGCTGTCTGACTTTTCAGGCTTTCCCTGTAAACGTGTATCCATTCTTCAAACGCATCCAGAAACAGATCTGCATCACGGTACTGCAGAGGACGCGGACATTTTTCCTGTTTTTCCGGCATGCGGTAAAAAAGATCCAGTTCTTTGCAGATTGCTTCCGTCACTGTCAGAAGCTGATAGGGGGAGACCCTCTGATGCGCCGCCTCAAAATACCAGTTCCGCATTTTTCGCAGCACAGTATCTGCCCGGTCCGTTGGCACCTGCAGAATAAATTTTTCCTGAAACTGTGCCAGCTCCGGCTTTTCCTCAAAACATTTTTTCTGATATTCTTCCACAGGATTTTTCTGTATAAATGCCATTTCCCGGGCCAGCAGTGCTTCCTGGTATGCCTCTGGAATTTCCATCACAGAACGATGTTCTTTTCCCACTCCGAGACAAAATCTCTCATCTTTTTCTTTCATGATCCGCTCTGCCTCCGGTTCCGGCAGAAGATACAGAACTCCTCCTTCTACGCCTTCCAGCAGAATTCCGCTGCATTTCGAAAACCGTTCCCCATTTGCCTTGCTGGTCAGCAGGATCCGGAAGCTGTCGTTTCCGATGTGGCGCCGGATCCTGCTTTCCATATCCATCCATTCTTTTTCTTCGGCCATTTCTGCATTCATCATCAGATAACGGAGCTGATTTAAAAAGCACCGTTCTTCCTCTTCTTCCGTTTCCCGGGTCTCCGAAAGCTCTCGTTCCAGATTTTCCAGAAGCTGTTCTATCGTCTCCCGCTTGATCGGTTTTAAAATATAGTCCCGAACTCCATGTTTCATCATTTCAACCGCATAGGAAAATTCATCATAGCCACTTAAAACAATAACAACAGGTTTCTGTGACAGCTCCTCCATTTTGTTGACCAGTGTCAGACCGTCCATTTTGGGCATACGGATATCAGTGAACATGACGTCCACCCTCTGTTTTCTCAAAATCTCCAATGCCTCTTCTCCGTTTCGACACTCCAGAATCTCCTCCACCGGCACGCTGCTTCGCCGGATCATCGCCACGATTCCCTGTCGAATCAATTTTTCATCTTCTACAACCAGCAGTGTATTCATTTTCTTTTTCTTCCTCTTTCTCGTCACCCTCTTGATCCATCGGAGAATATTTCCCCCTCGTGATGGGAAGATGAATGCTCACCTTCGTATAGCAATGCTCTTTTGTATAAACTGACAGTCCATACTCTGTTCCAAATTGAATGTGGATTCTGTCCTGTACATTCCGAAGCCCGATTCCATGTTTCGGCTGTGTATCTGAATTCAGGCGCATTCTTAGTTTACGTCTCAGAATTGCAAGCTGCTTTTCTGACATGCCTATTCCGGAATCTGTGATTTCAATCTCAAAGCTCTTTTCATGCTCTATTCCTTTGATTTCAATGACGGCGTCTGCATCCAGCTCCTCAATTCCATGTGTGATTGCATTTTCCACAATCGGCTGAAGAGACATCTTGGGGATATCCTGCCGATACAAATTTTCCGGTATCTGAACAGATAATGTAATTGTGAAATCATACCGCAGATTCATCAGTTCCACATAGTTCTGAATATAATTCATCTCATCCTGAACGGTTACCAGAAATTTATTCCAGCGCATATTGTAGTGCAGCATTTCACCAAGTGCTGTTACCGCATCGGAAATCGTATACTCTTCATTAATCTCAGCCATCATCTTAATGGATTCCAGAACATTATAAATAAAATGAGCGTTAATCTGGTTCTGCATTGCCCGGATTGCCGTATCTTTCAGCGCTGCCTCCCTTTTGATGCTTTCCTCGTTCTGTTTCTGAATTCTCTCCAGCATTCCGTTGATACCATAGCTCATTTCCCGCATCTCTTCTGCGCTGTAACAAACCTTTATCTTTGTTGTTCCATTGTCAATCTGACGCATCTCACACAGGACGTCATAAAACTCCTTCAGCAGGCCACGCACAATCAGATTGACCACCACAATCAGAAGCAGCCCGAAGCCGGCAAATTCAAGCAGCATTCTCTGCTGCTGTTTGATCATGTTTCCGGTTGCATCATCCAAATTGGTCAGTGTTACAAACATTCCATTGAGTTTATCGACTTTCCGAAGCACAATTGCAACGTTTTTCCGGTCAATCACCGCGCTCTGCTGACTCTCTTTTCTGTCACGGATTCCTGCCCGGAACAGAATCAGCCCCCGATAGGACTGCCATTTGCAGGCTGCCGCTGTTTTTCCGCAGTCATATAAATTCCAATTTTCATCAACAAAGCAGGCCCAGCTGCTGTCACCGGATCGATAAATTTCGGGAAATATGTCTGCCATACGCATGGATACCTCGATCACGCCAAGCCTTCCTCCGCTTTGATCCCGCAGTTCCCGTACATAAGTCATCAAATGGGAACCTTCTTTTTTTGTACCGGAGATAATATTTTTTTCCTGTATGTCAAAAAACCACTGTCCACCGCCCTGATAGCTTCGGTACCAGGCGCAGTTTTTCATCTTTTCCTTCTGATACAGGATCGGCTGCTGCTCCAGAAAACCATCTGCCATGGCAAAAATATGGATCTGGTACAGATCTGGCATTGCCTCCTGCATTTTATCGATTATGCTGATGCTGTTGTTTCGAAATTGCTGATAATAGCTCTCCGAGATCTCCTCTCCCCTCCTGAGATGAAGAAGATATTTTTCCAACGGTTCATACTCCTGCAGCGTATCTACAACCATTGAGCAGGCATTCGCTTTTGCATTCACCTCCGCACAGGTAAGATCTATTGCCGTTACTGCTTCATTTACCCCATGATCTATGGCATTCTTTTTGATACTCCTAAACCCAAAGCACATCATGCCAAAAAGCGGAATAAAAATAAAGATCAACGTTGTTACGGTAAATTTTTGGTTCAGTTTCAGTCCGCGAAACCAGTTTCGCATTTTTCATCCCCCAGTTTTCTTTTCGGTTCTGTAACCTTACTAATTTTACCAGTTTTTTCTTTAAAAAGCAATTTTTTCAGAAAAATTATTGACAAAAAGAGAAGACGGTACACTTTTTTTCCGTGCACCGTCTCTCTTTTCGCAAGACTCATATATGACGCAAAGCATGATTCCAGGGAAACAGCTTTCGTACCATTGTTATACTGTTGTCAGATCCCACGGTTCATAAATCTTTGGAACATCGCTGATCAGACGTTTGGTATACGCTGCTGTCGGGTGAAGAATTACTTCTTCTGCCGGTCCCGATTCCACAAATTTTCCATGCTCCATAATATAAACATTATCGGATACATAGTAAGCAAGACCAATATCGTGGGTGATGAAGATAATCGTCATATTGATCTCATCACGCAGCTTCAGCAGCATATCCAGGATCGTTGCACGTGAGCAGGCATCAATCATAGACGTCGGCTCATCGGCAAGCAGAATCTTTGGTTTCAGAAGGAAAATACGTGCAATCATCAGTCGCTGCATCTGGCCTCCTGACAGCTCAAATGGATATTTGTTTGTCAGTTCTGCGTATTTTAAGTTTACAAAGCTGCAGGCCTCTGTCATCAGACGTTCTTTTTCTTCTTTCGGCAGATTCTTGTCACCGCGCATATTAATGCAATCCAGCAGAACAGAATCTACACGTTTAAACATATTGTAGGAAGCAAACGGATCCTGGAAAATCGCCTGAATTCCCTTCCAGTACTCTTTTTTCTTCTTTCCGTTCGAGATGTCTCTTGGTTTACCCTGGAAATCAATTTCACCTTCCGTTACGCTGATCAGCCCGAGCAACATCTTCGAAAGGGTTGTTTTTCCGGATCCGGATTCTCCTACGATAGAAACAAATTCACCTTCATGAAAATCGAAATCAACATGGTCTACAGCGACCGTTTTTGCATCGCCAAAGCCAAACACTTTCGTTACGCCTCTTCCGGAGAGGCATGGTTTTAATTCTTTACCATCACGCATTTGCATACACCTCCCGAACCTTTCTCTCAGACATCAGGCAGCGGTACTCTCTTCCGTTCGGCAGTTCGATGACCTCTGGTTTCATACCGCGGCAGGTTGGCTGTGCATAAGGACAGCGGTCTGCGAAACGGCAGCCCTCCGGCGGATGCTTCAGGTTTGGCGGAGTTCCCGGAATTGCAGTCAGCTTCTGTTCTCTTACACCTTCCTCCGGAACGATGATCGATCCCATCAGACCTTTGGAATATGGATGCAGCGGATCGAATACCATTTCTTTTGCGGTACCTTTTTCTACAATCTGTCCAGCATACATAACCATAATATCATCGGTTACGTTGTAAAGAAGCGGCAGCTCGTGTGTGATGAAGATCATGGATTTGATAAATCCTTTTTCCATCAGATCACGCATCATTTTAATAACCATTTTCTGGGAAGTTACATCCAGCGCGGACGATGGCTCATCGGCGATCAGTACCTTCGGAGAAAGAATGGTCGAAATTGCGATAACGGTTCTCTGTTTCATACCTCCGGAAAGCTCAACCGCATGCTTCTGCAGTACCTCCTCCGGCAGGCCTAAGATCTGAAAACGTTCTTTTGCCAGATCATAAATATCCTTTCTCGGCATTTTCGGATCATGCGCATGAATAACGTCTTCTACAAATCGGATGATTTTCTGTGTCGGGTTCAGAGCATTCATTGCTGCCTGCGGAATGTAGGCGATCTCATTGCCCAGAATATTTTTCCGGACATCGTCTGGTTTCATTCCGGAAATTTTTCTTCCATCTACGATAATATCGCCGCTGATGTAGTGAAGCGGTGCGAAATAATAGCCCATCAGGGACAGTGCCAGCGTCGATTTACCACAGCCGGACTCACCTGCTACACCGAGGGATTTTCCCTCCTCAATCTTCAGGGAGACTCCGTCTACGGCGTATACATCTTCATGAAAACGAGTTACATATTTCGTTTTCAGATTGTTTACTTCCAGCATTACTTTTCCCATAGCTGCCTCCTTAGTCTCTTAACTGCGGGTTGAATACCTGGTCAAGACCGGTGTTCATCAGGTTAAGAGAGAATGAAATAAGTGCGATTACAAGAATAACCGGGAAATATGCCCACCATGCACCGTTTAAGTGTGCATTGTACTGGGTTGCCCATTGCATCATAAGACCAAGTGTTGCAGTCTTTGTGGTTGCCGGTCCAAGTCCGATCATAGAAAGCTGTGCCTCTGCCAGAATTCCGGAGGAAATCTGGAGAATGAAGGCCATAACAACGTAGGATGCAACGTACGGAAGGATGTCGGTAAGGACAATCCGCAGCATGCTGTGGCCGGACAGTTTGGAAAGGTTTACATGGTCACGGTTTCGAAGAGAAATAACCTGGGAACGTACAGAACGTGTTGTCCACGGCCATGCGGTAATTCCGATCAGGAGTGCCACCATCATGATTCCCCTCTGAGACTCACCTACGCTGTAGGAGATGAGGATCAGGAGAACGAAGGATGGGATAACGGTGAACAAGTTGGTAAAGAACAGAATCAGGTTGTCCACAAAACCTCCAAGGTAACCTGCAAGAAGTCCGAGGAACAGTCCGATCACAGTTGCAATGATTCCCGCAACCAGACCAATTTTCAGGGATGAACCTGTTGCAGAGATCAGCTCAGTCAAAACATCACGACCAAAGTTATCTGTACCAAGAACAAAGTTCTGACGGTTAATGACATCTTTTTCATTGATGTACTGCTTGCTGTCGATGCTCTGAACCTCTTCCAGCTCACCGGTCTCTTCATTTTTCTCGGCAATAATGGTTGGAACATCCTCTAAAATACCGTCGATTTCGTTGTCAAGACGCTGATATTTTTTCTTTTTTGCTGCGATAAGGCCTTTCTGTTCTGCATTTGGGTCATATTTTTCCTCCCAGAGAGCAATCAGACCTTCTGCATCGGTAACATCGATTTCACTGGCATCTACACCGCCGTATTTTTCCAGCCATTCTGCCATCATAGAACGGTTGTCCATTGTCAGTTTGCTTTCAACGATGGATGCGGTTGCATCAACATTCATCTTATACGTTTTGCCGGAATTTACGGTGTCCTGAATCGAAAGATAGGTACCCGGTTTGAAAAAGTTTCCGTTTCCGATCATTGCCAGCGGATCTTTTGCCACAACAAGCGGATAGATGATAATAGTCAGGAGAATTGCCAAGAAGATTACAAATCCTGTCACGAATTTTCCTGAATGAAAAATCTGTTTGATTGTATTTTTCATAGCGTATTCTCCTTTCTAATCCTGCTGGGATGCTTTGACACGTGGGTCAATGACTGCATACAGAAGTTCAACAAGCAGGTTGGCCAGCAGAACCATGATAGTAATGATTAACGTACAGGCAGAAAGCAACGGATAATCCTGGCCGGTAACTGCTGAGAGCATCGTTGTTCCAAGTCCCGGATAACTGAATACCATCTCAGCTACCAGGTTACCGCCTATCATGGTACCAAGGGACATTGCAAGACCGGTGATCTGCGGAAGCATTGCGTTACGGAACACATATTTCACAATCGTATGATCCTTGATTCCAAGGAAACGACTGTATTTTACATAGTCGGCATTCAATTCATAAATTGACATTGAACGCATACCAATAGCCTGGCCGCCGATCGTGATGATTACGATAGACCAGAACGGCAACTGGTAATGTGAAAGCACAGATTTCATAAAAGCAAGGCTCATATGCGGAATCATACTGCTCGCATAGCCGCCTGCTGCAGGTGCAATATGTAATTTCAGTGAGAAAACAAATAAAAGTACGGTTGCCATACCAAAGGCAGGTACGTTACTGATAAACAGGAATGCCGGAAGGATTGCCTTGTCGAAAACACCTTTCATGTAAGCTGCAATTGCACCAAGCAGGTTACCAAGAATCCATCCAACAATAATGGCCGGAAGCTGTAAACATATGGTCCACAGAACCGAACTGGAAATAATATCGGATACGGTACGCGGATACTGGCTGAAAGAAATGCCGAAATCACCGCGAAGTGCATTTTTTACCCAGGTAAAAAACTGGACATACATTGGTTTGTTAATACCAAATTTCGCTGCATAGTCTTCATATACTTTCTGAATTGCAGTCGCATCGGTCATACCTTCTACCGATTTGGACGCAATAGTTGAAACCGGATCGCCCGGCATCAGACGCGGAAGAATGAAGTTCAGCAGCACTGCAAAGACTAACGTCAAAAGATACCACATGATCTTCTGCGTATAATACTTTTTCATTCCTTTCATAGAGGAACCCTCCTTCTGATTTTGTAAAAGCGGCCGGAGCACCCCGGCTCCGGCCGCCTCTGTTACAATTCAGTGTGTGCTTTCTTTCTGTTTGGCAAATCAGCCGTCAATCAGTTCCAGATTGTACAGTGCTGCTACGCCATAACCATCGGTGCAGTCCATCGGAGGAACATTGGTTCCATCGTCTTTCTGCGGATAGTTGGTCCATACGGACTCGTTTACTTCGTGGAATACCTGCGGTCTGTACATCAGCGGTACACACGGGCAATCTTCCAGCATAATCTTGGAAAGTTCTGTATAGTAATCTTTCAGTTTTGCATCATCGGTCTCATGAGGAATTGCTGCAAGGATTTCATCTACACGGTCGTTCTGATAATGACCGAAGTTACCACTGAAGTTAACCTCAAGATCGT
This sequence comes from Blautia sp. TM10-2, assembly GCF_003480845.1. Taxonomy (NCBI): domain Bacteria; kingdom Bacillati; phylum Bacillota; class Clostridia; order Lachnospirales; family Lachnospiraceae; genus Blautia; species Blautia sp. TM10-2. The sequence continues at coordinate 13,838 of NZ_QUJZ01000022.1, read as the reverse complement.
TGTAATCAGAGCTCATGAAGAAACGGCATCTCATGTACGGGTTGGCAACCGATGTACCAGGGCCGGACTGCATGGTGATTTCGAAGTTTCCGGTACTGTAATCCGTGCTGTAGTTTGCTGCTTCCGGGAAGTAGGTCTCAATGTTGATACCAATATTCTTTCCTGCTGCTGCTACGATTTCAAGGGTTGCATTCCAGTCAGACCATCCTGTCGGGCACTCAGCCTTATAGGAAAGGTTCTTTCCGTTGTACTCACGGATTCCGTCTCCGTCGGTGTCTACGATTCCGGCATCGTCCAGAAGCTTCTTAGCACCTTCTACATCGGCATTGGACCACTGATACTCTTTTAAGGCATCCTGATCCACCATAGCCTGCTCAGCATCGGTCGGGTTCATGACAGAACGCGGAACATCTGCGAAGGTAGGAGACTGTCCGGACATTGCTGAAGAAATAACCTGATCGTAGTCAACTGCCATAGCGATTGCCTTACGAACAGCTACCTGATCCAGTCCTTCTACTTCTGTATTAAAGAACAGGGTAGGCATTGTCATACACAGCTGATACGGTGCTTCATCAACATAGGTAGAAATCGGAAGATCCTGCTCTAACCACAATTTCTGAAGGTCTGTGATGAATATCTGTGCCACATCAATATCACCATTCTGGAATGCGGTGGTAGCTGCTGCGTTATCTTTAAAGATCGGGTGAGAAATATATTTCGGAACCGGAAGCTTACCCCACATGGAATCTGCCTGTCCCCAATAATTATCATCGCGGATCAGAACTACGTTCTGGTCATTGTCAAAGTATTTTTTGTACGGTCCGGAAGTTACCAGATCGTCCATCTTATCCATTTTAATTGCTTCAGCATCGTTGTTGTTTCTGTCAGCTACGGTCTTTAAATAATTTTCCTGCATGATGTAGAGCATCGGCAGATATCTTTCCGCAAGAACCGGGTTAACTGCTTCGCCGGAGTCATCCGTTGTCAGTTTGAATACTACGGTACTGTCATCCTGTGCAACAACATCTGCAATGTAGCTCTTCATTTCAGCGCCGGTAGAAGAATTGTAATCTACATGTGCATGATAGGTAGCTGCTACGTCTTTTGCAGTAACCGGTGTGCCGTCATTCCATTTTGCATCAGCTTTGATCTTAACGGTAATTTCGGTACGGGCATCGTTCCAAACCGGATCTCCGTCTGCAAGCAACGGATACATTTTTGCATCCAGTGGATTCCACATATAAAGAGTTTCATAAACAAGTACACGTGAAGCATCGCCCTGTGCTATAACCATTGCATTGTTTGAGTTTGCTGACATTGGGTTGTAATCATTGACGGTACCCCACTGCTGTCCTGCGAAGTAAAGAGTTTCATTTCTTGGAAGCTCGCCTACCACATCATCTGAACCTGTGGTATCTTCGCTGGAAGCATCTGCTGTGCTGGAAGATGCTGCTGTGGTATCGCTTGATGCATCTGCTGTTCCGCTGGAGGATGCTGTTGCTCCTCCGCTTGAACTAGTGCTTGTGCTTCCGCTGTCTCCACATCCGGCAAGCATCGTTCCTGCCATTGTCACTGTCATTAACAGTGCAAGGACTTTCATGTTACGCTTTTTCATACTTTTTACCTCCTTAAGGTTTTCGTTCTTGCTTGATGAATTCATTATACACAAAGACTGTTAGAAAAACAGTGTCTATTTTTTGTTTTTGGTGTTCTTTTTTTGTTTTATGTTGGTTAAATTGCTCATTTTACTCTTTTTAACTCCCTTTGTTCTGCTCATTTTTCACATATCCGTTTTCGCAACATCTGCACTATTTCGTCATTATGATTATTTGTGCTATTTTTCCGTCTTTTCCGACATTTTTCCGTTCGCTTTTTCCATCTCTTTGTGCTATGATGAATATCGTATCAATTTCAGGAGGTTTTTTCTATTATGAATACTGTTTCTCATAAGTACCGACAGTCAGCGCTTCTGCTTCTGACCGCTGCGATCTGGGGTTCTGCCTTTGTCGCACAGCAGACCGGTATGGATTATGTCGGACCTTTTACGTTCAACGCGGCACGAAACCTGCTCGGCGGACTTACGCTTCTTCCGCTGATTGTCTTTTTCTCCTCGCGTAAAAAGCGAACCCTACCGCCGGATGCTTCGTCAGAAAATGGCACACAGCCAAAAACGCTCTGGGCGGGCGGTATTCTCTGCGGCATCGCACTGTTTGTCGCCTCAACTCTGCAGCAGATCGGCATCCAGTACACAACCGTCGGAAAGGCCGGTTTTATCACCGCACTTTACATCGTACTTGTTCCGGTCTGCGGTTTTTTTCTCCGAAAGCGTGTACAGCCGAAGGTCTGGCTCGCAGTTCTTATTGCCGTCGCTGGTCTCTATCTGCTCTGTATGACAGACGGCTCCTTCTCTTTGCAGAAGGGAGATTTTCTTGTGCTTGCCTGCGCGCTCGGATTTACCGTACATATTCTGGTTATTGATCATTTTTCTCCGCTTGTCAGCGGCATCAAAATGTCCTGCATTCAGTTTTTTACCTGTTCGATCCTGTCCGCTGTCTGTATGGTTCTCTTTGAAACCGTAAACTTCTCCGATCTTCTGCACGCCTGGATGCCGATTCTCTATGCCGGAATTCTCTCTTCAGGTGTTGGCTATACCCTGCAGATCATCGGGCAGAAAGGATTAAATCCTGCCACAGCTTCTCTGCTTATGAGCCTGGAATCCGTTTTTTCTGTTCTTGCCGGTTGGATTCTCCTTCATCAGGCTCTCTCCGCTCGCGAGCTCTCCGGCTGTATTCTGATGTTTGCAGCGATCGTGCTGGTACAGCTTCCGAACTTTCACAAAGCCAATGCTGTTTCCTGATGTTATTCCTTTTTCAGTGTAAGAAAGATTTCTGTTTTGCGAGCTTCTTTCTTACGGCAGCTTGCTTTGATGACATAATTCCCCTCCGCCGCAGCGTGATCCTGTCCGGAGGGCTTTTTTACGCCATCCGAAAATTTAACCGAATCGAGCAAGTCCCCGGCTTCCATTGCGAATATCCGCCTGCCTAACATTTTTATAGCATAAAAATACAAAATTCTGCATATTGATTGCAGGATTTTTTAATTCGTGCTACACTGTTTTTATTGTACCAATAAGCACTTATTTTTATTAGGAGGTTCTGTCATGCCCGTTTTTGATTTCAGCAATTCCCCGGAAAAAACAAAAGTTTCCGAATGTACGTATACTGTTTTCCGCACAAACGCACCGTTTACTTCTCCGGATCAGCCGATCCTAATTCTGGATACAAAAGAGAAGGCTTTCCCGCATCATCCCTGCGGTATTTTCACAAACCCATCCAAACGGACCTCGTTTGAATTTAAAGATGAAGAAGAATCCTTCATTGCCGACATTCTTCAGATCGATGCCCGTTTTGTCAGCCTTTTAAAATGGCTCGGTGAAAACCATATCAATGTCCGCCTTTCCGGTACACAAACATCCGACGGTTATGCAGTTTACAAAATCCGCGAGATCGCTTTCGGTGGCGGCGCAAAGCTTTCGGCTGAGGATGGATTTTTACAGTTTATGATTGAGCGTCTCCTCGCCAGCAATGCACCGGAAGAAGAAGTTGAGGATGAGGATCAGGAGGAAACCGGTGACAGCATGAAGCTCACCAGCATCCAATCCATCACTGATTTTATGAACTGTGCCGGAAGAACGCTGCCGGACAATATCCGCCTTTGGGCTCGTCGAAACCTCGCTGTTGCCCGTTCCCACGAAGTCTCTCCCGAAGAACGTCGTCACGCACAGCGCGCCCTCTCCATGATGATGAATATTCAATGGAAAAGCAACTATTTTGAAGCCATTGATCCAGTGGAAGCACGCCGGATCCTCGATGAAGAACTATATGGCATGGAACGTGTGAAGCAGAGAATTATCGAAACCATCATTCAGATTAACCGGACTCATACGCTGCCGGCCTATGGTCTGTTACTGATCGGTCCTGCCGGAACCGGAAAATCGCAGATTGCTTATGCCGTTGCACGTATCTTAAAATTACCGTGGACAACACTCGATATGAGTTCGATTAATGACCCGGAACAGCTGACCGGAAGTTCCCGCATCTACGCAAACGCAAAACCGGGAATCATCATGGATGCTTTTTCCATGGCTGGTGAATCCAATCTCGTCTTTATCATCAATGAGCTCGACAAGGCTGCCTCCGGCAAAGGAAACGGAAACCCGGCAGATGTTCTGCTGACCCTTCTTGATAATCTTGGTTTTACCGATAACTATATCGAATGTATGATCCCGACCGTCGGTGTATACCCGATTGCAACCGCAAACGACAAGGACCAGATCAGTGCTCCGCTGATGTCCCGCTTCGCTGTGATTGAAATTCCGGATTACACACCGGAAGAAAAGAAAATCATTTTCTCCCGCTATGCACTTCCAAAGGTGTTAAAACGTATCGGTATGAAAGAAAAGGAATGCATTCTGACACCGGAAGGACTCGATGCCGTAATCTCCTGCCACGAAAACACAAGCGGTATTCGTGATCTTGAGCAGGCTGCTGAGCATATCGCAGCAAATGCGTTATATCAGATAGAAGTCAACCATGTTTCCTCTGTTACCTTTGATGCAGAAATGGTACGTGAACTGCTCTTGTCCTGCTGATCTGCCTTATTTTCTATTTTGAAGGCGTATCAGGGTACGGCGAAAACCAGTGACGCAACAATTCACGCTCTGTGGTGCTGAAATTTTTTGTATTATTTTAGAGTGTGCTGTAAAATAGTTTCCTGTCCCATCAGTCTGTACTTTCGGGCAGGGAACTATTTTATTTCTCCAGATATTTTCATAAAAGAAAGCCCCTGACACTTTCATGTCAGGGGCTTCCTTTCGATCAATTCAGAAAATTTATTTCTGCGGGCCGGCGGAAACGAGTGCTTTACCAGCAGCGTTTCCTTCATATTTTGCAAAGTTCTTGATGAATCTTTCAGCCAGATCCAGTGCTTTGGTCTCCCACTCGGAAGCATCAGCATAGGTATCGCGAGGATCCAGGATAGCCGGATCAACGCCCGGAAGTTCAGTCGGAACTTCGAAGTTGAAGTACGGAATAGTCTTCGTCGGAGCTTCGTTGATAGCACCGCTTAAGATTGCATCGATGATTCCACGGGTATCACGGATGGAGATACGTTTTCCGGTTCCGTTCCAGCCTGTGTTAACCAGGTATGCTTTTGCTCCGCTCTTCTCCATTTTCTTAACAAGCTCTTCTGCATATTTGGTTGGGTGCAGCTCCAGGAATGCCTGGCCGAAGCATGCAGAGAAGGTAGGAGTCGGCTCGGTAATTCCGCGCTCGGTTCCTGCAAGTTTTGCAGTAAATCCGGACAGGAAGTAGTACTGAGTCTGCTCTGGTGTCAGAATAGATACTGGCGGAAGTACGCCGAATGCATCTGCGGACAGGAAGATAACATTCTTAGCTGCCGGTGCAGAAGAAATCGGGCGAACGATGTTCTCAATGTGGTTGATCGGATAAGATACACGAGTATTCTCGGTTACGCTCTTATCATTGAAGTCGATCTTGCCTTCTGCATCAACGGTAACGTTCTCAAGCAGAGCGTCACGTCTGATTGCATTGTAGATGTCCGGCTCAGACTCTTTGTCCAGGTTGATGACTTTTGCATAGCAGCCGCCCTCGAAGTTGAATACTCCGTTGTCGTCCCAGCCGTGCTCATCATCACCGATCAGAAGACGTTTCGGGTCTGTGGAAAGAGTTGTTTTTCCTGTTCCGGAAAGTCCGAAGAAGATTGCGGTGTTCTCACCGTTCAGGTCTGTGTTTGCAGAGCAGTGCATGGAAGCGATGCCCTTCAGCGGCAGATAGTAGTTCATCATGGAGAACATACCTTTCTTCATCTCTCCGCCGTACCATGTGTTGACGATAACCTGCTCACGGCTTGTGATGTTGAATACTACTGCTGTCTCAGAGTTCAGACCCAGCTCTTTGTAGTTCTCAACTTTTGCTTTGGATGCGTTGTAAACAACGAAATCCGGCTCGAAGTTCTCAAGCTCTTCTGCTGTAGGTTTGATGAACATGTTAGTTACGAAATGTGCCTGCCAAGCTACCTCAACGATGAAGCGGATAGCCATACGGGTATCTTTATTTGCGCCGCAGAATGCATCTACAACGAACAGTCTTTTGTTGGAGAGCTCTTTTTTGGCGATCTCTTTTACTGCTGCCCATGCTTCCTGGGTTGCCGGATGGTTATCGTTTTTGTACTCATCAGAAGTCCACCATACAGTATCTTTCGAGTTCTCGTCCACAACGATGTATTTGTCTTTCGGTGAACGGCCTGTATAGATACCGGTCATAACGTTAACTGCACCAAGCTCTGTCTCCCGGCCTTTTTCATAGCCTTCCAGCTCTGGTTTTGTCTCTTCCTCAAATAACTGCTCATAAGAAGGGTTGTACACAATTTCTGTGGTACCGGTGATGCCATACTTTGTTAAATCGATCTGTGCCATCTTGTAATTAACCTCTTTCCTTTGATAGTAATACTGCTTCATTCTGCAAAATGCAGAAATTTGAAGGTATCCTTTAGAAGAAACCGGACCAGCCGGCCTCTTCTACTCTAATTATACATAAAAGGCCAAAAAAATCAACTGAAAATCTTCCGTTTTTTTACAGAACGTGTCCCAAAATCTGTAAAAATTTTATAAACTTCGATTTTTCGAAGTTTTCTGACAATTGCATTTTTGTACACTTCATCCTGCAAATTGACATTTTTTGATTTTTTATGTTATAATATTAATAATTATGTTCGGAAAGAAGTTTCTTTATGTATTACGATCTGACCCGCGGGAAAATCTCCCGCTCTCTTATCCTGTTTGCCCTGCCGATGATCGCAGGAAATCTGTTGCAGCAGTTTTACAACATTGCCGACACCCTGATCGTCGGACGCGTTCTCGGAAGCAATGCGCTCGCCGCCGTCGGCTCCTCCTATACGCTGATGACGTTTCTGACTTCCATTTTTCTCGGCCTGTCGATGGGCGCCGGTGCGCTCTTTTCGATTTATCAGGGACGAAAAGATCTTTCTTCTTTAAAACTTTCGATTCTCCACGCGTTTCTGCTGATCCTTGCCGTTACGCTCGTGCTGAATCTCGCTGTTTATGCAGGCATCGAGCCGATCCTTACGTTTCTTCGCGTCCCGGATGAAGTCCGTCCCGGCATGCGGACGTATCTTCTGATTATCTTTGCCGGCCTTATTGCAACATCCGTATACAATTTCTTTTCCTGTATGCTGCGCGCGCTCGGAAACTCTTCTGTGCCGCTGATTTTTCTCGCTGTCTCTGCTGTGCTGAACATTGCACTGGATCTGCTCTTTGTCGCTGTACTGCCGTTCGGCATCGCAGGCGCGGCGCTCGCTACGGTTCTTGCGCAGTATGTGTCCGCCGTCGGTATTCTGCTCTATGTGCTGCTCCGCTGCCGCATGTGGCTGCCGTCAAAAAAAGAATGGCGTTTCAGCCATTCCATTTTAAAAGAGATTCTGAATCTTTCTTCGATGACCTGCATTCAGCAGTCGGTCATGAATTTCGGCATTCTAATGGTACAGGGGCTCGTCAACAGCTTCGGTCCGGCGGTCATGGCGGCATTTGCGGCCGCGGTGAAAATTGATACCTTTGCCTATCTGCCGGTGCAGGATTTCGGAAATGCCTACTCCACTTTCACCGCACAGAATTACGGGGCCGGAAATCACGAGCGGATCCGGCGCGGCACGAAAGATGCTTTTGCACTGAGCGCTGCTTTTTCCATCGTCATTTCTCTGCTTGTCAATCTGTTCGCGCATCCGCTGATGCAGATTTTCGTGAAAGCATCAGAAATGGAGGTCATCGCGATCGGCGTACAGTACCTGCGGCTGGAAGGCTCGTTCTATCTCGGCATCGGATGGCTGTTTCTGCTGTACGGGTATTACCGCGCTGTCAAACGCGCCGAGATGTCGGTTGTTCTGACCGTCATTTCGCTTGGCATGCGTGTGGCGCTGGCATACCTTTTCTCCGCCACGGCGCTTGGCGTTGCCGGAATCTGGATCGCCATTCCGATCGGCTGGGCACTGGCTGATATGACCGGACTTTTCTTCCTGCGGCGTGCATTCCGATCGCAGAAGCCTGCATAAGTTCCGAATCTTATATCGCAGTACGGTTTTCTGCGGATAAACTGCGGAACTGCCCCGGCGTCTGGTGCATGCGTTCCTGGAAGACGCGGTTAAAATAGCTGATATTTCGGAATCCGCAGTCGCTCGCAATCTTGCTGATCGCCTCCTCGGTGGAAAGCAGCAGCCGGCAGCTCTCGGCAATCCGCAGGTTATTGACATACGTCACGGCGGAAATATGCATAATCGACTTAAAGAAGCGGCAGAAAGCGCTCTCACTCATATGAAACTGGCTCGCCAGTTCCGCGATTTCGAGATCCTCACAGAAATGAGCATTCATGTATGTGAGGATCTCTTTCATTCTGCTGACACGGTAATTCGTCGAGGCATCCGTTTTTCCGCCGTTCTTTTCTGCCGCACTGTAATATCCCTGCCAGATTTTCAGAAGTTCCGCTTTTAACAGCAGCTCCCAGCCCGGTTCTTTTCTTTCCTGCAGATTTCGGATCTCCTGCATGGCCTGTGCCGTTTTTTCTGCAAGGCGTGTCCCCCGCTCTGTCTTGGATGGAAAACGGATCTCGGAGGACAGCACTGGTTCGATATACTGCTGCTGGATCCGGTCAAGCGATGTGCCGGACAGAAAACGCGGCTGGAATACAACGGCAAGAAACGTAAATTCCTGTCCGTCGATTCCCTCTACCTCATGCAGACGGTTTGCATTGACAAAGGCGGTCTCCCCTTCCCGCAGGAGAAAGGTCTCGGTATCCATATGAAAAACAGCTTCGCCCTTTACTGCATAAAAGAGCTCCACTTCCTCATGCCAGTGGCAGTACACCCGCACGGTACTCTGCAGGTCTGTCTCGAAAACGTGAATGCTCAGCGGAAAAAGCTCATCACCGTGGGGCTGTGTTTCTTTTCGGTAATTCATCTGTGAGAGCATATTTTTGTCTCCTCTCTTGTTTTGCTCTGCGGTCCCAATTGTAACACGAACTTTGCGATTCCGGCAAGTTTCCATGTTCTGCCGGCGAATCGCCCTTCCATGACCGTATTTTTCCTTCTTAAATGATAATAATTATCATATTTTATCAGCTTATTGACATTTCTTTTCATCCACGCTATATTTTAGATACCCCGATAGGGTATGTGATTTCAAATTTTTCATCAAACCCCAGGAATACAGTCCGGCACGCTTTCGTTTCGCTGTATTCCCGGAAGAAAGCAGGTATTGTATGATTAAAACAGTCTTAAAAATTGATGGTATGATGTGCGGCATGTGCGAATCCCATATGAATGATGTAGTCCGCAAGAGCTGCTCTCCAAAGAAAGTAAACTCTTCTGCAAAAAACGGCGAGACCGTTGTCATCAGCGAAGCGCCGCTCGATATTCCGTATCTGAAACAGCAGATCAAGGACATCGGATATGAGCTGGTTTCGTATACGAGTGAGCCGTATGAAAAAAAGGGATTTTTCCATTTCGGACGATAAGCGGATTTCATGCCTTTCCTTTTGCAGTTTGTGCGTCGGAAAAAAGCACCGTTTCAGAAGTTTATTTCCTTTTGGAAATCTGCCTCTGAAACGGTGTTTTCTATTTTTTATCTATGATTTGATCAGCCGCAGCAGCATCCGCAGGACGGCGGCGTTTCTTTCTCCTCTTTTTTCGGAGATTCTGCGCCCAGATCGTACCAGGTCGGGTCGATGTCGAATCTGCGGTTGTTTCCAAGATAGATCGGATGGGTCGGGTCTGAGGACAGGTAGGCGCGCTCGGTCGAAACCTTCCACTGTGCATCCCAGTCAATCTTCGGAAGTGCCAGATCGTAGTGTGTGCTGGCGCGGAAGCCGTCTTCCTCTCCCTCAATTCTTCCCTGGCGGATGATGGCTGCAAAATCTGTGTGATGTGCAAATGCCGGAATCTCCCACAGCTCTTTTGCGTAGCCCCACAGGTTTTTGTAAGTGTAGAGCGGACGCTTCGTCTCGCCGAGCTGTGCGGTATAGCGGATGTCCAGACGGGCAAGTGTCACGTACAGGCGGATATCGGAATCGGTTACGTAATCACCGAAGAGAAAACGATTGGTTTCCAGCCGTTTTTCCAGGCGGTCCATCGCAGCGTAGAAGGTGTTCACACCGTCGAAATGGCCTTCGTTGCTTCTGGAGAAGGAACTGCGGTATACCGCGTTGTTGATATTATCGAAGAGTCAGAGATTCATCTTGTCAATCTCTTCCCGCAGCTCCACCGGATACAGCTCCGGCGCGCCTTTTTTGTGCCATGGGCGGAAGTTGACCTCGAAATAAGTGGTCAGCCAGTTGTAATCGTTGTTGACTACCTTTCCCGTCGTTGTGTCGATCAGCGCCGGAACGGTCGTTCTTCCCTGGTAATCATCATCAGCACGGTAATACGCCTCAGAGAGGAACTGATCACCGAGCACCGGGTCGATGTTGTTTTCATTGTAAACGTATTCCCAGCCAAGGTTTTTCTCATGCGGGGCATGTTCTACCATATTGACGGAAATCTGATCTTCCAGGCCCTCCAGCTCTCTTACGATCGCCGCGCGGTTGGACCAGTGGCACAGCTTTGCCCAGACGAGACGGTATCTCTTATTACCTTCTGCCTTCAGATCGTTTTCACCGTCGCCGAACGGAGTCGTGAAGTGATTCGGCTGTCTGCGGAAATAGCCGTTTTTGTCGATCTCCGATACGGTTTCTTTTGGTCTTACGCGGATTTTTCTTCCATTTACAATCTCATAATCATAATTCGCCATTGATTTTCTGCCTCTCTTTCGCATGTTCTATCGAATGAATTTTCAAATAAGAAAGCTTTTATTTTCCTATTATTTCGCTATGTTTTCGTAAACGGTAGAATACGAGTACCTTGACAAATAGCAGACCGCTTTTGCGGTCTGTTTATTTTCCGCTGGCTTTTTGCGGCTTTCTAATGTTTTCGGGCAACATATCTGACCATGGCAGAAGTTCTGCAAGAAAATCTGTGTTTTTGTCATCTACACGTTTGGGAATCTCCGTAAGCAGATATTCGAAATAATCGAAAGGTTTCAGGTTATTCGCCTTTGCAGTTTCTGCGATACTGTAGATGATCACTGAACTATTGGCTCCATTGACCGTATCGATCATCTCCCAGTTTTTCTTCCCTATACAGAATCCACGGATCGCACGTTCGCTGGCATTGTTGTCTATTGGAACATCCCCATCTTCCAGAAAGACTTTCAGGTAGCTTTCCTGGTTCAGTGCATATGTAAATGCTTCCCGTATTTTACCGTTCTTTGGAATTTTAGGTTCATTCTGTTTCAGGTACGCAAAGAAAGCATCCACCAGTGGTTTTACCACAAGCTGACGCTGCATGAGCCTGTCTTCCGTAGAAAAATCAGACAGTTTTCCCTCTTCCCGGTAAATGGCCTGTATCTGTTTCATGATCAGATGCAGGATCGATTCCTTTCGGTGTGCTTTTGGTATCACTTCCAGTGCATCGTTAAACCTGCGCCTGCAGTGAACCCAGCAGCCTGCGATCTTCAGATCTTCACGCTCCTTTTCCAATGTATGATATACCTGGTACCCATCCGTAACACAGATCCCGGTGTAATCCCTCAGGAATTCCCGGGGATGGGATGCATTACGCGTTTTCTGGTATTCATAAAGGATGATCTGACGATCCCGGTACATAAAGCCGGACCGGTACACCCACATGTAACTCTGGCTGCCGGCAGGACGCCCGTCCTTATTTACAAGTACAGGAGTCTCATCTGCCTGTATCACATGATAATCATACAGAAGTTTATGCAGATAATCATACATGGTTCCCAGATATTCTTCCCCAAGACGGATCATCCAGTTCGCCATGTTCTGTCTGGTAATGGCAAGCCCGTACCTTTCGAATTCTTTTTCAAGACGGTAGAGAGGTACCGCATTTACATACTTACCATTTATGACTGCCGCAGCAAGGGACGGGGATACAAGGCTTCCATGAAGCAGATTTCTGGGATGGGGTGCCTTTATCATGTGTTCATCCAGTTTACTGGAATAAACGCCGATATGATGTTCCTCTATCACGACACTGGCCGGAATGAACTGATAACATCGGGAAATGGCATCCGGAAGCTGTTTCCATCCGTTTTCACCAAACTCAGCCGTCAGTTCTTCCTCTTTCAGATAGTGATCAATACGTTTTACTGTCAGCCCTGCTATGTCAGCCGCTTTTTTCCCTGGCTGTTTTTTCTTTTTGGGTGCTTTCAATTCCAGGTCCTCAGGTTCCGGTGCATCCAGGTCGCAGACTGCCTCTGCTTCATTAAAGAATACGATAGTCCCGTCTACTTCCATGAAACGTATCTGTTCAGAATCCGCCATTTTTTCGCTGGATCTGCCAAAACGGTTCTTCTGGAAAAGGACCATCTGTTCCATCATCAGCTGCATCCTGTCATTTAAGGCCTGCGTTTGCCTGGACAATTCTTCCATCTGTCCCTGCATCCCAAGAAAAAGCTCTATCAGCAGATCCTTATCAAACTTATTCAGTTGTTCTTTTGTGTACTTGATCGTCATAACCAGAACTCCTGTCTTTATACTGATTCCGATTATAACAGAATTTTTGTATTTCCGCCAATCCTTCAGATATGGGCTTTCGTCATAATGACGGTGGATAATACATCTGGAAAGCCGTTGTTTTACAGCTTTTCAGATGTATTATCCACAACAGTTTTTCTATTCACACGATAACAAATGGAATGAGAAAAGACTGTTTGTGGATAACCTTTTTCATCCGGTTGATACACATCATTTTTACAGTTTTGGTACTTTTTTATTTTCGGCATTTTGCACAGGCTACATAATGCGGGGTGTCTCTTTCAGCTCAGAGATCGGATGGCGTGCAACGATCTCCAGCCCCTGCATCAGCATACGGTACTGGTCGTCTGTGATCGCCATTGCCTCATCTGCCGAACGGGGCCACCGGAATGCACCATTATCGAGTCTCTTGTACATAAGGAGAAAACCATCGCCTTCCCAGAGCAGTGCTTTGATCCGGTCACATCTTCTTCCACAGAAAAGAAACAGTGTATTTTTGTCGTAAGGATCAAGCTTAAACTGAAAGCGTACGATCGTTGCCAGCCCATCGATCCCACGACGGAGATCCGTAAATCCCATCGCCAGATACACCTTTTTAAATCCGGAAGCATCTGCATCATTCAGCATGGGTAAAAGCCTTTATGAGATGGCAGAGCATTTCCGGTGAAGTACCGGAAAATATCTCAGCTGACAGTCCCCTGGTATTTTTAATACGGATCATTGGCAGAGTTCCTGCCGAAATGCATGTACCGGATTCTTTTGGAGTATCTGTTTTCTTTGGATCTGGTGCAGGTGCGGGCAGTTCCACAAAAGCAGTGGTTTCTGTGTCCTGCATCTGATCCAGGCATATCTGCCTGACACGCCGGAGACGGTAATAATAGTTGGCTTTTGTAAGATTATTTTGGGTACACCAGGTTTCAACATCCATCCCTTTGGGACGGTTCTGACAATTCCGGATCTGTTCTGCCCATTGTCGGATTCTGACCTGCTGAGCTACAAGGCTGGTTTGCGTAGCAATAATATTCCTCCTCTGAATCATAGTCAGTTAAAAAAGTTAAGTACTAAACTTTTTTGACTATGTTATTTTGTTGAGTATGATTATGGCATGCAAATTCCGGCTCATCTGACCACGCATTCCGCTAAGAGCTGATCAGTCTT